>JAMFRW010000356.1 GCA_026224975.1 Rhodoferax sp. | reverse complement strand
GGTCTCCCCGGTCAGCGGCTCGATCCGTGTGAGGCGCTCGATCTCGTCTCCGAAGAACTCGATCCGCAGCGCCCACTCTTCCGTGGCGGGGCCGACCTCGACGACGTCGCCTCGCACCCGGAACTTGCTCCGGGCCAGCTCGAAGTCGCCCCGCTCGTAGTGGATCTCGACGAACTTCGTCAGGAGTTGTTCCCGGGTGATCTTCTGGCCGACCTCGAGCGGGCAGATCATGAAGGCGTAGTCCTCGGGAGAGCCCAAGCCGTAGATGCACGAGACGCTTGAGACGACGATCACGTCGCGCCGCGTGAGAAGGGAACTCGTCGCCGAGAGGCGCATTCGCTCGATTTCCTCGTTCAGGGAGGAATCCTTCTCGATGTAGGTGTCGCTCGCCGGAATGTAGGCCTCGGGCTGGTAGTAGTCGTAGTAGCTGACGAAATACTCGACCGCGTTCTTCGGGAAGAACTCGCGGAACTCGGCATAGAGCTGCGCGGCCAAGGTCTTGTTCGGCGCGAACACGATCGCCGGCTTGCCCATTTGCGCGATGACGTTGGCCATCGTGAAGGTCTTGCCGGAGCCGGTGACGCCCAGCAGCGTCTGGAAGCTCAGGCCGTCGCGCAGGCCTTCGACCAGCTCGGCAATCGCCGTCGGCTGATCACCCGCCGGCGGGTACGGTTGATAGAGCTGGAACGGCGAATCCGGGTAGCTGACGAACTGGCCTTCCGGCTCGGCCGCAGGGGGTTCGACGAGGGTGACTTCAGAGACTTCGGCCATGGCAGATAAAATCCTTCGGGTTTTCCTGATGCGCCCAGCGTCGTGCCTTGCAGGTGCGCCACGACTGACAAGGCAACCGACGAGGGTAGCGGAAATCCCCGCCCCACTCCACTGACCGCCCTACTGACAAGGACCCACCATGGCTTCGCCCACGCGCTCGCTGTTTGCTGCCGTCGAAATGGCCCCACGCGATCCGATCCTCGGCCTGAACGAGCAGTTCAACGCCGACCCGAACCCGGCCAAGGTCAACCTGGGCGTCGGCGTCTACTTCGACGCCGATGGCAAGCTCCCGCTGCTGCAATGCGTGCAGGAAGCCGAGAAGATGATGATGGAAGCGCCGAAGGCAAGAGGTTATTTGCCCATCGACGGCATCGCCGCTTATGACAAGGCGGTGCAAAGCCTGGTCTTCGGCGCCGAGAGCGACGCCGTGAAAGCCGGCCGCATCGCGACCATCCAGGCACTCGGCGGCACTGGCGGCCTGAAAGTGGGCGCCGACCTGCTCAAGCGCATGTTGCCCGACTCGCGCGTGCTGATCAGCGACCCGAGCTGGGAAAACCACCGCGCGCTGTTCGAAAGCGCCGGGTTCAATGTCGAGAACTACCCGTACTACGACGCGAAGCGTGCCGACAACATCGATTTCGACGGCATGCTGGGCGCGCTCGACGCGGCCGGCCCCGGCACCATCGTCGTGCTGCACGCCTGCTGCCACAACCCGACCGGCTGCGACATCACGCTGGAGCAGTGGTCGAAGGTGATCGCCACGGTGCAGTCGCGCGGGCTCGTGCCCTTCCTCGACATGGCCTACCAGGGCTTCGGCGAAGGCATTGCCGAAGACGGCGCAGTGGTCAACATGTTCATGACGGCCGGGCTCGACTTCTTCGTCTCGACCAGCTTCTCGAAGAGCTTCTCGCTCTACGGCGAGCGCGTGGGCGCCCTGAGCGTGGTCTGCGAGTCGAAGGAAGAAGCCGGCCGCGTGCTGAGCCAGTTGAAGCGCGTGATCCGCACCAACTATTCGAACCCTCCCACGCACGGCGCGCAAGTCGTCGCCATGGTGCTCACCACGCCGGCGCTGCGCGCGATGTGGGAAGACGAGCTGGCCGGCATGCGCGCACGCATCAAGGAAATGCGCACCGCCTTGCAAGACAAGCTCAGCGCCGCCGGCCTGAAGCAGGACATGAGCTTCATCACCCGCCAGAAAGGCATGTTCAGCTACTCCGGCTTGAACAAGCCGCAGATGGAGCGGCTGCGCGGTGAGTTCGGCATCTATGGCGTCGACTCCGGGCGCATCTGCGTGGCGGCGCTGAACGAGAAGAACATCGACGCGGTGGTGAGCGCCATCGCCAAGGTTGCCAACTGAAAAGAGCACTATTCCTACGCGAGAGCCCGGCAAGTCCGGGCTTTTTTTCGTTCATTCACACCCCATAGTTGTGGGGCTGCGCACCAAAGATGGCATTTTCCGCACCTTTTCCGGGTTTATCCCTGCCCCGGCGGCCGGCATGATTCAGGGATTGTTTTTAGAATGCTGCACTGCACAAGCGCCGGCGTCGCCGACCGAGTGTCTTCATCGCGCCCCGGCTCGCCAGCCCGGCAGCGACAACCAGAGGTCTGTTCATGCTCTACCAGGTTTATGAATCCCAACGCGCGCTATTGAGCCCGTTCGCAGAGTTCGCGAGCGCCACGTCCAAGCTCTACAACCACCCGCTGTCGCCGTTTGCGCACACCCCCGGTGCACAGCGCGTTTCGGCCGGTCTCGACCTGATGCACCGCCTGTCGAAGGAATACGAGAAGCCCGAATTCGAGATCACCTCGGTCAATGTCGACGGCGTCGATGTCGCCGTGCAGGAGCAGGTGGCGCTCCTGAAACCGTTCTGCCGGCTGCTGCGCTTCAAGCGCTTCACCGATGATTTGCCCATGCTCACGCGCATGAAGGACCAACCGACGGTGCTGGTGGTGGCTCCCCTCTCCGGCCACCACTCCACGCTGCTGCGCGAAACGGTGCGGGAGCTGCTGAAGGACCACAAGGTCTACATCACCGACTGGACCG
>JAMFRW010000355.1 GCA_026224975.1 Rhodoferax sp. | reverse complement strand
TTCCACTGAGCACTACGAGCCCAGCCGCTCCGGCATTCCGAAATCTTCTCGCGCGGCGCGCGCCAGCATTCGCTCTTGCAATGTGGCCTGCACCTTGACCAGCACCACGCGCATGCGCCGCGCGTCGTCTGCCGATGTGGCGCTGCCGTCCTCGGCGCAGTAGCCGATGTGCCGGCGGTCGAAGCGATGGGCGAGCCAGGCGCAGCGCCAATACTTGTGCGTAAACGGCAGCAGCCAGTTTTGCACATGGACATGCGGCGCGACAGACGACGCGCGGCCGTCGAGTGGCAGCTCGAAGCTCAGGGTGCCGCCCACTTCGAGCAGGTTCAGGCAATTGCTCATGAAGGCGGCGGCGTTCTCTGCTGAACCCTCGACAACACCCGCGTCGATCGCGTTCAAGCAGCCTTGTGTCAAGCTCAGCTCACCCCAAGAGGGCGTGGCAACCACATGAGGCAGCGCCAGCGGCTCGTTCAAGTCGACCTGCCAATCCGGACGCAGCGCCGCATCGAAGTCGACGTTGATCCAGTGGTGGCGATACCCATCGCCACGCACAGTGCGCGAGAGGCGCCGTGGTGCATCCGCAGTGGCCGCGTGCTGCTGCGCCCAGGCCGCCTGACAGGCCAGGCCGAACTGCCAGATGCGTTCGATGTTGGGCCGCGGATCGTGCTGGCGAAAGCGCGCGAGCGCGGCCCGCGCATCCGCATAAAACGCCTCCGACTTGAAGTACCCGCCGAAGAATTTCTCCGGCCGCGCCGGGTCGAACCACAACACCGAATCCTTGTAGACCGTGCCGGGCTCCTTGTTGCGTTCGGAGATCAACGGCGTGCCGTTCGACATGACCAGCGAGGCGCGCGATTGCTCGAAACGCGCCGCGTCGTAGAAGTGCAGGTTGATCACGCACTTGGCCTGGCGGATGTATTCGTCGAGCTCCGGGCCATACACCGCCGAATCGAAGGCCGCCACCTGCACGCCGCAGCGCTCGATGCGATCGATCGCCTGGCGCCGCCGGTCGTTCATGCTGCCGAAGAAGAAGATGTCGATCGGCCGCTCTTCCAGCGGCACCGCCGGCATGCCGTCATCGAGATAGGGTGCGGGCCCGATGCTCAGCAGGGGCACATCGCTTTGGCCATCGCTGTACGCGGGTACGTTGGCCGGGTGGTAGTCGACCACCGCGCTTTCCTTCAGCAACCGCAGGTACTGCGGCCCGGCATCGAGCCCGCCCTCACCGAGCTGCTCGAGGTTGACGATGACGCACGGGTACTGCGATTGCAGCGCCGCATCGAACCCCAGGTGCGCGCCCAGCACGAAGTTGACCGCATCGCGCCGCAGCCGGTTCTTCTCCATGGTCACGGCAAGGCCCAGGCCTTGCAGGTGATGCTGCAGATACATGCCCTGGTTCAGGAAGCCGAGCGAATGCAGGTACGCGACCGGCTGAACGATGCAGATGTGAGCCTTGTTCATTTCATGCTCCTTCACAACGCAAACCTGCGCCGGGCGCGGATGCCGGCCTGCAAGGTCGAGAGGGTGGTGAACACCTCATCGGCGAACCCGGCTTCCTGGCGCTCGACCCATTGGCGATAACCATCGAACGCCGGCCGGTGCGCGTCATAGCGCTGGACGATGTCGAGCAGCAGCGCGACCGTATGCTGATGCGCATCGGCCCGGGTCTCGTCGATCTTGTAGTGCGCGGCCACGGGAATATCGATCTCGTTGGCGGCGCTGCCCTTCATGCCGGTGACCACGCAGGCGCCGCACAGCGCGGCCTCACGCGGGATGCGGTCGCGGCCCGGGTGCCCGCCGAAATCGACATAGGCCTTGGCATGGCCCAGCAGCTCGGCCACTTGCGCCGGCGTCATGTTCTGGATGGGCAGCCACTTGAGTTCGGGCGGCGAGGAGGCCATCAACGCCTTGGTGAATTCGAGGCCTTTTTGCGGGTTGTAGGCGACGAAGTCGAGCTTGCCGGCATCGCGCAAGGAGCGGCTGCGCTCGACGATCTCGCTGCGGATGAAGTCGGTCAGCACATGCGTGCGCTCCGCCGGCTGATCCTTGGCGGCGAGGTAGTGACGCGCATATTCCGACTGCGCCAGATGGTGGCAGCCCACGCGCGGATCGAAGACGAAATTCAGCGGGCTCACCGCCGCCTTGGTGCGCTCGCGCAGCATCTCGGCGCGGGTCTCGAAGTTGTCCACGCTCAGCCACCAGACGGCACGTGTGGCCAGGCGGAATTCGGCGAGGCGATGGACTTCGGTCTCGGGCACGACGATCACCGCATCGGCCGCATCGCAGGCGCGTGCCGAAACGGGCGCACCATAGCAGCGGTAGTTCTCGGGCACGGGTGACGGGTGGTCTTCCGGAAAGTAGACCATAGCGATGTCGTAACCCAGCGCATGACCGGTGGAGGCGAACTGGTGCAGCGCCTCGGGGCCGCCGGTCGAATAGTTGGCGGGGCAGTAGACGAAGACTCTCATGACGGTTCCGCCTCAGTTGCAGCCAGCAGATGGTCCGGTGCGAGCCCGGCCTGCTGGCGGTCGAACATGCGCACCAGCAAGGCTTCGTAGTGGCGGGTGTAGTGGTCGGTGTCGAAGAGCGGCAGCGTCATGCGCCGGGTTTCCAGGTGCGTCTTGGCAGCCTTCAATTCGGCAGGCGATTGCGCGAGGTGGATGGCGCGCTGCACATAGGCCTCTTCGTCGGCACAGGCCATCTCCGGCAAGCCGCAGGCCGCGACCAGGCTCGCAGCCACGCGCGAGGCATAGGTTGCGCCGGGCACGGTCAGCACCGGCACGCCGGCCCAGAGCGCTTCGCTCGCCGTTGTGTGGGCGTTGCAAGGCCAGGTGTCGAGGAAGAGATCGGCGCAGCGCAGGCGTGCGATGTGCTGCTCGACGGCCATCTTGGGCGCGAACATCACGCGGTCCAGATCGACGCCGCGGGTCGCCAGTTCCTTCGAGAGGTTGAGGTGGCCGTGCTGGGTCCAGGTCAGCATCCACAACACGGTGTTCGGCGCGCCGGCCAGGATGCGCGCCCACAGGTCGAGCATGTGCGGCGAGATCTTGTAGATCTGGTTGAAGCAGCAAAGCACGACGGCGTCTTCGGGCAGGCCTTCGTCGGCGCGCAACGGCGCCGGCGGCAACGGGCGGTGGCGGTCGTTGGGCTGGTAGCTGTCGGGCAACTGGGCGATCTTTTCGCTGTAGTTCGGCGCGTGCTCCAACGGCGTCACGATCGGGTCGCCGATCAGGTAATCGATGAAGTCGGCACCGCTGCTGGCCGGGTAGCCGAGGTAGGCCACCTGCACCGGTGCGGGCCGATGTGCGAACAGGCGAAAACGGCTGTCGCGGGTGTGGCCCTTCAGGTCGACGGCGATGTCGATGCCGTCTTCGCGCATGCGCTTGGCGATGTCGAGGTCGGCCATCTCGGAGACATCGAGGTAGTGGTCGCCGGCGGCGCGCACGCGGCGCTGCAGGGGCGTGCCATCTTCGACGCTGTGCGAGTAGAGGAAGACTTCGAAGCGCCCGGTGTCGCGCCGTTCAAGCAGCTCGGTGATCAGGATGGCGGTGGCGTGGTTGCAGAAGTCGGCCGAGAGATAGCCCACGCGGACGCGGCCTGGCTTGCGCGGGCCGGCGGCCGGCAACGGCTTGAGGCCTTGCGCCAGCGTGTGCGTGGCCAGCCGGCCAACACGCAATTGCTGCTGCGGCGTGGCCTCGATCGCGAGCAGCGTGAAGGGCGCGAGTTGTGCGCCGATCGAATCATCGGCAGTGTCGATGGCGGCGAGCAGGCCGGCGGTGTGCTCGGCCAATTGCGCCCACTCGCAGGACAGGCGGCTGCCGTAGACCAGTTGCGACAGGATCAGCGCGCGTGCCTTGCCGGACGTGTCGGTCGCGAGCGCGGTCTGGAAGCACAGGTTGGCATCGCGCTCGCGCCGCAAATCCTTGAAGGCCAGGCCCATGCGGAAGTGTGCGATGGTGTTGGTCAGGTCGAGAGAGAGAGCTTGCAGAAAGACGGGGATCGCCTCGGCCGAGCGCTGCGCACCGAAGAGCGCCGTCGCCTGCGTCACCAGCATGGCGGGCGTGCGTGTGGTCTCCGGCGCCAACGCGGCGAGCGTGTCGGCGGCTTCGGAGTGGCGGTTCTGCTTGAGCAGGCAGTCGGCCAGCGTGATGCAGGCCGCGGCATCGGCCGGCGCGAGGTCGAAGGCGCGCTGCGCGGCGGCGGTGGCATCGGTCACCCGGGCCAGGGCCATGTGCGAGACGGCCAGGTCGTGCCAGGCGCCGGCATCGCGCGGCGCGAACTTCACGGCCTGTTCGAACTCACGCGCGGCGCTGGTCCACTGGTGGCCCTTGGCGGCGCGTTGGCCGGCGCGCCAGTGCTTGGCGGCGCGGGCAGTTTGTAGCGAGGTGCCGTGTGGCGATGTGTTCATGGTGTGTGTCCTTTCAGCCCACCGTCCCGATGACGCTCACCTCGCGCTGCTCGGGAATCTCGTTGTAGGAAAGCACGTTCAGCCCGGGCGCGAAGAGCCGCGCATAACGCGCCAGCAGCGGCCTGATCTGCGGCATGACCAGCAGCAGCGGCGGCGTGGCCTGCTGCTTCATCTGCTCGCGGGCGACGGGCATGTTGACCTGCAACTGAGAGAGCAGATGCGGGTCGACGGGGTAGTTGTCGAGCGCGACCTTGCCGCCCTGGCGCGCCTGGTTGAGCGAGCCGAGCAGCATGTTCTCCAGCTCGCCGCTGAGGTTGAAGGCCTTCATCTGCGGCTTCTGCCCGAACAGGCCGGCGACGATCTGGCGGCGCAGCGCGCAGCGCACTTCCGCGGCGAGCAATATCGGATCCTTGGTGGTCTCGGCGCTGTCGAGTAGCGTGGTGGCGATCGGCACGATGTCCTTAAGCGACACGTTTTCGGCCAGCAATACGCGAAAGACCTTGAGCAGTTGCGTGTGCGTCAGCGCCTTCTCCAGCGCAGCCGAGAGCTTGGGCGCCTGCGCGGCCAGCCGCTCCAGCAGGGCCGGCACGTCTTCATGGCGCAGCAGTTCGGGCAGGTGGTCGCGGATCAACTTCGAGAGGTGGGTGGCGACCACGCTTGCGGCTTCGACCACCTGATAACCCATGCCGAGCGCGTGCGCCTTGTCTTCGGGTGCGATCCAGGTCACCGGCATGCCGTAGGCGGGTTCGATGCCGGGGATGCCATCGAGCTGGCCATACACGTTGGGCGAAGGGATGGCCATCAGCCGGTCGGCGTGGACTTCGGCTTGCGCCACAGGCGTACCGCCGATCAGCACCGCGTATTGCGAAGGCTTCAAGCCCAGATCGTCCCGCAGGCCGATGGGTGGCAGCAGCAGGCCGAGCGACTCGCTCAGGCTTTGCCGCACGCCCTTGACGCGCTGGGCGAGTGGCGCGCCTTGCGCCGGGTCGATCAAGCCGACCAGCTTGTAGCCGACCGAGACGGCCAGCGGCTCGACCACCGGCAGGCTGCGCCAATCGAGTTCGGGCGGCCGCTCGGTGAGCAGCGCCGTCTCCACGTTCGCCAGTTCGTTGGGTACGGGCTTGTCGCGCGCCACGCTCAGCCGCCAGGCCACGAAAGCGAGTACCCCGGCGAAGGCGAGGAACATCAAACGCGGCATGCCGGGGATGGCGGCGAGTGCCAGCATCATCGCGGCGGCGCCGTAGATCACCGTCGGCGAAGCCAGCATCTGGCTGCCGACCTGCTCCTCGAAATCGGCATCGCCCGAATCGCTGACGCGAGTGACGATGATGGCCGCCGCGGCCGAGAGCAGCAGCGCCGGAATCTGCGCGACCAGGCCATCGCCGATGGTCAGCAGCGCGTACTGGCGGAAGGCATCGCCGAACGACAGGTCGTACATCAGCGCGCCGATGGCCACGCCGCCGATCATGTTGATGAGCAGGATCAGGATGCTGGCGATCGCATCACCGCGCACGAACTTCGAGGCGCCGTCCATCGCGCCGTAGAAATCGGCCTCGGAGGCCACCTCGCGGCGCCGCAACTGCGCCTTCTCCTGGTTGATTAGGCCGGCGTTGAGGTCGGCATCGATCGCCATCTGCTTGCCGGGCAAGGCATCGAGGGTGAAGCGCGCCGAGACTTCCGAGATGCGCTCGGCGCCCTTGGTCACCACCGCGAAGTTGATGATCATCAGGATGATGAACACCACCAGGCCGACGACGAAGTTGCCGCCGATCACCACATTGCCGAAGGCCTCGATCACCTGGCCGGCCGCGTGCGTGCCCTCGTGTCCGTGCAGCAGCACCACGCGCGTGGAGGCCACGTTGAGCGTGAGCCGCATCATCGTGGTCGCGAGGATCACGGTCGGGAAGACCGAGAAATCCAACGGCCGCTTGGCCGACACGCTCACCAGGATGACGATGATCGCCAGCACGATGTTGAAGGTGAACAGCACATCCAGCAGCACTGGCGGCAGTGGCAGGATGATCATCGCCAGCACCACCATCAGGAACAGCGGCGTGGCGAACTTGTGGCGGCGCGCTTCGGTGCGCATGCGGTTCAGGAAGTTCATGTCGATGTGGGTGAGGGTGTTGCTGGTTCCGGCGCGGGGTCGGGCGCGGTTTCTGGATCACTCAGGCTCGTCGGCACGACCAGATCGGTCGGCACCATCGGCAGGCTCGCGCGTTTGCCGCCGCGAAACGCCTTGAGCTGCATCACGTAGGTGAGCACCTGCGCGACGGCCTTGTAAAGCGGCATGGGGATCTGCTGCTGGACCTGGCTGGTGCGGTAGATGGCGCGTGCCAGCGGCGGCAGTTCCAGCACCTCGACGCCGTGCTTCTTGGCGACTTCGCGGATGTAGAGCGCGATCTCGTCCACACCCTTGGCGATGACGAAGGGGGCCTCGGCGCGGCTGCCGTCGTACTTGAGCGCAACGGCGTAGTGTTCGGGGTTGACGATCACCACATCGGCCGTCGGCACCGTCTTCGACACGCTGCGCTTGGCCATCTGGCGCTGCAGCTGGCGGATGCGCTGGCGCACCTGCGGGCTGCCTTCGCTGCTCTTGTGCTCGTCCTTCTGGTCCTGCTTGCTCATGCGCTGGCCGCGCAGAAAGAAGAACACCTGCGCCGGCACATCGATCGCGGCGAACAGCAGGAACACACCACAGAGCGCCATCACGCCATCGACCATCAGCCCGGCGCCATCGACCAGCGCGCGGTCCAGCGGCAGGTTCTGCAACTGCAGATAACCGGAGGCGCTCGACCGGCCGACATGGATCAGCACCGCGATCAACGTGGTGGCCTTGAGCACCGAAGCGCCGAGTTCGAACCAGTGCTTGCCGCTGATGAGGCGGCCCAGGTTGGCGGCCGGGCTGAAGCGGCTCATCTTCGGCATGAGGTTGTCGAAGCTCAACACCCAGCCGCCCGGAAAGAAGGAGCCGATGATCGCCGCCGCCGGCACCACGAAGAGCGGCAGCAGCATGCTGATCAAGAGGCCCATCGTTGTCTGGAAGATGGTGGACCAGGCGTTGTCCAGCGAGCCGGTGCCGTCGAGCGGCGCAAAGCCCTGTGCGAACAGGCTGCGGAAGTCTTCCAGGTAACCCGGCGTGAGAAAGATGATGAGCTTGAAGCTGACGAGGATGCCGATGGCGGTGGCGAGGTCGCGCGAGCGCACCGACTGGCCTTGCTCGCGCGCCTTGCGCAGCTTCTGCGCAGAGGCCTTTTCGGTCTTGTCGCCACCGGACTCAGCCATGGGGCAACCCGCGCATCTGGCGTTGCAGCATCTCGAGCACCTGACCCGTCATGCGCACATAGTGTTCGGGCACGAAGCGCAGCATCTGCGCGAGCATGAAGAGCCCGAACAGCGTGACGACCGAAAACCCGAGCGAGAACAGGTTGAGCGAAGGCGCCACGCGGTTCAGGAAGCCGAAGCCGATCTGCACCACGAAGGTCGAGAACACCAGTGGCAAGGCCAGCAGCAGCGCGGCCGAGAACACCCAGGCCACGTTGAAGGCCAGCGTCTGCAGCATCAATGCGTTGAGCCCCGACCCCACCGGCCAGGCGCGAAAGCTCGCGCCGAGCACGCCGACCAGAACCAGATGCCCAACGACGGCGAAGAAGACCAGCGTGCACAGCAGCATCAGCGTGGCCGAGACCACGTCCGATGAGGTGCCGTTGACCGGGTCGTTCATCACCGCCATCGCAAAACCCATCTGCGACGAAGCGAGGTAACCCAGCACCATCACCGCCGAAATCGTCAGGTGGAAGGCCAGCCCGAGCACGCCGCCGATCACCGCTTGTTCGACCGTCGCCATCACGCCGTGCAGCGAGAAGGGATCGACAGAGGCTCCGCCTTGCGAGAGCGGCAGCATCACGACGGCGAGCACCACCGAGAGCAGCACGCGCAAAGGCAGCGGCACCATGCCGTCACCGATGACCGGCGATGCGCTGAGGAACGCGAGCGCGCGGCAGAACGGCCACCACAGCGCGTAGAGCAGCGTGAGCATCTGGGCAAAGACGAGTTCCATGATGGGTTGGCGACGACTGCGCTCAGCCGATCAGCGTGGCGGCACGCTGGAAGATCGAGACGCAGAAGTCCATCAGGTAACCCACGATCCAGCGGCCGGCGATGCTCACCACCAGCAGCGTGACCAGCAGCCGTGGCAGGAAGCTCAGCGTCTGTTCGTTGATCTGCGTGGCCGCCTGGAAGAGCGCCACCACCAGGCCGGTGAGCAGGCTGGGCACGACGATCAGCACCGAGAGCAGCATGACCACATGCAGCGCTTCTCCGATGAGATCGACAGCGACTTCGGGTGTCAGCATGGCCCGCGCTTCAGTAGGCCTGCACGCTGGTCACCAGCGTGTTGACGGTGAGCGTCCAGCCGTCGACCAGCACGAAGAGCAGCAGCTTGAGCGGCAGCGAAATCACGAGCGGCGACAGCATCATCATGCCCATGGCCATC
>JAMFRW010000354.1 GCA_026224975.1 Rhodoferax sp. | reverse complement strand
GCGGGTTGATCGAGATGCCGTCGATCGAGGCGATGTTGATCACCTTGGCGGGCTGCACCTTGGCGGCCGCGCGCAGTGGCGCAATCAGCGCCTGCGTCAGGAAGAACGGCGTCTTCAGGTTCAGGTCGACCACCTTGTCCCAACCCTTTTCCGGGAAGGTGTCGAAGGTTTCGCCCCAGGCCGCGCCGGCGTTGTTGACGAGGATGTCGAGCGTGCTTTCGCGCGCGGTGTAGGCGGCCACCAAAGCAGCGATGCCTTCCATCGACGACACATCGGCCGGGATCGAAATGCACTCGCCTTGCTCCGACAGTTCTTTGGCCGTCGCATCGCAATCGGCAGCCTTGCGCGACGAGATGTAGACCTTGGCGCCCTGCGCCAGATAACCCGCCGCGATCATGCGGCCGATGCCGCGCGAGCCGCCGGTCACGAGCGCAACGCGCCCCTTCAGAGAAAACAGGTCGGTCATGGCTTGTCTCTTTCGATGTGTGTGGTGATGGTCGCCGGCCACGCTGGGACGAACCTCGGAGTGTGGTGGCGCGGGGAGATTGTGGCGTCGGGTGTGGCGCTTGCGCTGTCACCCGTGCGTCGCTGCGATCGCGCATCATCGGCGTCCGCGTTCGACTTTTCCCTTTTGCCATGACGACTGCCCTGACCGCCATCCCGCCCCGGCCAAACTTCCGCTCGCCCGACTTCCTGCGCCGGCACGCGCTCTGGATCATGGCGTTCTACGACGGCCGCGCAGTCGATCCGAGTGGCGGGATGTTTCACCACTTCCTCGACGATGGCACCGTCTTCGATGCCTCCACGCGGCACCTGGTGAGCGCCACGCGCTTCGTGGTGACGCATGCCAACGCCTTCCGGCTGACGCAGGCGCCGCAGTACCGCGAGCGTTGCGCGCATGCGCTGGCGTTCGTGGAGCGCGGCTTCGGGGATGCGGTGCATGGCGGCTTCCACTGGGTGATCGAATGGGTGCCGGATGACGCGGGTGGTGGCCAGCGGCGGGTGCTCGACGCCACGCGCCACATGTATGGCCTGGCCTTCGTGATCCTCGCGGCGGCGCATGCGCATGCGGTGGGCATCGAGGGGGCCAAGGGTTTGCTGGAACGCACCTTCGATCTGGCCGAGCGGCGTTTCTACGACCCGGCTGCGGGCCTCTATGCCGACGACGCGACGCCTGATTGGCGGCTCTCCGGCTACCGCGGGCAGAACGCCAACATGCACACCTGCGAGGCGATGATCGCCGCCCATGCCGCGACCGGCGAAGCGCGCTATCTCGAACGCGCCGAGTCGCTCGCGCAGCGCGTCACGCTGGGCCTGGCCGAGCGCGGCGTGGCCGAGCGCCCGCACCCCGAAGCGGGCAGCCCGGTCGACATCTGGGAGCACTACCAAGCCGGCTGGTCGCCCGACTGGGAGCACAACCGCCACGACCGCAGCAACATCTTCAGGCCCTGGGGCTACCAGCCGGGGCACTTCACCGAGTGGGCCAAGCTGCTGTGCCAGCTCGACTGCCACCTGCCGGCGCCCTGGCACCTGCCGCGCGCTGCGGCGCTGTTCGAACGCGCTGCCAGCACCTCGTGGGACGCGGAACACGGCGGCTTCTTCTACGGCTTTGCGCCCGATGGCAGCATCTGCGACGACCAGAAATACCACTGGGTGCAGGCCGAGTCGCTCGCAGCCGCGGCCTGCCTGGCGGTGGCGAGCGATGACGCCGGAGACGCCGCAGCAGCAGCCCGCCACTGGGACTGGTACGACCGCATCTGGGCCTATTGCTGGGCGCACTTCGTCGACCACCGGCACGGCGCCTGGCTGCGCATCCTCTCGCGTGAGAACGTGAGCCTCTCGGCACAGAAGAGCCCGGCCGGCAAGGTGGACTATCACAACATGGGCGCTTGCGTGGATGTGCTGAACGCGCTGGCGGGCGCCGCACGACGCTGAGCCGTCACCAGACCCCTCACCCCGCGGCTGGCAGCGCATCGGAGGTGCTGGCAACATCAGGGCACAAAATCGGCGCATAAAAAGTACCCAGCAACGTGCCCAGCCTCGCTGGCGCGCCGCCCGCCCAACCTCCCCGGGGAACCGAATTGTCATTTGCAGAACTGGCTCAGCAAGCCGCCTCGGGCGTCAACGCGGCGCTGTCGTCGCCCGTCTCCATCGCCGCTTATGTGGGTGCCGTGATCGGCGCGGCGCTCGTGATGGTCAGCGCCGTGGTGCGCACCATGATCCCGCTGCGCTGGCTCGCCGTCGGCAGCAACTGCGGCTTCGTCATCTACGGGCTGCTGCACCCGGCGCCGGTGACGCTGGCCGTGGCGCTCGGCCTGCTGGTGATCAACATCTACCGTGCGATCGAGATGGTGAAGCTCACGCGCCGCGTCAAGCGCACGGCGGCAACGGATGTTTCGGATGTCTGGCTGCGGCCCTACATGCGCACCAAGAAGCTCAAGGCCGGCAGCACGCTGTTCGCCCGCGGTGACCTGGCCGACCACCTCTACCTGCTGGCCGATGGCGAGATGGAGCTGGTCGAAATCGGCAAGCGCCTGGAACACGGCAAGATCTTCGGGGAGATCGCGTTTTTCGCGCCCGACAAGCGCCGCACCTTCAGCGCTCGCTGTCTCGAAGATTGCACCGTGCTGATGATCGACGAGACGACGGTGAAACAACTCTACTTCCAGAACCCCGCCTTCGGCTTCCACCTGGTGGCCCTGATCGCCGGGCGGCTGAGCGCTGATCTGGAGCGGATTCGGGCGGATGCGGCGACGGAGATTGCGCGGGCGAAGGCGGGGCAGGCACCGCTGGTCTAGGGGAAGGACGCGCCCGGCATCGGTAGAAGGCTTCGACAAGCTCAGCCCGAACGGTATCGGGTTCAGGGCGAAAACCTAGGCTGCTGCCGCCTCAGGATAGAGCCCGCGCACCCGGCCGAACAACCGCGTCAGGCCCAGCAGCGCATCGATGTGCGGCGTGGCCACGCCCACGCGCTGGGCGATCTCGTGGACCACGCCGACGATCGCGTCGAGTTCAATGGCGCGCCCGGCCTCCACATCCTGCTGCATCGAACTCTTGAAGCGGCCCAGCTTGCGGGTGACGGCGTGGCGGTCTTCGGGGCTTTGCGACACGACGCAGCCGATGCGGGCGCCGATGGCGGTGGCTTCGCGCATGGCGGCGGAGCAGAACTCGAGCAGCAGCGGGTCTTCGAGGATGCGATCGATGGTGGCGCCGGTGATGGCCGAGACCGGATTCATCGTCAGGTTGCCCCAGAGCTTGTACCAGATGTCGAGACGCACATTCGGCGAGACCGTCACCTCGAAGCCCGCCCGCGCCAGCAGGGCGCCGAGTTCGCGCGTGCGCTCCGATTCACCGCCCAGCGGCTCGCCGATGATCAAGCCCTTGCCCATCTTGTGTTCGACCAGCCCGGGCTCCGGCGTGAAGGTGCTGGCGTGCACCACGCAGCCAACCACGCGCTCGATGTGAATCGCCGCGGCGATGCGCCCGCCCGGGTCCACGCTCTCCAGCGGCGCGCCTTCCAACGCCGGCACGCCGTGCCCGAACCACCACGGCACGCCGTTCATCGCCGGCAGCACGATGGTCTGCGGGCCGATCAGCGGCGCGATACTGGCCGCCACGGCGCCGAGCGCCGGGCCCTTGACGGCGATGACGACCACATCCTGCACGCCGAGCGCGGCCGGGTCGTCGGAGGCCGTCACTGGCCCCTGCACCAGTTCACCGCCCTGCCGCAGCCGCCAGCCGTGCGTGCGCAAGGCGCGCAGCGTCTCGCCGCGCGCCACCGCGCTCACGCTGCTGTCGCCCGCCGCAGCGAGTCGTGTGCCGATGAATCCGCCGATCGCGCCGGCGCCGTAGATGCAGACTTTCATGGGGTTTCCAGGATCCTGACGAGGTGGTGATGTGTACGCGGGGGTGTGAATAGTTCACTCCGGACCAGCGGCATTTTGCGCTGCGTCCGCGGGGGCCAAAACCTACATTGGACTCACGCCAAGCCCAACCGCAAGGCGACAAACCCAACCCCTACATCGAGCCCATCATGAACATGAACACCACCTCGCGCCTCGACGACAAGTTCAACGCCTTCCTGATCGCCGTCGCTGTGGCGCTTGCCTTCGGCGCGGGTTTCCATGTGTTCGCCGGTGACGCACTGGGGCCTGACGGCGCCGTGGCCCGCCAGTTCGCGCAAGCGGAAGCGCAAGTGCAGATGGTCGTGGCGCAAGTCGCTGTCAACACGATGCCGCGCTAAAGCTTCTTGGAGCCCGCTACTTGCCCTTGCGGATCGTGAGCCGGTCGATGCGCCGACGGGGCGTGTGGGCCTCGCGGTGCGGCTCGCCGACGACGACAAACCCCGGGCCGCCGCCGGAGGCCACCCATTCGGTCGCCATCGTGTGGAAGTCGTCCTCGGTCATGCCGATGCGCTGGGCGCTGATGCTGAACTTCGCACCGACGCCGTGAAATTTCAGAATGTCTTCGAGTTGCAAAAGAGTGTGTCCGTGGGCTGGGAGCCCTCAGGCTAGCACGGCTTGGCCGCACCGCCAGCTCCACCGTGGTGCATCGCCACGAAAGCCAGTTGGCCGACATGTATCGGTAAGTTTGTCCTACAGATCGCGACTCGTATCTCTTTGAAACTGATCACCAGACACAGTGAGCCGAACATGCCCTTGCCGCACCACCCGATGACTGCCCCAAACCTGAACCCGGCCCGCTTCGGCCTGCCGCTCGTCGACATGATGCACGGCGAGCAAGCCGACGCCAGCACACGCGATGGCTGGCTGGCGCGCTGCGAAGCGAAGCTGCAGGAACTGCGGCCCGGGCAAGCCCGTCATGCCATCTCGGCGCTGGCGCGCGACATGTGGCCAGACGTGCGCCGCTTCTCGCCCGAGATCGCCGCCGAGATGGAACACGAGTCGAACTGGCTCGAACAGTAGGTAGGCCAGCAAGCCTGCGTCTTCGCAGGGCTTCGCAAAAATCGGGGTTCGCCCCATTCGGGTCGGCCCCGGATTTGTTACGGGATATTCCCGGTAGCCGTTTCCGATTGATTTCGATTCACTCGCTCCAACGCCAAAAAAATCACGCGCAGGAGACAAACGGATGAATTTCGAACGCCGCCCACCAACGCTGCTCGCACGCTCTGCCCTCACCGTCGGCATCGCTGCGGGCCTCTTGGCCGCCCTGCCGGCAACGGCCCAGACCAAGCCGCCGATCCGCATCGGCATGCCAACTGCGATCCAGTTGCAGGTCGGGCGAGACACGCAAGACGGCGCCAAGATCGCCATCGACGACATCAACGCCAAGGGCGGCGTGCTCGGCCGCAAGCTCGAACTCGTCGTGGCAGACGAAACCGAAAACCCCGAAACCGGCATCAGCGCCATCAAGAAGCTCACAGCCGACGAAAAGGTCGATGTGCTGATCGGCGGCTACACCAGCGGCGTCACGCTGGCGCAATTGCCGCACATCTCGGCCGCGAAAACGATTTATCTCAATGTGGGTTCGGCGTCTCCGTCGACCAATGCCAAGGTCAAGACCGACTACGACAATTACAAATACATCTTCCGCGTCGGGCCCATCAATGCGGCGCACCAGGCGCGGCAATTGACGAGTTTCATCTCGGTCTTCGTCAAGGGCGAATTGGGTATCAGCAAGATTGCCATCGTCGGCGAAAACGCCAAATGGGTTCAGGATTTGATTCCGCTGCTGAAGAAGGGCGCCACCGAAGCCGGCGCCGATGTGCGCGCCACCGAATTCTTCGACGCGCAAACCTCCGATTTCTCGCCTTTGTTCTCGAAGATCAAGGACTCCGGCGCGCAATACCTGGTGGTGGTGCTCTCGCACGC
This sequence comes from Rhodoferax sp., assembly GCA_026224975.1. Classification (GTDB taxonomy): domain Bacteria; phylum Pseudomonadota; class Gammaproteobacteria; order Burkholderiales; family Burkholderiaceae_C; genus LMDS01. The sequence goes on along the minus strand of JAMFRW010000354.1, from coordinate 3,825 downwards.
GTCGAGCGACATCTTCGCCAAGCAGTGGTACGACTCGCGCTTCCCCATGCCCTATGGCGGCATCGACGTGAAGAGCATGGACGGCGACTTCTGCGACCGCATCGGCGGCAAGTCGGTCGGCGAGATGGCGGCCAACTTCGCGGTGCGTGCGCCGCTCACACCGAAGACAATTCCCTTCTTCGACGAGTTCCGCAAGCGCACCAATCGCTCGCCGGTCTACACCGCCTTCGGTGCGGTCGATGCCGTCAACATCTATGCCGAAGCCGTCACCCGCGCCGGCACGACCGAGACCAATGCCGTCATCAAGGAATTGGAGAAGACGAGTTATGTCGGCGTGCCCGGCACCATCGAATTCGACGACACACATGATGTGAAGGTCGGCAGCGCCACCTATAAAGGCCCTTCGCTGCTGCTCGCGCAATGGCGGGATGGCTGCAAGCGCGAGGTGATTCACCCGAAGGAATCACGCACCGCCGAATTCGTCTACCCGGCCTGGATCAAGAAATAAGCCGAGCGCCGGGAACTTCGCCTTGCTGGAAATATTGATCGTCGGCGCTGTCAGCAGCGCCATCTACGCGATGCTGGCCGTCGGTTTCACGCTGATCTTCGGCGTGGCCCGCGTGCTCAACCTCGCCCACGGCTCGTTCTACGCGCTGGGCGCGTATGGCGCGTACTTCTTCACCTCGCACCTGAAGCTGCCGCTGATCGTCGCGGCGCTGCTCTCGGTCGCACTCGTCGCGGTGTTCGGCATCGTCGTGGAGCGGGTGCTGATCCGGCCGATGCGGGCCTCGCAACTCGGCGTCTTGATGATCACCCTCGCGGTGGCGCTCGTCGTCGAGCAGGCGATGTTCCTCACCTTCGGCTCGGAGTACCGCAACGTGCCGGCGTTCATCGATGCCAAGTTCAACATCGGCGGCGTCGATGTGGGCGGCGCGCGGTTGCTCGCGCTCGGCGTGGGCGTGGTGTTGATCGCAGCGCTCTGGAGCTTCATCCAGTACACCAAGCTCGGCTCGGCGATCCTGGCCATCTCGCAGGATGCGACGGCCGCCAACTACATGGGCATTCCGAGCGACCGCATCTTCTCGGTGGTGATGGGCATCTCGGCCGCGCTCGCCGCGGCGGCCGGCGTGCTGGCCGGGCCCTTCCTCACCGTGCAACCGACGATGTGGCTGCTGCCCATCGTCAAGGCCTTCGCGATCGTGGTGGTGGGCGGCCTGGGCTCGATCCCCGGGAGCATTCTGGCGGCGCTGATGCTGGGTTACGCCGAGACCATCGTGGCCTACATGGTGTCGTCGTCGTGGACCGAAATCGTCTCGGTGCTCGCCACGCTCCTGATGCTGATCTTCCGCCCGGCCGGGTTCTTCGGCCGGCGTGCGGCTTTCTGAGGCGGCCATGTTTTCAGGCAAATTCGGCGGCAGACAAATCGACCTGATCGGCGTGCTGGGCTTCGTCATCTTGATGGCGGTGCTGCCGCTGATCTTCGGCGGCAACTACCTGATCGGCGTGCTCACGGTGAGCGTGATCTACGGCATCTGGGCGGTCACCTGGGATTTCATGTCGGGCCTCACGGGCCGCGAGAACTTCGGCCACAGCCTCTTCATCGGCGTGGGCGCCTACACCGCGGGTTTTGCCAACACGGTGTTCGGCTTCAACGGCTGGTGGAGCATCCCGGCGGCGATGGTGATGGCCGCGATCTTCGCACTCGCCATCGGCCTGCCCACGCTGCGGCTCAAGGGGCCGTACTTTGCGCTTGCGATGCTGTCGAGCGCGGTCATCATGCAGCGGCTGATGCTGATCTTCTGGGAGCACACCGGCGGTGAAGAAGGCATCAACGGCCTCACGCCGCTGATCCACTCGCAGCTCGGCTTCTATTACTTTGCGCTCGCCGCGCTCGTGGTGCTCACCGCCTTCCTGCTGGTGCTGGCGCGATCGAACTGGGGCCTGATCCTGCGCGCGATCCGCGGTGACGAAGCCACCTGCCAGGCGGCCGGCATCAACGTCACTTTCTACAAGATGGCATCGCTTGTCATCAGCGCGGCCTTTGCCGGCGCGGGCGGCGCGATGTATGCGCACTACCAGTTGCAGGTGAGCCCGCAGCTCTTTGCGGTGGTGACCTCGATCACCATCATCACCATGGTCTATGTGGGCGGCATGGCCAGCATCTACGGGCCGGTGGGCGGCGCGATTCTGCTGGTGCTGCTGACGGAGCTGCTGCGCAACTTCGGCGAATGGCGGCTGATGATCTACAGCCTCACGCTGATCCTGATCCTGTTCTTCCTGCCCAACGGCCTGATCGCGCCGACCTGGCGCAAGGTGCGCGCGGCCTGGGGGCGCAAGTCATGACCACGCTCTTGAAAGTCTCCAACCTCAACAAGCACTTCGGCGGCTTGCATGCGGTGAAGAACGTGGCGTTCACCATCACGCGCGGCGAGGTGGTCGGCATCCTCGGGCCCAACGGCGCGGGCAAGACCACGCTCTACAACCTGCTCACCGGTTTCATCCCGCCGGATGCGGGTGCTCAGATCGAGTTCGAAGGCCAGTCGTTGATGGGCGTGGCGCCGCACCGCATCGCCGGCCTCGGCATCTCGCGCACCTTTCAGCTGTGCCGCCCCTTCGTCGGCATGACAGTGCTCGAGAACGTGATCGTCGGCGGGCTCGGCTCGGCGCGCACCAGCGGCCCGGGGCTGGCCGATCGCGCCGAAGCGCTGCTGAAGCAGGTCGGCCTGGTCGGCAAGGAAGAGACTCCTGTCGAATCGCTCTCCTACGGCGACCAGCGCCGCCTGGAGATCGCCCGCGCGCTCGCCGCCAAGCCCGCGCTGCTGCTGCTCGACGAGCCGTTCGCCGGCCTGGGCAGCGGCGAGATCGCCGACCTCTCGGAATTGATCCGCAGCGTGCACGCGACCGAAGGCCTCACCGTGATGCTGATCGAGCACAAGCTGCGCGAGTTCATGCGGCTGGTCGACCGCGTGATCGCGCTCGACTTCGGTGAAGTGATCGCCGAGGGCACGCCGGAGAACATCGTGAAGGAACCCTCCGTGATCGAGGCCTACATCGGCCGCGGCGATCCTGTTGGCGAGGCGGCCGGCCATGCTGCTTGACATCCAGAACATGTCGGTCGCCTACGGCAAGGCGGTGGCGCTGGAGAACATCTCCATGCACATCGCCGAAGGCGAATTCGTGGCCGTGCTCGGGCCCAACGGCGCGGGCAAGAGCACGCTGCTCAAGGCCATTTCGCGCTCGCAGCCATCGACGGGCACGCTGAACTTTCGCGGTGAATCGCTGCAGACCGTGCCCTCGCACGCCGTCGTCGGCAAAGGCATTTGCCACTGCCCCGAAGGCCGCCGGCTCTTCCCCGACCTGACGGTACGCAAGAACCTGATGCTGGGCGCTTACCTGCGCAACAACGCGGCAGAGATCCAGGCCGATCTGGACATGGTGCACGGCCTCTTCCCCATCCTTCAGGAGCGCGGCGCGCAGACGGTGAGCACGCTCTCCGGCGGCCAGCAGCAAATGGTGGCGATCGGCCGCGCGCTGATGGGCAAGCCTTCGCTGCTGCTGCTCGACGAGCCCTCGGTCGGCATCGCGCACCGGCTCAAGATGGAGATCTTCGGCGCCATCAAGCGCATCCAGCAGGGCGGCACGGCCATCCTGATGGCCGAGCAGGATGCGCAATCGGCACTCCGCATCGCCGACCGCGTCTACGTGCTCGAACACGGGCATGTGGGCCGCGAGGGCACGAGTGCGGAGTTGGCCTCGGACGATTACATTCGGCAGGCTTATCTCGGGGTGGCCTGATCTCTGGCGTGCGTGAATGCGTGTGGTGAT
>JAMFRW010000353.1 GCA_026224975.1 Rhodoferax sp. | reverse complement strand
TTGCCGGGGCAAGTCCTCTCGATGGAAGGGTTGGGCGTCATTGCTCGCATGGCTGCAGATTCAACCCGGCGCCGAGTGACACGCGACACAGAGCTTGTTTCCATCGGGGTCTCGAAAGTAGGCGCCATAGTAGTGCTCGTGGTACTCAGGCCTCAACCCAGGTGAACCTTCCGACGTGCCACCGTGGGCGAGAGCGACACTGAATGCTTGATCTACTGTTGCTCGGCTCTCTGCGAGAAACGCGACCATATTGCCGTTACCTGGCTGCGGCGCTAGCTGGTCATAGGGCTTGCCAACAAGGAAGAGAGGTCTTGGGCCTGGGGTGGATTGCCAGCCTGCCCAAGATCGACTTCTCTCACAGAAGCGAGCCTCAATGCCGAGTGAGGCCATCAGTGGGTTGTAGAACGCGAGAGCGCGCTCGAAATCGCTGACGCCGACGAAGACATGTGAGAACACGACTACCTCCGAAGCGGACTTGATGACGCCCAACGTGTTGTCGGGCGACAGCCGCGTCCGGATAAAAGGTCGGCCTGTCGCCGTAAAACGGCAGCCCCGATCCGCCTGGAGGCCGCGCCCGGTGTAGGTTTTGCTTGCATAGCTGTGGTTTTATACAGTACCATCATATCCGACAAAAGCAGCACTTCGAGTTTGCCATCTTTTGCGGACCCTGCCCTCGTGGTCAGCCAGGCAGAGGAGGAAGTGCTGGGGATCGGAGACAAGCTTTGTTCAATGCATCAGTTGTTCCCAAGGGAGAAGTACGACCGATGTCGCGTGGGCCTCGCCCGACGCGGCTCGTTCTGCCGCAGTTGCAGTCGGTGAAGTTGCTGGACCAGGTCCGCGAGCGAATCCGCTACCTGCATTACAGTCGGCGAACGGAAGAGGCCTATGTGCACTGGTGTCGAGCCTTCATCCGATTCCACGGCATTCGCCACCCGGCCGAGATGGGCCGGCCCGAGGTGGAAGCTTTTCTGACTTGGCTTTCTGCCGAGCGCGGGGTGGCTGTCTCGACCCACCGTCAGGCGCTCTCGGCGTTGCTGTTCCTGTACGGCAAGGTGCTGTGCGTGGCCTTGCCGTGGATGGATGACATCGGCGGCCCGCAGGTCAAGCGGCGCCTGCCGGTCGTCTTGAGCAAGCCGGAAGTGCTGGCTGTGTTGGACCACCTGGAGGGCACGCACCGGCTGTTCGCGCAATTTGCTCTACGGCACCGGCATGCGCCTCTCCGAGGGGCTGCAGTTGCGGGTCAAGGATCTCGACTTCGCGCACGGGGCGGTCATCGTGCGTGAGGGCAAAGGCGGCAAGGATCGCGTGGTCATGGTGCCGCAGAGCCTGGTGCCGGGGTTGCGCGCCCAGCTCCATGAGGCTCGTTTGTTGTGGCAACGCGATCAGGCGGCAGGCAGGGGCGGCGTGTTCATGCCGGATGCGCTGGACCGCAAGTATCCGCGCGCCGGTTCGTCTTGGACCTGGTTTTGGGTGTTTCCGCAGGCGGAGCATTCCACCGACCCGAGGTCGGGCGTAGTCCGGCGCCACCATCTGTATGACCAGACGTTTCAGCGGGCATTCAAGCGGGCGGTGGCCGCCGCAGGCATCACCAAACCCGCGACCCCGCACACGCTGCGGCATGCGTTCGCCACCCACGTGCTGCAGGCGGGCTATGACATCCGCACCGTCCAGGAGCTTCTGGGCCACGCCGATGTCGCCACCACCATGATCTACACGCACGTGCTCAAGGTGGGTCGCGGCGGCGTTCGCAGCCCGCTGGATTCACTTGCGCTGACATGACGCATGTGAAAAAGCCGGCGCGAAGCCGGCTCTTTCACGGGACAAAACAGAATCAGCTCTTGCCGAACTTAGCCTTAGCCGCAGCCACGCAAGACGACTTGGCATCGCCGCTCATGGCGTCGCACTTTTCGGCGGCGACCTTGTAGTCGGCGTCGCGCTTGTCGTCCGACGCTTCCTTGTGCGCGGTGTTGACTTGCCGGTTCATCTTGGCATCGGCCTGGGCCTTGGTGTGGGTGGCCTTGGCTTCCTTGACGCACACGTCCTTGTCGTTGCCCGACTTGTCGTCGCACATTTCCTTGGCGGTTTCGTAGGCGGTGTCGGCCTTGACCATGGCGAGTTTGGTCGCGTCCTTGGGCTTGCCGGTGTAGTTCATTTCCAGCTCGGCGAGGGCGACCTTTTCCTTGCCCTCGGCCTTCTTCTCGCACACGTCTTTTTCGTTCTTGGTGAACTTGTCGCAGGCGACGTCGTCGACCTTGTAGTCGGCCTTGATCTGGGTCTTTTGCGTGTTGTAGTCGGCCTTGGCCATGTTGGCGGCGAAGGCGCCGGAACCCATGAACAGGGCAACGGCCATCACGACAGAGGACTTCACTGTGAGATTGGTTTGCATCGTTCTCTCTCCGGTTGGATACAGGAGCAGCAGTATCGGAAAGTCGACCATTTGCTTTCAGCAGACGGCGGCGCGGATGGTTGTAGTTCTTTTCCTACCGTTCGGTAGCAAGCTTATTTGTTTCGCGCCTGGATGCGCTGCGTGACCTTCGCCGCGGCCTGAGGCGCGACCGGCGGCTTGCCGGCCTTGCGCTGCGCCAGCGACTGGCACTTGGCCGCACCGGCCTTGGCATCGTCGCTGGAGCCGATGTCCATCAAGGGAATGATGGCCGCCAGCGGGTTCAGCAAGGCCAGCAGGCCGGCGGCGCCCAGGCGCTCGACCAGCGGGCCCTTGTCGATCGAAACATTCGGATTGGCAAAGCTGCCGCGCAGGCGGATGGGCGAGCGCAGCGCGAGCGGGCTGAAGTCCTTCGGCGTCACGACCACGCGAAGGTCGAGTGCTTCGGTTGCGAGCGAGAGCGAACCGTCGATCCACAGCGTGGAGTCGTCGGTATCGAGCACCAGCACCCGCGGGCGCACCAGGCCTTGGTCGACCACCAGATCGGCGACGGTGCACTGGATCGGCAAGGAATCGTCCCCCTTGACCAGCATGCCGAGTGCTTGCGCCACGTCCAGCCCCGCGGCCTCCACCGCCAGGTGCGAAACGCTGCCGTTGAGTAGGTACATGCGAATGCCGCCGTGCAGGCTGCCGAGGATGGCGGCCGTCGACTTGCCCTGCCCTGCCAGCGTGGCCTGGCCATCGAGCTTGCCGGTGACCCACGGCGGCGCGTTGTCCGCACGCTTTTGCTTGATCCAGCTCTCCAGCTTGACGCCGTTCCAGTGCAGTTGCGCGTTCCACAGCGCCTGCGCCGCGCGGCCGTCGAGCTGCACGTCGCCGCCCAGGTTGCCTTGGCCGGTACGGGCATCGATGTCGCGCAAGGCGAGCACGCCGTTGGCGAGCACCAGGTGGGTGCGGAGCGGGCGCAACGGCTCGAGGATGCTGCTGCCGAGGTCGAGATCGTCGATGTCGATCAGCACGTTCGCATCCATGGCGCGCAAGGCCGGCAAGTCGAACGGGCGATCAGGCAACACGCGGCCAGCGGGTGGTGGCGGATTGGCGGAAGTCGCCTTGGTCGCCGGAGACTTCGTAGAAGGCGTCGCTGGGACCGTGGTCTTCACCTGAGTACCGACAGCCGGGCCCAGATCGGCCAACAGCAGACGCGTGCCCTTGAGCCGGCCCGAGAGCAACGGTGTCTTGCGGCCGCTGTCGAAAGTGAAGGCGCCGCTCAGCTTGCTCTGGCCGACAGTCGCCTGCTCGACGACGGCATTCCAGACCAGACCTTCCTTGAGGATCAACCCGTTGGTCTTGAACGGCCCGGTGGTCGGCAAGGTGACGCCCATCGGATCGCCCACCGCTGCGAGCGACGGGCCTTCCACGCCGAAGCGACCTCGCAATTGCGCGAGGTTGAGGACGTCGGTCGCGGTGCCGTTGAAGGTGATGCGTGCCCGGCCAATGACCGCATCGACGATCACCGGCAGCGCAAAGCTCCTGGCGTTGTCGGCCACGATGGGCAGCACGCCGATAGAGCGCACTTCGGCCTTGAGCGGGAACTTCTTGTAGTGCCCGGTCGCGACGAGGTTGAGGCCGTTGGCCTCGCTGGCAGCAGCCTCGGGCTCGACAGGAGCGCTGGCCGCGCCAGCTTTCGCCATCGACGCCGTCGATGGCAATCCACCGGCAGGCGTCGAGGCCGCCACCGCCGCCGCGCCCATGCTCAGGCCGGCTTGCGGCGGCGAGGTGGTGACGAAATCGGTGCCGTCCTTCAGCGAGAACTTCGCGTCGAGGTCGACTTCCATCAAGGCGTCGTTGTAGATGACCTGGCCGGAACCGACCTGTAACTCGTGCACCACTGGCAGCTTGGGCGCGGCCGACGTGTCCGGCTTGGCCTTTTGCCCGAACTGCCAGGTGGCGCGGCCGTCGGACAGGCGTTCGAGCTGGCCATCGAGTTGCGCCGCCTTGAGCGAGCGGATGGTCAGCGGCTCGCCGCGGTAGGCGCGCCACAGGTCGAGGTAGCCGAACTTGATGGACGCATCACGCGCGAGCAGCGTGTGCGGCGCCTTGCTCCAGCCCGGCGCACCGATGTAGATCGTGCCGGCCCGGGCGCGCACGCTGCCGAGCAGGCCGAAGCGCATGGTCGAGGCCGAATCGGCATCTTGCGCAAAACGCACGTCGCGATCCAGCGTCTTGGTCATGAAGCGCTGTATCGGCCCAGCGAGAAACGGCCAGCCCAGGGCTTCGCACACACCTACGCCAATCACCAGCGCTGCAAAAAAAGCCGCCAGGCTCCAGGGCCACCGGCGGCGTCGAAGCGGAGGAGTTGCTGCGGTCTCGGAAGTCATGCGTGGACGGGAACGTAGGCGGGCGGGCTGGCCGCGCTGGGTGATGTGGTGTCGGGTCGAATGTCGTCCGCTTCGGGCAGCCGCGTGTCGAGCACGACGGAAGAGAGATTGCTGAGCGTGTCGTGCTCACCCAGGCCCACCGGCTTGCCGACGAGCGCCGATGCAGCCACCGCGAGCAAGCGCACCATTCGGCTGTTGGGCGCATCCCAGTACGACGCGGTGTTGGGCACGAATTTGAGCAGGGCCAGGTGACGCGACTCCGGCCCATCGGGGAACCAGGGCGTGGCAAACGCGGTCCAGAACTGCTGGATGCGATCACGGTCCATGCTGACCTCGCCGCGGCCTGACATCGATACATAGGTCGCACGGCCTTCGTGCGAGAACGCAAGGTTGACGCTGCGCAGGTGCTCGCCGAGTTCGGAGCGGAGGTCGGTGAAGAACCAGATGGCGCCATCGGCATCCATCTGCAGCGCCGCCATGGGTTGGCTGACGAGGGCACCTTCGTCGTTCGTCGTGGTCAGCATGCCGACCGACGAGCCACCGATCAGGCCGGCGATCAGGGCCAGATCGGCGTTGCGCTGCGGCTCTGTTTTCATGGGTCACTCCGTGGCGTCGATGCGTGTCATCGTCGTCGGAATGCCGTGACGAAGCTACCGGCGAAGGTCGGTAACGCCTGTGGGTTCGCTCCTACAGGGCTCGGCGCGTCGAATCAGATCGCCTTGCGCTCGATCAGCTCGACCTTGTACCCGTCCGGGTCGGTCACGAAGGCGATGACCGTGGTGCCATGTTTCATCGGGCCAGCCTCGCGCACGACCTTGCCACCGCGTTCGCGGATCTGGTCGCAAGCGGCCTTGCAATCGGCCACTTCGATGGCAATGTGGCCATAGCCATCGCCGATGTCGTAGTTTTCGACGCCCCAGTTCTCGGTCAGCTCGATGACCGAGGTGTCGCGCTCTTCGCCATAGCCGACGAAGGCGAGCGTGAACTTGCCATCGGGGTAGTCATTGCGGCGCAGCAGCTTCATGCCCAGCACGCTGGTGTAGAACTCGACGGCGCGGTCCATGTTGCCGGTGCGCAGCATCGTGTGCAGCAATCTCATCGCTTCGATCCCATCATTACCTTGCTCCAGAAGGGCTTGCCGAATCGGCAGCCAGGCATGCTAGCAAAGCATCTTCAGGCTCGCAGCGCACTCGCTTCCCTGGCCAACCGGGTGATGCGCGCCCAGTCCTTGGCGGCCACCGCATCGGCCGGCGTGAGCCAGGAGCCGCCGCAGACCTTGACGTTCGGGAGAGCCAGGAACTGCGGCGCAGTCTCGAGCGAGATGCCGCCCGTAGGGCAGAACACCACGTCGGTGAACGGCCCGGCCAGCGCCTTCAGCATGGGAATGCCGCCGGCCTGCATCGCCGGGAAGAACTTGAGGAAGTGGTAGCCATCGGCATTGGCCTGCATGACTTCGCTGCCGGTCGCGGTGCCGGGCAGGAGGCCGAGGCCCATCTTCTGGCAGGCCAGGCCGATGGCGCTGGTGTAGCCCGGGCTCACGCCGAAGACGCAGCCCACATCGAGGGCAGCTTGCGCATCGGCCACGCTGCGGATCGTACCGGCGCCGACGATGGCGCCCGGCACTTCGCGCACGATGGCCTTCATGCAGTCCAGCGCGATGGGCGTGCGCAGCGTGATCTCGAGCACCCGCACCCCGCCTTCGACCAGGGCTTGTGCCATCGGTACCGCGTCTTCGAGCCGGTTGATGACGATGACCGGGATCACCGGGCCGTGGGAAACGAGGTCTAGCGTATTCATCATGGCGTGGTCCTTGGGTGGATGGTGATGACGAGGCCTGGAGCCGGGCCGGGAGCAAAGCTCACAACCACGTGCAAGCGCCTTCCTCGGCGGTGAGCACGTTGCGGCGCATGCCGCCGAAGAGGTCGCGGCCCAGGTCGTGGGCGTTGACCTCTTCCTGTTCGGCCGAAAGGCAATCGCACTCGCGCGCGGCCCAGGTAGCGGCATCGACCAGCGCGTTCAGCGTGCCGGCGACGCCGTCGAGCCGCACCACGTCACCGTTGCGCAGCTTGCCCAGCGGGCCGCCGGCCAGGATCTCGGGGCTCACGTGGATGGCAGCCGGCACCTTGCCGGATGCGCCGCTCATGCGCCCATCGGTCACCAGCGCCACCTTGAAGCCCTTGCCCTGCAGCACGCCGAGCGGCGGCGTGAGCTTGTGCAGCTCCGGCATGCCGTTGGCGCGCGGGCCCTGGAAGCGGATGACGGCGACAAAATCGCGCTCCAGCTCGCCGGCCTTGAAGGCTTCGAGCAAGGCCTCTTGGGTGTCGAACAGCAGGGCCGGCGCTTCGATCACATGCGAGCTTTCGGGCACGGCCGAAATCTTGATCACCGCGCGGCCGAGGTTGCCGGTGAGCAGCTTCAGGCCGCCTTCGGGGCTGAAGGGCGCGGCGGCCGTGCGCACGATGGAATCGTCGGGAGTTCCGGCCGGCAACTCGGTCCATTCGATGCGGTCATCGAAGCGCGTGGGCACGGTGCCGAAGCGGGCCAGGCCGCCTTCGGCGACGGTCATCACATCGCCGTGCATGCCGCCGCTTTGCAGCAGCTCGCGGATCACGAAGCCGGGGCCGCCTGCGTCCTGGAACTGGTTCACATCGGCCACGCCGTTGGGGTACACGCGGGCCAGCAGCGGCGTGGCACCCGACAGGTCGGAAAAGTCGGTCCAGTCGATCAGGACGCCGGCCGCGCGTGCGACCGCCACCCAGTGGATCAGGTGGTTGGTGGAGCCGCCGGTCGCCAGCAGCGCCACCATTGCGTTGACGATCACCCGCTCATCCACGAGCTTGCCGATGGGCGTGAAGCGCGGACCGTGGGCGATGGCCAGCACGCTGCGCACCGCCTCCCGCGTGAGCGCCTCGCGCAGGTCGGCATGCGGGTGGATGAAGGCCGCGCCGGGCACGTGCAGGCCCATGGCTTCGAGCAGCATCTGGTTGCTGTTGGCGGTGCCGTAGAAGGTACAGGTGCCGGCGCCGTGGTAGGCGGCCGATTCGGCTTCGAGCAGCTTCTCGCGCCCGATCAGGCCTTGCGCATACTGCTCGCGCACCTTCGATTTGGCGGTGTTCGAAAGCCCCGTGCTCATCGGCCCGGCCGGCACGAACACACACGGCAAGTGGCCGAAGTGCAAGGCGCCGATCAGCAGGCCGGGCACGATCTTGTCGCACACGCCGAGCAGCAGGGCGGCATCGAACACATCGTGGGTGAGCGCGATGGCCGTGCTCATCGCGATGGTGTCTCGCGAGAAGAGGCTCAGTTCCATCCCGGGCAGGCCTTGCGTCACGCCATCGCACATGGCTGGCACACCGCCGGCCACCTGCACCGTAGCGCCCAGCTTGGCGGCTTCATCACGGATGACGGCCGGGAAGCCCGCGTAGGGCTGATGGGCCGAGAGCATGTCGTTGTAAGCCGTGACCACGCCGATGTTGGGCGCACGCTCGGCGATGATCTTGAACTTGTCCTGCCCCGGCAGCGCGGCAAACGCATGCGCCACGTTGGCGCAGCCCATGCGGTCGGCCCCGCGCTTGCGGCCAATCAGCGCATCGACTCGCCTCAGGTAAGCCGCGCGCGTGTGCGCACTGCGTTCGACGATTCGCTGAGTGACTTCGACAAGGGTTGAGTTCATGCGCGGCACCGGCTGTAACTGAGTAGTCTATTGTCTCGTAACCGAGTTACATGGCAAGAACATTCGCCATGAAACTCGGCAGAGCCGTCGACCCTCTCGCCGCGTGCAAGCGCCGGGCCAGCCGCCCCCGGCCCGGTTGTAGACCTTTTGGCCTCAGGGCACCAGCACGTCCACACGACGGGCTTCGCGCGGGTCGGCACCGCCTTCGGTGACGGCTGGCTTGGCCATCACGAGGCGGTCGGCGGCGATGCCCTTGGCTTCGAGCGCGGCGCGCACCATCAGCGCGCGCTTCTTGGCCAGTTCGGCGTTCTGGGCGGCGTCGCCCGAGGCGTCGTGGTAACCCGAGATCAGCACGCTCGCGGTCGGCGCGGCGGCAGCGGCTTCTGCCACGTGGGCGATGGCTTCGGCCGCATCGGCGGGCAAGGCATCTCCGCCGAGGTCGAAGAAGAGGCGTGCCGTGGGTGCGCCGGCATCTGCCGCGGCGCCACTCGCGGCGACGGCGGCTTGCACCGGCTCGGAAGCGGCGGCCACAGCGGCAGCCGCTGGCGAAGACGCCGCAGGAGCAGACGCGACGACAGCAGCAGCCTTGGTCTCATGCCCACCACGGCCCGCAGTGATCGCCAGCGTCAGCACGCCTGCAATCACCAGCACGATCACACCGGCCACGGCCATCAGCGCATAGTTTTGCGTCTCGTCGTTCTGGTCGCTCATCTTGTCCCTCCAAGTTTCGAAGATTTCATTTTAGAGTGTGGGCATGACTGTTCCTGTCTCGAAACTGCGCGATCCCGCCCCGCTGCTCGCGCACACGCTGGCCACCTGGGGCGGCCACAGCGACCTCTGGGTCTTCGGCTATGCCTCCCTGATCTGGCGGCCGGAGTTCGAATCGGAAGAAGAGCGCCCCGCCGCCGTGCACGGCTGGCACCGCGCGCTGCAGATGCGCTCGCGCGTCAACCGCGGCACGCCCGAATGCCCCGGCCTCGTGTTCGCGCTGGTGCGTGGCGGCTCGTGCCGGGGCATGGTCTACCGCATCGACAAGTCACGCGGCCACGCCGAGATGGAGCGGCTCTGGCTGCGCGAGATGGTGACCGGCGTGTACGACCCGCGATGGTTGAATTGCCGAACCGCGCACGGCCCCGTGAGGGCACTCGGTTTCACGCTCAGCCACAACAGCCCGAGCCACACCGGCCCGCTGCCGGATGCGCAGATGATCGAGATCCTGCGCAGCGCCAACGGACGCTTCGGCAGCACGCTCGATTACCTGCTGCACACCGCGAACAGCCTGCGCTCCTGCGGCATCCGCGACCGCGATGTGGAGCGGCTGGTGAAGCTCGCGCAGGCGCATGCGTTGACAGGCTGACGGGGCCAACACGCCGCCGCCGGCGCCCTGCCCCATCAACGCAGCCGGCCCGCCCCCACCGCCACCGGCTCGGCCTGCCTCACCATGGCCAGATCGGCCTCGGTGTCGACATCGATCAACGCCCCGGCATCGTCCACATCGAGGCCCAGCGCGGGGTAGCGGGCGATGAGGCGGCGCGCGCCTTCGTCGCCCGACATCACCACCAGCTCCGAATACAACTCCGACGAGAAACCCACCGGGTGCCCGCGCCGGCCCTTGTGCTGCGCATAAACCACCGGGTGATGCGCCAACTGCTGCGCCACCGCTCGCACCGTGGCGGGCTGCACCATCGGCATGTCGCCGGGCAGGATGAGCCAGCCCGGGGCATCGGGCCGTGCGCTCACGCCCGCCGCGATCGAATAACCCATGCCAAGTGCGTTGTGACCGGGGGCGCCCACTTCCGGCAGCACGATCACATCGCGCGCGGCCACGCTGCGGCAGGCTTCTTCGGCAAACGCGGCGGTCGTCACCACGATCACCGGCAACTGGCTCGCGACCGCGTTGGCCAAGGTGGTACCCAGCACCGTGCCGCTGCTGAGCTGTTGCGCGAGCTTGTGGTCCGCACCCGCAAAGCGCGAACCCTTGCCCGCCGCCAAGACGATCACCGCCGGGCGGGAATTCATTCGGTCCCCACTTTCGTTTCTGGTTCTTGTCGAAAAGCATGAGCGCCGTCTTGCAAAGGCCGTGCCGCCGATGCGCCTTGCGTGCCGCCCATTCCCAAGTGGCCAAGGATGAAAGCACGCCCGCGCTTCAGGTAGTGGTGCGTGTACCTAAGGCCAACCCCGTAAGCAAATTCGAGTACGCCCATCCGATCACCGCACAACTATGACCGAAGCGGCAACGATCCGGCACGCAGATGATCGATATGAAGCTCAGGCACGCTCGGTGCGCGACCCGGCGTGCCCCAGAACGCCACATCGCGCGAGGGTTTCTATACTCGACCGATGAACGACATCGCCCAACTTCGCAAAAGCTACGAGCGCGCAGAACTCGACGAGGCCGCCTCCAACGCCGACCCGATGCAACAGTTTGCGCTGTGGCTGCAACAGGCACTCGACGGCCAATTGCCCGAGCCGAATGCGATGACGCTCGCGACCGTCGGCGCCGATGGCCGCCCTTCGACCCGCGTGGTGCTGATCAAGGGCTTCGATGCCCGCGGCATCGTCTGGTTCACCAACTACCTGAGCCGCAAGGGCCGCGAGTTGGCCGGCAACGGCTTTGCGGCGCTGCAGTTCCATTGGGTCGAGCTGGAGCGCGTGGTGCGCATCGAAGGCGCGGTGCAGAAGGTGGCCGACGAGGAATCGGATGCCTACTTCGCCTCGCGCCCGCTCGATTCACGCATCGGCGCATGGGCTTCGCCGCAGAGCGAGGTGATCTCGTCGCGCGCGGTGCTGGTCGGCAATGCCGCGAGGTTCGCTGCGCAGTTCATGCTGCAGCCGCCGCGCCCGCCGCATTGGGGCGGCTACCGGCTGGTGCCCGACACCTGGGAGTTCTGGCAGGGGCGCAAGTCGCGGCTGCACGATCGGTAGCGATATCGCCAGATCAGCGCAGGGCAAGCCGATGCAGGTTGGGTGCGCGAGCGACTCGCACCTTGAAGGCCGGCGGCTGGTCGGCCCGATAGCGAGCGGTAGCGCCTGGGCCCAACTGGCACCGGCGTGACACGCCCGCCGAAGCCCGCGCGACTATCATCCTTCGATACCCCAAAACGGAGCTTTCACCATGGCCATCGCATTCCAGTGGGACGACGCCTTTCGCCTCGACGACCAGCTCAGCGACGAGGAACGCGCCATCCGCGACGCAGCTCACGACTACTGCCAGGCGCGCCTGCAAACCCGTGTGCTGATGGCCGCGCGGCACGAGACTTTCGACCGCACCATCATGAACGAGCTGGGCGAACTCGGCATGCTGGGCTCGACCATCGACGGCTACGGCTGCCCCGGCGTCAACCATGTGAGCTACGGCCTGGTGGCGCGTGAAGTCGAGCGTGTGGACAGCGGCTACCGCAGCGCGATGAGCGTGCAAAGCTCGCTCGTCATGCACCCCATCCACGCCTACGGCAGCGAAGCCCAGCGCGAAAAATACCTGCCCAAGCTCGCGACCGGCGAATGGGTGGGCTGCTTCGGCCTGACCGAACCCAACCACGGCTCCGACCCCGGCAGCATGCTCACGCGCGCCAAACCGGTCGATGGCGGCTACATCCTGCGCGGCAGCAAGATGTGGATCACCAATTCGCCGATCTCCGATGTGTTCGTGGTCTGGGCCAAGCTCGAAGATCCCGATGGCCAGGTGGGCGGGCAAGAGGCCATCCGCGGCTTCATCCTCGAGAAGGGGATGAAGGGCCTGACCGCCCCGACGATCGAAGGCAAGATGAGCCTGCGCGCCAGCATCACCGGTGAGATCGTGATGGACGGCGTTTTCGTGCCGAGCGAGAACCTGCTGCCGAACGTGAGCGGGCTCAAAGGCCCGTTCGGTTGCCTCAACAAGGCGCGCTACGGCATCGCCTGGGGCGCACTCGGCGCGGCCGAATTCTGCTGGCATGCCGCGCGCCAGTACACGCTCGACCGCGTGCAGTTCGGCCGCCCGCTCGCCGCCACCCAACTGATCCAGAAGAAGCTCGCCGACATGCAGACCGAGATCACGCTCGGCCTGCAAGGGTGCCTGCGCCTGGGCCGCATGAAGGACGAAGGCACGGCGTCGGTCGAGATCACCTCGATCATGAAGCGCAACTCCTGCGGCAAGTCGCTCGACATCGCACGCGTCGCGCGCGACATGCTCGGCGGCAACGGCATCAGCGACGAATTCGGCGTGATCCGCCACATGGTCAACCTCGAGGTCGTCAACACCTACGAGGGCACGCACGACATCCACGCCCTCATCCTCGGCAGGGCGCAGACCGGAATTCAGGCGTTTTCATAGCGCCGCGCCGGCCAGGTCAGGGATAGCTTGCGCCGCCCGCTCCGGACACCCGCGGAACCCGAAAAGACGGCTTCAAAACGAGTTCCCACTCGATGTCGTTTGCTCCGTCGGCGTTGATGACCACCCGCCGCGCCGTGGCGTCTTCGCCGTGCTCCATGCTCGGGTGCCAGATGCGTACGCTGTATT
>JAMFRW010000352.1 GCA_026224975.1 Rhodoferax sp. | reverse complement strand
CTGGTCCCCAAGGCGGCCGCGGCCGTCGTCAAGCCTATCTATCTCGACAAGGACGGCAAGACGCTGCCCGAAGATGTGCCCGGCGACCAGGTGGTGGAGAGTGTCTACGACATCCCCATCAAGCCCGGCATCATGTTCCAGCCGCATCCCGCTTTTGCGCGCGACAAGGACGGCCACTACCTCTACCACGCGATGAAGGCGGGCGATCTGGGCGAGCGCCGTTCGCCGCTCGACTTCGCCCAGACCGGCACGCGTGAGCTGGTCGCCGATGACTTCGTCTATGCCTTGAAGCGCCACGCCACCACGCGCATCACGACGCCGATCTACGGCATCTTCTCGGAGTACGTGATCGGCTTGAAGGAATACGGCCCGCTGATCAAGGCCGAAGACGCCAAGCTGCGCAAGGGCCTGGACCCGGCCAGCCAGGACAAGCCGTTTCTCGACTTCCGCCGCTGGCCTCTGGCCGGTGCGACAGCGCCCGACCCGCACCTCCTGCGCATCCGCATCAAGGGCAAGTACCCGCAGTGGAACTACTGGATGTCGATGACCTTCATGGCGCCGATTCCGTGGGAGGCCGACGCCTTCTACGCCCAGCCTGACATGGCGGCGGCGGGGCTGACGTTGGACATGTGGCCGGTGGGCACGGGACCGTACATGATGGTCGAGTTCGTCAAGGACCGCCGCCATGTGATGAAGCGCAACCCGAATTATCGCGGTGAGCTCTACCCCTGCGAAGGCATGCCGGGCGACAAGGAAGCTGGCCTGCTCGATGACTGCGGCAAGAAGACACCGTTCATCGACAGCTACGTCTCGATCATCGAGCGCGAGGCCGTGCCGCGCCGCGGCAAGTTCAGGCAGGGTTTCTACGACATCGAGGTTTTCGAGCGTCCCGACACCGGCATGGACTATCGCGTCGCCATGCAGGACTCCGACGAGGTACGCAAGGAATACGAATACAAAGGCTTCCGGGTACCGAAGTTCGCCGACGTGACGAGCTGGCTCATTGGCTTCAACATGCTCGATCCGGTCATCGGCACAGGCAAGACGCCCGAGGAGGACGAGCGTCATCGCAAGCTGCGCCAAGCCATTTCCATCGCGATCGACTGGGAAGAGTTTTCGAATGTCTTCCCGAAGAAGGGCGGTGAGGCTGCGATGGGGCCGCTGCCGGCCGGCATCTTCGGTTCGCGCCACGGCACGCTCGAAGGCGTCAACCCGGTCACGCACAAGGTGGTCGACGGCAAAATAGTGCGCCGTTCGATCGAAGACGCAAAGCAGTTGATGGTCGAGGCCGGCTATCCCAACGGCCGGGACGCGCAAACCGGCCGGCCGCTGGTCATCAATTACGACTTCTACGCTTCGCCGACGCCCGAAATCAAGCCGGAGATCGACTGGGTCGTGCGCCAATTCGCCAAGTTGGACATCCAGTTGGAAGTGCGGGCAACGGACAACAACCAGTTCCAAGACAAGGTGCGCAAGGGCAAGCACCAAGTCTATTGGTTGGGCTGGCTGGCCGACTATCCGGATGCCGAGAACTTCCTCTTCCTTCTGTACGGCCCGAACGGCAAGACACGCTCCGATGGCGAGAACACCTCGAACTACGGAAACCCGGCGTTCGACAAGCTGTATACCCAATTGAAGCTGCTCGACGACGGCCCGCAGAAGCAGGCGGTTGTCGATCGGATGGTGAAGATCGCGCAGCAGGACGCGCCGTGGAGCTTCGGCTACTTCCCGTACTCGTCATCGGCGGTCCAGTCCTGGGTCCACAACTCCAAGCCGGCGATCATCATCCGAGACCAGGGACGCTACTTGCGACTCGACGTGCCCGACCGCGTGCAGCGGCTCAAGGAATGGAACAAGCAGATCTGGTGGCCGATGATTCTGGGCGGCGTGATCGTGCTCGTGCTGGCGCTGATCGCGGTGCGCAGCTTCCGCCGCCGCGAGCGCACCAATGCGCGTGGCGAAGTGCTGGCCTGACTCCAAGCTGAAGTGAACATCGAACAGTGATCTCCTACATCATCCGTCGCCTGGGATACGGCGTCCTCATCCTGCTGGGCGTCAACCTGGCGACCTTTTTTCTCTTCTTCACCGTCAATACGCCCGACGACATGGCCCGCCTCAACATCGGCGGCAAGCACGTGACTCAGGAACTGATCGAGAAGTGGAAGGCTGAGCGCGGCTATGACAAGCCGCTGTACGTGAACGAAGCCAAACACGGCAGCGAGCGATACACCGAGACGATTTTCTGGGAGCGCTCGGTCTCGCTGTTCGAACTGAACTTCGGACGAGCCGACGCCGAGAGTGCCGGTGACATTGGTCACGAGGTGGCGTCGCGCATGTGGGTGAGCCTGCAACTGGCGGTGCCGCTCTTCATCCTTCAGGTGATCGCGAGCACAGGGTTTGCCTTGGTACTGGTGATGTTCCGGAATACGAGGCTCGATTTCTGGGGCGTCGTCGCGTGCGTGGCGATGCTTTCGATCTCCAGCCTGTTCTACATCATCGTCGGGCAGTTCGTGTTTTCAAGAATGCTGCGCGTGGCGCCGATTTCGGGCTATGTCGGCGGGTTCGATGTATTGAAGTTCCTGTTGCTGCCGATCGCGTTGTCCCTGTTGTCACGGCTTGGCGGTGAGGCCCGGCTCTACCGCGCGATGTTCCTCGAGGAGATCTCGAAGGACTATGTGCGCACGGCACGCGCCAAGGGCCTGGCCGAGATCACGGTACTATTCCGCCATGTCCTTCGCAATGCGCTGATCCCGATCATCACGAGCGCAGGCAGCTATTTGCCTTATGTCTTTTTGGGTAGCCTGGTGTTCGAGAGCTTTTTCGGTTTGCCGGGGCTCGGTGCTTACGTGATCGAGGCCATCACCAAGCAGGACTTTGCCATCGTGCGCACGATGGTGTTCCTCGGCTCGCTGCTCTACATCGCGACCTACATCCTGATTGACGTCGCCTACACCTGGGCCGACCCGCGCGTCCGCCTGGCCTGAGATCCGAAACATGCCCAAGTTCGTTCTGTTGTGGACCGATGCCAGCGTGTGGCTTCTGCTGGCTGCACTCCTGGCGTATGGCGTGGTGGTCGCGCGCAGCCCTGGCCTCTCGGCCAATTGGCGCAAGGTGTTCCATGATGCCGCGGCACTGTGTTCGTTCATCGTGTTGCTGGTCTGCCTGGCGGTGACGGCGCTCGATAGCGTTCATTACCGTCGACTGCTGCCGGCGTCGCCCGAGGCGCCCACGGCCGGTCCGGCTTACGACACGCGCACACGTTCCGTGCTCGACACCGTGTTGTCCGATCTGGTGGCCTCGCGTGAGGCCACTTACTCACGCCCGATGGCCTACGTCGGCTTCACCAAGGAATCGATCGAGGTCAACGGCAAGCTCGAGCGCGTTGCGCCGCGCCTGGTTCACGGCGGCGTGCACCTGCGTGATCCGGCGAATGAATGGGCTGGCGACGTGGCGATGCGCGTCAGCAAGGGCCTCGCCGCAGGCGCTTTGGTGGCTGCGCTGCTGATGGTGATCGTCACGGCCGCGGTGGCGCGCAGCCGCGGCCACACGTGGGGCGCAACCGCGGCCTCGATCTGGCGCAATGAGGGGCGCATCTCGTGGCGTGCCGCGTTTGCCACCATCCTCGTGACGGCGCTGCTCTTCGGCCCGGCCGCGATGATGATGGGTTACTACCACGTGATGGGCACCGACCGCACCGGGAATGACGTGCTCTACCAGGCGCTCAAGAGTATCCGGACTGCTTTCGTCATAGGCAGCCTGGCAACCGTGGCCACACTGCCGTTTGCCGTGGTGCTGGGCATCATGGCCGGCTATTTCCGCGGCTGGGTGGACGAAGTCATCCAATACTTCTACACCATGCTGTCCTCGATCCCGAACGTGCTGCTGATAGCCGCCTCGGTGTTGATGGTGCAGGTCTACCTCGACAAGCACGCCGAGATGTTCGAGACCGGCGCCGAGCGGGCCGACTTGAAGCTCTTCCTGCTCTGCGCCGTTCTCGGGGTCACCGGCTGGGCGAGCCTGTGCCGGCTGCTGCGTGGAGAAACGCTCAAGCTGCGCGAGCTCGAATACGTGCAGGCCGCCAATGCCTTCGGCGTGGGCCACGCGCGCATCATGCTCAGGCACATCTTTCCGAATGTGGCGCACCTGATGCTGATCGTGACGGTGCTCGATTTTTCGTCGCTGATCTTGTACGAGGCCGTGCTGTCCTATGTCGGCGTGGGTGTCGATCCGTCGATGAACAGCTTCGGCGGCATGATCAATCTTGCCCGGTCCGAGATGAGTGCAGACCCTGTCGTGTGGTGGTCGTTCGCCGCGGCGTTCGGCTTCATGGTCACGCTGGTGCTGGCGGCCAACCTGTTCGCCGATGGCGTGCGCGATGCCTTCGATCCACGCGCGCGAGCTTTCAAGCCGCGTGTCGTCAAGAAGCCGGCGCTCAAGTCGCTGGCCTGAGGAAGAACCGAGATGCTGGACATTCAGGACCTCAAGGTCGAACTCGAAGCCGAAGCCGGCCTCGTCAAGGCCATCGACGGCATGCGGCTCTCGATAGAGCGCGGCGAAACCTTTGCGCTGGTCGGCGAATCGGGTTGCGGCAAGAGCATGACCGCGCTCGCGCTGATGCGGCTGCTGCCCGACAACGGCTACATCGCCAGCGGCGACATCCACCTGGACGACACCGATGTGGTTGGCCTGCCCGAATCACGCATGCGCGATGTGCGCGGCGGCCGCATCGGCATGATCTTTCAGGAGCCTTCGACCAGCCTGAACCCGGTGATGCGCGTG
>JAMFRW010000351.1 GCA_026224975.1 Rhodoferax sp. | reverse complement strand
CTGGAAGGGCCTGCGCGAGCGCGATGTGGAGCCGCTCGGGCTGGTGTTGAAAGCGGGCCTCTGGTACATGGCGGCGCGCACCGGCAAAGGCGCGGCGCCGCGCACTTATAAGCTGGCCAGCATCCGCGCGCTCCAGGTCTTGGATCAGCCGTTCGAAGCGCCGCGCGGCTTCGAACTGGCGGCGTACTGGCAGGAATCGACGCGCCGCTTCGAGACCGGCGTGTACACCGAGCAGGCCGATTTGCGCGTCTCGGCCCGCGGCCTGCGCTTGCTGAAGACGATGAGCGCGGCTGTCGCCGAGGCCGCGGAGAAGACCGCAGCCCAAGAGCTGCGCGGTGGCTGGTCGCGCGTGACGATTCCCATCGAATCGGTCGAGCACGCGGCGAACCAGTTGATCGACCTCGGCGCCGATGCGGAGGTGCTGGCACCCAAGGCCTTGCGCACGCGGCTGCGAGCCACCGCGCGCCAGTTGACGAAGCTCTACGCAGCCAGGTAGCGCTCGCCAGCCGGGCCGATCACAAAGTGCTCATGCCCCCATCGATGATCAACTCGCTGCCGACGGTGAAGGCCGATTCGTCCGAAGCCAGGAACACCACCGCCTTGGCGATCTCCGATGGCAGCCCGAAGCGCCCGGCCGGCACGCTGGCGAGGATGCTCGCGGCCGTCTTCTGCAGTTCTTCGGCCGACATGCCGAGCTTGCCGTAAAGCGGCGTCGAGACCGGCCCCGGGCTCACCGCGTTGACGCGGATGCCGCGGCCGATCAGCTCGCCCGAGAGCGTGCGCGCCATCGAGATCAGGCCCGCCTTGCTGGCCGCATACACCGTTGAGTTCGGCATGCCGATGTGGGCGTTGATGGAGGTGTTGAGCACGATGGAAGCCGGGTTGGCCAGCAGCGGCAGCAAGGCCTGCAGCAGGAAGAACGGGCCCTTGAGGTTGATGGCCATGGTGCGGTCGAACGCGGCTTCGTCCCACTGCGCCAGCGGTGCGAGTTGCGCCACGCCGGCGTTGATGAAGACCGCATCGAGCGCGCCGAAGGCATCGCCCACGGCCTGGGCGAGTGCGCGCTGGTCGGCCACGCTGCCGGAATCGGCGCGGATGATCAGCGCCTCCTTGCCGAGCTGCTGGCGGGCCGATTCGATGGTCTCGGGGTTGGTGCCGGTGACGGCGACGCGCGCGCCTTCTTCCAGGAATTGGCGTGCGGTTTCGAGGCCGATGCCGCTGGTGCCGCCGGTGATGAGGGTGCGCTTGGCTTGGAGGCGATTCATGGTGTGTGGTCCTTTGGGTGGTGGTGGATGAGGTCGATTCAATCGATGAACGCGGTGATGGCGGGCACGACCTGCTCGGGCGCTTCGTCCATCAGCCAGTGGCCCGAGCCGGCAATCACCTGGCCTTGCACCTTGTCGGCGACGAGCTTGGCCTGTTCGATCAGGAAGGTGCCCGATGCTTTCTCGCCGGTCAATACCAGCATCGGCATCGTGAGCTTGGTGGCCGAAAGCGCGGCGAGGTCTTTTGCGTCCTGCTCGAAGGCCTTGAAGTATTCGAAGCCGGCGCGCATGCCGCCCGGCTGCGCATAGGCCGCGGCGTAAAGCTGGCGGTCGGCTTCCGAGACCGAGTGCTTCGGGTCGGCGGCGAAGTCGTTCCAGAAGTGTTCGAAGTAGATGCGTTCGCGGCCGGCGACGAGGGCGAGCGGCGTCGGGCCGTAGAAGTGGAAGTGCCACAGGTCGCGCAGCAGCCACACGTGCGTCCAGTCGCCGATGCCGGGCAGGAAGGCATCCATCAGCACCACGCGTTCGGTCTCGGCCGGGTATTGCGCGGCGTAGGCGTAGGCCACCATCAGGCCGATGTCATGCCCGACGATGGCCGCGCGCTCTATGCCGAGCGAGCGCACCAGGGCATGCACGTCCTGCGCGAGCGCCTTCTTCTCGTAGCCGGCGGCGGGCTTCTCGGAACCGCCGGCGCCGCGCAGATCGACCGCGATCACGGTGTGGCGCTTGACCAGCTCGGCCGCCAGCGGCGCCCACATGTGGCTGGTCTGCGCATAACCGTGCACCAGCACCACGGCGCTGCCGCTGCCGCCGATGCGGTAGTGCAGCTTCACGCCGTTGACTTGCGCATCGCGCTCGGTGAAGGCGGCGGGCCAGGTAGCGGCTTGCGCGGTGAGGGGCAGCGAGCCGGTGGCGAGTGCCGCGCCGGCGGTCAAGGCCATGCCGAGTACGGCGCGGCGGGTGGTGGTGTTCGATTCGAGGGTCATGGGGTTCTCCTGAGTGGTTCGAAGCAGCGGCGGTTTCGCCGTGAAGCCAATGTAGGATTCATCTTTGCTGGGCGAAAGGGCCGCCAGCTTCATGATCGGTTCAGCTTTCATGAATCTTGGCGCCGCCGCCGCACTGCGCCCGTCACCCGAAGGAAAAACATGGATCGCCTGCGTGCCTTCGAAGTCTTCGTCGCCGTCGTCGCCAAACAAGGCTTCGCCCGCGCGGCCGATGCGCTGGATACATCGCCCGCCAACGTCACCCGCT
>JAMFRW010000350.1 GCA_026224975.1 Rhodoferax sp. | reverse complement strand
CGGCGGTGATGGTGTAGACGCGTGTCTGCCCGTCGAGCCAGTCGATTCGCACCAGCGCGGCCGAATAGCGCTTGC
This sequence comes from Rhodoferax sp., assembly GCA_026224975.1. Classification (GTDB taxonomy): domain Bacteria; phylum Pseudomonadota; class Gammaproteobacteria; order Burkholderiales; family Burkholderiaceae_C; genus LMDS01. Next base: position 16,312 of record JAMFRW010000350.1, on the reverse strand, counting down.
CCACGCCATCGACCGCCAGCGTGCCGATCATCCCGGCCGCAGGGCACTTGAGCGAGAGGTCTTCTTCGACCGCGACGCAGCCCTCGGGCCACACCGGCGAAAGGTCGGTGGCGATCGGCTGGTTGGTGCCGCTCTGGCCCCAGCTCCAGATGAACTGGCCCTTGGCGACTTCACGCAAGCCCAGCTCGGCCATGCTCATCTCGTGCGCCACGACGCCCAAGGCGCTGAGCGCGAGCCAAACGCCGACGACGAAGCGCCTGGAAAGTGAACTGAGTTTCATCGGCCAGCCCCTGCGAGCTGGACCGTGTACTTCTTGCTCACATCGCGCACGGCCTTCGTGCGGAGTTCGATGAGTTCCGCATCCTTCCAGTCTTGCAGCACCTCGCCGCGCACCCGTTCGAACTCCACCGGCCGCGCGGCCTGCAACGCATCGAGCCGAACGACGCGCAGGCCTTCCGGGCTCTTGATGGCGCGCCAGGTGCCGACCGGCGATTGTTCGAGCGCCGAGGTGAATTCGGCCCCGAAAGCCTGCACCACGTTGTCACGCGGCCGGCCCTTGTAGACACGCAAGCCGCTCCTGGCATCGCTGTTTTGTGCGCCACCGTTCAGCGCCGCCACGAAGCCAGCCACGGCCTCGTCGTTGGCGTCGCTCGCCAGCACCGCTTCCAGGAAGTCCAGCCGCGCCGGCTCGCCGTACTTCGCCTTGTGGGCCTCGAAGTAGGCGCGCAGGCCAGCCTCGTCGAGCTTCGGCAGCGTGAGGCTGGCTTCGATCACGTTGAGCGATTTGAAGATCACCCGCTCGCGGATGGTCGGGTCGCCCTGGTCCACACGCAGCGCGAGTCCTTCGCGATACAGCACCTCGTTGTCGATCCAGCGCTGCCGCAGGATCGTCTGATCGGCCTCGCTGGGCTCCCGCCCCTTGGCCTCGCGGAACATCCGCGCCGAAGCCTGGTCGACCGCCGCATCCACGATGATGGTGTGCGGATCGTCCTTGCGGCTGGCCGCAAAGTGGTCGATGCCGAAGAGCAGCGCGCCGAGCACAGCGAAGTGGAACAGCGGTTCGCGCAGAAGGCGATTGGCAAACAAAGGTGAATCCATGGGGAAACCTCGAGACATGAAAGTAGGGGAGGAAGGGTTGATCAACCGCCAAGCTGCCGCAGCAATTGCGCCGCGTCTAGCCGCGCCGGATTGGCCGCCGCCAGCTCGGCCAGCAGCGCACGAGCAGCCGTCGCATCGCTGCGCGCCAGCGCCCGGGCCAACTGAATCAACGGGTCATAAGCCGGCCGGAACTCCGGACTCTCGCGCACGATGGCAAGCAGCGGCACCTGCACTTGCGCGAGCATCGCGCGCGGGTCGGCATTCGGCTGTACCGCCATGCCAGCGGTGATGAAATGCGTGCGTGCCACCCAATACGCAGCCTGCCGGCGTTGGCGCTCGGCGGCTAGTGCATCGTCACCAGGCGGCTGCAACAGGTCGGCCGATGACGGCACCTGCAGCTCTTGCAGCAAGGCGGCCAGGCGTTGCCGCGGCAGCGAGTCGGGCGCGTAGGTGATCAGCGGTGCATGGTGCGCCACCACAGGCTGGTCATCGGTGTTGAGCGGTGCCACACCGGCAAAGCGAGCGAGCTGCGCCGGGCCGGCGATGAAGCTGCCGAGCACCGAGTAGTCATCGGCGAGTTGAAGCTGCGCCGCGCGCGTCGGCAGGGCGATGGCTCTGAGCCTTTGCTGCACCGTGGATGGCGCGATGCGCGCATCGTCCAGCCGGCCGATCAGGCCGAGCACCGGCGTCTCCAGGCTGTTGGTCGCGAGCAGGGCCGAGCCCCCGGGGTACACCGCCATGAAGGAGCGCGTGATGCTGCGCAGCGTGGCCAGGTCGAGCTGGTGCAGTGGCAGCCATTGGCAGAAGAGGCCGCCCTCGCGCAAGCGGCTGCGGATCGCTGCGAAGTGCTCCACGGTATACAGCGCACCGGCGCCGCTGCGCGCGGGATGGAAGAGATCGGCCACGATCAGGTCGTAGCGTTTGGAAGTGGCCCGCACATAGCGGCGCGCATCGCCGGCCAGCACATGCGGCCCGGGCGTGCCCGGCGCCGCATCGAGCGCGCTCGCGAAGTACGGGGCGGCGGCGATCACTTCGGGCAGCAACTCCACCGCATCGACCTTCAGGCTGCGGTCTTCGGCGGCCGATGCGGCGGTGAGGCCGGTGCCGAGCCCGAGAAAGAGTGCATCCGACGGCGCAGGGTGCAGCAGCATCGGCAGATAGGCCAGGCGCGCATCCGACAGCAGGCTGGCGTTGCTGCCTTCCTGCTGGCGGTTGTCGATGCGCAAGCGGCCGACGCCAGAAGCGTCTTCGACCACGCTCACCGCGCCCATCACGCCGTTGCGGTAGCTCACGATGCGGCCGCCTTCGGGCACCTCGACAAAGGCCAGGTCGGGCGTGGCGAGCAGCACGGCGGCGGCGGCGAGCGCGGGCGCCCAGGCGGGCCAGCGCCGCCATTGCAGCGTCGGCAAGAGCAGCAGATAAGCCGCGCTGATCGCGAGCAAGACTGCCTTCGGCCCCAGCCACGGCACCAGCAGCACGCCGAAGATCAAGGGCGCCAGAGCCGCGCCCAGCGTGTTGACCGCGAGGGCGGTGCCGAAGCCGCGACCGGCGGCGGTGGCTTCCACGCAGAGGTGGCTGAAGAGGGCGCCCATCACCAGCGTGGGCAGCGCGAAGGCGGCGAGCGCGATGGCGGCTTCGGCCAACAGCGCGGCACCGTATCCGCCGCCGAACATCACCTGCATCGTGCCCAGCATCCATTCGCTGGCCCACAGGCTGCCCGTGCCGACGAGGCAGGCCGCGGCCAATGCGCTGAGCAGGTGCGAGCGCAGCGCCTCGGGCGCGTACCGGCCCGCGAGCCGGCGCTGGTAGAAGGCCGCTCCCCCGGCCGTGCCGAGCAGGTAGGCGGCCAGCAGCAAGGCGAAGGTGTAGACGGTGTCTTGCGCGATCTGGCTCAGAACGCGCACGACGACGACTTCATAACCGATGCCCAATGCGCCGGTGGCAGCGAGCACCACCAGCACGCGGCGGCTGGCGGCGGGCGATGCAGGCTGCGTCGTGATCGCGGGTGTCGCAGCCAGTGAACGTGATGGTGCGATCACCAGGACTCCCACCGCACACACCATGTTCAGCGCCACACACACCATCGCCGTCTGCGTCAGCCCCAGCGCCGGGATCAGCACGAAGGCACTCGCCAGCACACCGGCCACGGCGCCCAGCGTGTTCGCGGCATAGAGGCGTCCGATGGCGTAGCCCTCGCTCTGCAAGCGCGCCGTCACGCGTTCGATCGCCGGCAGCGTGGCGCCCATCGCGAAGGTGGCCGGCAGCAGCAAGACGAAAGGTCCGACGAAGGCGACCGACCATTGCCAGAGCGCGGAAGGCTCCGGCCCGGTCAACGCGGCCAGCCAGGCATTCGCACCCGGCATCACCGCCGTCAGGATCAAGCCCCAGGCGCCGATGGCGAACTCGCATCCCGCATACCAGCGCGCAGGAACAGCGCTCTTCGCGATCCAACCGGCCAGCAGCCGCGCGCCTGCGCCCAGGCCGCCGAAGAAAGCCGCCACGACGGCGAGCACGGCCACGATGTCGTGCCCCAGCCAGACGCCGAACTGCTCGGTCCAGACGATCTGATAGCCCAGCCCGGCAAAGCCGGAGAGGCCCATCAGCGCCGTGGCCAGTGTCAGCGTGCGCACCGCGGATTTTGCTGCCGGCACGGCCGGAGTCGCAACAACGTAAGACATGGCGGGTGGGTCGCTACAAATGCAAATGCCGGCGAGGCCGCCGGCTGAATGCAGTCACCCGAAGGTGGACCCAGTCCACGCCCGGAGTGACTGCGGATGACAGCGTTTTCTTGTCGTTGTTACTTGATGCCCGCCACCAGATTGGCACCTTGCACTTCGACGAAGATCGGGTTGCTGTAGAACCAGAGGTCCGACCACGCAGCCACGTCCAGGCTCGAGTACTTGACGCCGGCAACGGTCGTCATGTGGCTCGGGCACATCGCGTCGGAGCAGGGCACCTTGCCTTGCGAGCCGAAGTCCAGCAGCGGATTGCCGTTGGCATCGGTCTCATAGGGCGTGGCCGCCGGCAGGTTGGTGCCGCGCAGGCGAACGTACTGCGAAGCGGTGACCGCCGGGATGCGGTAGGTCATCTTGCGCGTGCCGTCGGGCAGGGCCGTCCAGGTGCTGGCGTTGAAGGTCTTGGCGAGTGCAGCCGTCGGGTTGCTGGCAGCCGGCGAACCGATCAGGCCGGCGTAGTTGGCCGTGTCGGTCGGGCTCACATAGCCGGTGACCTTGCCGCCGATCACGTCGATGTGGTCGAGCACCGGCGCGTTCAGCGGCTGGGTGATGCCGATCTGCTTGAGCGACGGGTTGGCGAACGAGTAGGGCGCAAAGTTGTTGCCCACCGGATCACGCACGACGATAGACACCACCACTTCGGCACCCGGGCGCACCACGAGCTTTTCGCCCATGGTGGCGCAGCCGGAGAGCGTCACATCGGTGTTGTTGGCAGCAGCCGCCACGGCAGCGGCTTCCACCACCGCGTTGGTGCGTGCGCCGATGCCGGGGTAGGACGCGCAGGCCACGAACGACAGGCGGTCGATCAGCCCGCCGTTGGCGACGAAGCTGTTGCCGCTGCGCAGGCCGTCGACGATGGCTTGCATGTTCAGCTTGTTGCTGCCGGTGCGCGCCATCACGTAGTCACGCGTGTACTCGCCGGGGAAGAAGTCGGCCGAGCTTTCGCGCTGGTCCGGGCCGAAGCTGCCGCGGTTGTGATAGTCGGAACTGCCGAAGAAGAACCAGCCGCGGCCTTCGCCCAGCAGTGCATCCCACACGCCGCCGATGTTGGCCGCGTAAATGCCGACGCCGCCGTAGGTGCCGCCGCCGACCGCGCCGGTGGTGTAGCTGCCGCGCTGGATTTCGGCCTGGTGGCCGGGCATCGATTCGAAGCCGAACGCAACCGCCGGCGCTGCGTTGTTGAAGTTGCGCAGGTGCTCGATGTTGAAGCCGTTGTTGCCGTTCGGGTTGAACACGCCCGCACGCTCCAGGTGAGCCGGCACGTAGTAGCTCGATTGCGGTGCCGTCGCGGCCATCCACTTGATGCCTTCGACCGTCTTGATGTGGCCGGCGGTGCCGCTGCCCACACCCGAGTTGACCAGGATCTTGCGTGCGGCCGAATCGACCAGGCCGTTGTTGGCGCTGCCCGGCACGGTGCAATCCCACTGGTTGCCGGCGCCGCGGCTCTTGTCGGTGTCGGCACGGTCGAAGCAGTATTCGAACTTGGCCATGGCGGTGGCGTTGCCGAGCGCCGGAGCGGCGGGCAACTGGCCGTCGATGATGGCGGTCGAGGTGTGCTCATGGCCGGGCACGACTTGCTCCAGGCCGACGAAGATCGGCTTGTTGTCGCGCTTGCGGCTTTCGTTCTCGATCACCGGGTAGATGAATTCCTGGATTTCCTGCCACTTCCACATCGCCTGGGCGGAGGTGGAACCGGCGAAGTCGCCCTTGATGCCGGCAGCGCCGTTCGGCAGCGTGTTCTGCCAGAGTTGCTGCGGGCCCTTGCCGTCGCCGACCGGCTGGCCGCCGCTCGGGTAGGTGCCGGGCGGGCGCGGTGCGGAGTTGCTCAGGTTCAGGGCCGGCGGCACCGGCTCGAACGGGTCTTCTGCCAGTGTGCAGTTGCGGGCGCTGTTGCCGCCGTGGCCGGCTTGCACGAACCAGTCGAGGCCGAAGGTATCGACCGACTTGTTCACCAGCTTCTGCACCGACAGCGTGCCGTCGGAGCAGGTGGTGTGGTTGTGGAAGTCACCGGTCACGTAGGTGCCTGCCGCCTTGCCTGCGGCTTGCGCCACGTCGGTGCCGGTGGCGGCAGCCATGAGGCCCACCACGGCTGCGACGGCCAGGCTGACCTCGCGCAGAGCGAAATTCGTTTTCATTGCTTCTTCTCCTGAAAGGGTTTGTTTTCCGGGAGTGAAGCTAACCGCGGGATTTGACACGGCCGTGACGTGCGGACTACGTTTTGGCGTGATCACGGCAACTAAATATGCTGAATGACGGAACGATGAAATAGAGGCGATCGATGCAAAAAGATAGCGCTTTAATTCATCGAATCATGATTGCAATCGCTTAATTAGCCGGAATAGACTGATTGCGATCCACAACCATACCTTCCCAGGGGAACAACCGATGAAACTCTTGAAGTCTCTGGCCGTCGCAGGCCTTTTGGCCGCCGTCGCCTCGCCGTCCTTCGCAGCCATCACGCTGAATTTCGAAGGCGTCGAAAGCTTTGCCTCCGTCGCCGAGTTCTACAACGGCGGCTTCGATTCGACCGGCCTGCATAGCGGCACCAACTACGGCGTCTCGTTCGGGCTCGACGCCTTGGCCTTCGATTCGAGCGATTCGACGCTCAGCATCTCGCACGTGCCCGGCCCTGGCTCCACCGTCATGTCGGCCGTCGGCTCCGACGCCATCATGAACGTGGCAGCAGGCTTCACCAGCCGCATCCAGTTCTATTACTCGTCGGCCGCCACGGCGCTCGACGCCGTCAAGGTGTATTCGGGCCTGAACGGCACCGGCACGCTGCTGGCCAGCATCAGCCTGAGCGGCAACGCGATGAACGGCTGTTCGGATTCGTCGTTCTGCAACTGGGAACAAACCAGTCTGCTGTTCGCCGGCACCGCCAAGTCGGTGGACTTCGGTGGCTACGCGGGCACCGTCGGCTACGACAACATCACGCTGGCGCCGGTTCCGGAGCCGTCGACCTATGCGCTGATGTTTGCCGGCATCGCCGCACTCGGCTTTGTGACCTCGCGCCGCAAGAGCTGATTCGAGACTCGACAGAAAAAGCCGGCGAGGTCATGGACCCGCCGGCTTTTCTTCATGGTCGAATCCAAATCAATGTTCAGCCATCGAGAGCATGGTTTGCATCTCGCCGGATTTCTCGAAGACGAGCGTGAGGGGATAACTTCTGTCACCGAGCAATGGCGTGCGCAAATCGATCAACATGAGATGCGACGATTGGGCCGAGAGAGAAATATCCTGCCCCATCGGCAATGGAATCGATTTGACCACCGAATTGTCGGAAGTTCGCAATTCGATGCGGCCCGCGATATCGGAGTGTGCGCCGATCAGCGCATCGTCGGCCGTGATGTTCTCGAAGCGCAGGTACACCGACGTCGCTTTGACGCCAGGCGCCGTCGGCTCCGCCCAGGGGTGGATGATGGTGAACGACGCGGTGTAGTACTCGTGAGCGCGCGTCGCGCCAGTGGCGAGCAGCAAGCCTGCTGGCAAGAGCGCCAGGAAGGAGCGACGCGGGAGCGGACGCAAGAGAGGTCGCAAGAGATGTCGGGATGTCATCGATATCTTTCGAAGAAGTGGGCTGGACTCAAGAGAACGAGGTCGCGTAGCCCCAGGAATCGAGCCGCTGCGGCACGGCATTGAAGGCCAGCGAGATGCGTCGCCCGCCCTGGTTGACTGGCACCTCGTGCAGCAGGTAGCTCGGGAACAGCACCAGGTCGCCCGGTTCGGCCGGTGGCGTGATCCACTTGTCGGCGTTGAACGGGCCTTGCGTCGTTCGCGCGTTGCTGTTGCCGAAGACGAAATCGCGCCCGCCCAGGCCCTTCAGGAACACCGTGTGCGCCGACTCGTGGGGGCGGCTCAGGTAGACCACGCCAGAGACGAAGCTGTTCGCATGGTTGTGCACCGCTTGATGGCCGCCGTTCTCCAGCACGTTGAGCCACAGCTCCTTGATGGCCCACGGCAGGCTTTCGCCGAAGAGCAGCATGCCGAACTCGACCAGCCGGGGCGCGATGAGCGCGCTGGCTTCGGCGAAGGCACCGCTGCCGGGCGCGACAGGCTCGGTGTGCGTCAACGCGGCCGATCGGTGGTTGCCTCGCGAGGCGAAGGCCTCGGCTTCGGCGACCAGCGCCGCGACCAGGCCCGCGCCCAGCAATTTCTCGCTGCGCATGAAGGGTGTGGGGAAGAGGCCGATGACCTGGCTCATGGCGCGAGCTGTCCTTTCTCGTCGATGGATCTGGCATGGTGCGGGGCCGGTGTGTCGCCTGCGTGACGAGGCTGTGACTTCGAACATGTGACTTCGAAGACACGACGTTCGAAGAGATGACCTTAAAGTCGGGGGCGACTCAAGTCAGCAGTTCATGGCCGTGAGTCGATCGGCGAATTCATCGGCGACTTCATCACCACGACACATCGGCGTCGAACACTATGCGCATGCTCCTGCCGCTCCGGCCACTCTGTTTCGTCGCCTCAGCCACCGTTGTCTCGCTGCCCGCCCATGCCGCTGGCGGCCATTTCGATGTGGACGACGCCACCGTCGCCGAAACCGGGCATTGCCAGTACGAAACCTGGCTGGCGCGCGCCCCGTCCGCGCGCACCACGCTGTTCCACGTGGGTCCGGCCTGCCGTGTCGGACCGGTGGAACTGGGTGTCAACCTCGACCATGCGGAGACCCGGAGCGAGCACCACGACAGCCTCGGCCCGCAACTCAAGTGGGTGGCCGATCCGCTGATCGACAAGCTGAGCGCTGGCGTGGTGGTGGCCGCGGCCTTCGATGTGAAGCATGGCGGCCGGCCGTGGAAGACGGCTTATGTGCCGCTGACCTGGTGGGTGGCCGACAGGCTCTGGGTGCATGCCAATGCCGGGGCCGACTGGGCCGCGTCCGGGGAAAGAACGCGCCGACTGGGCCTCTCGGCCGAGTGGGCGGCGAGCGACAGGCTCACGGTCATCGCCGAGCGCATCACCTACGCGAGTAGCTGGACTTCGCGGCTCGGCGCCCGGGTCACGTTGACTGAAGCGATCAGCGTGGACTTCAGCGCGGCGCGCTTCTCATCTGGCGCGGCTGGTGCTTCGCGGGTGTATGTGATCGGGCTCAACCACGACTTTGCGCGCTGAGTTTCGGCTGCGCGGCACGCCATTCGGCGATACGCTCGGCCGCCCAATCGCCATCGTCCAGCGTGAGGTCGTGCCCGGCCCACGGGTGCCATTCGATGGGTGCCTTCCATTGCTCGGCCAAGCGCTGAGAGCAGCGTGAATCGACCAATGCATCCCGTTGGCTGGCGAGTACCAGCAGCGGCACTCTGGGTGCGTGCTGCGGTGCCCGATAGCGCGCTGCGGCCAGCAACTGCCGCAGGGCGTTGAGGCGCGAGACGGGGTGCTGCGTGCGAAGGGCAGTCCACGGGCCGAGCACGGCTTGTGCGGCCGCGGCGTTGTGGCTGGTGAGCTTCAGGATGATCGACTCTTTCTCGCTTGCCGACAGCGGCATCAAGGCCACGCGCAGCAGCTTGATGAGATTCGCTGGCCGCAGCCGCCAATGCCACGGACTGAACCGCCGCAGGCTGGTGTTGATGAGCACGCAGCCTGCGACCGATGCCGCATCGCGCGTGGCCCAGTCGACCGCCACCATTGCGCCCATCGACATCGAGACCAGCCGGTAAGGCGGCGGCAGGTGGAGTGCGCGCAGTTGCGTGCGGCAGTCGTCCGTCATCGCCTCAATGCGGGTCGGGCTTGTCCGAAGGTGGGCCGAGCCATTGCCGGGCAGGTCGAGTGCGACCACACCAAGGTCATCGTCGAAAGCCTTCAGCCGATCGGCCAACCGCTGATCGAACCCCGCCCAATGCCCTCGCTCGCGCGTGAGCCCGCGCAGCAAGACCCAGGTGCTCACCGGGCACCCACGCCATACCAGCGCGCCAGGGCCAGGCTGCGCTGAACCTTCCTCCCGGCACCCTCGGGCCGCCAGCGCGCATGGCTGCAGACGGCGCGGGTGATGAAGTCCAGCCAGCCGATGTGCCGGCGCAGCACGCGTTGCTGACGGTGCAGGATCATCGGGTTGAAGAGCCCGTGGCGCGAGAAGAGCTGGCGCGGGTTCTTGCGCACCCAGAGCCAGGAACCCATCTCCAGCGTCAACGGCAGGAAGACCGAGCCTGCCGACGCACGCAGGTAGAGGTGATCCCACAAATCGCCATGCGCCAGGTATTGGTGGCTTTGCGGCTCGACCACATAGCGGTGGTGCAGCAATGTCTCGTCCATGGTTTCGAAGAGCGCGTGCAGCTCTGGCAGGTGCTCGATGGGCCGCGTGGTGTGGGCGAACGGGAACCACACGCGGTCGATGGAGCCGAAGCCCGAATGGCAATCGACGGCCACGCTGAAGGGCCGGCTCAGCAACTCGGCCTGCACGAAATCGCACAGCGCCGCGCTCTCGGTCTGCATCGCCGCACCGGCCTTGCCGCGATACCACGGCAGTGTGGCGCTCACGCGCTGGCCGCCCACGAACCACGGCACAGGGTCGAGCGCATCGACCGGCGAATTGCGCATGAGGTCCACGCCGTTCGGGTTGGCGCGTGTGCCCAGCATCAGCCCGCCGGGGTTGACCAGCGGCACGAAGACGAAGCGCATCGCATCGAGTTGCCGATGCAGCGTCTCGTCCCAGCGCAGGCGCATCACCAGGCTGCGCAGGAAGGCGATGACCACTTCCGCACCGATGCGTTCCAGCCCATGCACACCACCGAAGAAGCCGACGACTGGCGCATCGGGCTTGTCGCTGCCCAGCACATAGGCATGCACCGGCAGGCGTTGCGAGCCGGTCTTGAGCTGGCAATCGACTTCGCACAGCAAGCGCCTTTCCATGCGCGGGCCGGCATGCTGGAAGATGCTGTCGAGCTCGATCAGCTCCGGCAATTCGACCGGTGGCGGTGCGGCGCTCAAGGCGGTGACACGGTGCCGTCACACGGGCGCGCTACGGTGGGCAAACCGACCCGAACCGATGGAGCCCGCGCATGAATCTCCCGTACGTCTCTGACCGCTCGCCGCAAAAGCGTTCGCGGTCTCACCCGGTGGCTTTCTTCGCCAGCACATTGCTCTGGGGCTTGATCGAACTCGTGGCGCTCGCGCGCTCGCGCTGGAGGTCGTGACCGTCGTACCCGTCGGTCAGGGTACGCAGAAAGCTCACGATGTCGGCGATCTCGCGTTTTGTGAGCGCCGGCTTGTCGCCGGGATGGCGGTCGAACGGGGCTTCGGTGTTGACGTTGGCCTGCGCACTGGCTGGCAGGTCATCGAACTTGGCCGTGCGCCCATCGCGGCCCTTGGGGTAGAACTTTTCCGGGTGCACGTCGCGCTCGGCATAAAAGGCGACGGCGTCTTCCAGCGTGTGGATCACGCCGTTGTGGAAGAAGCTGCCGCGCAGCGCCACATTGCGCAGCGTCGGTGTCTTGAAGAGGCCGCAGTAGTCGGCCTGCGCCGCAAAGTCACTGCGCAGCGGGCCGCACAAGCCCATGTCGCGATAGGCCGGGTCGCGGTTGGCGGGGATCTGCGGGTTGCGCGGCAGGCCGAGCGCGATCAGCCCGCGGTCGGTGAACTGCGGGAAGGCGCCTCGCTTGATGATGCTGATGTGGCATTGCGCGCAATTGCCCTTGGCCGGGTCTTCGAAGAGTTGAAAACCGCGCCGTTCGGCATCGTTCAGCGTGGCCTGGCGGCGCAGCACCGCGTCGTACTTGCTGGTGTAGGGGTAGAAGTCGGCCGGGCTTTGCTGGAAGACTTCGAGTGCGAGAAGAACGCCGTTCCAGGCAAGTGATTCGTTGTCGAGAACATGCTCGCCGAAGGTCTGCCTGAAGCGCGCCGCGCTGGCCGATCGACGCAGCCGGGCAACGACGGCGGCGCTGTCGGTGTTGGCCATCTCGAAGGGCGAGAGCAGTGGGATGGCCGCCTGCTCATGGGCCGATGAGGCCCGGCCATCCCACCCGCGCCCGCCGGTCGGGCCCTGGTCGGCGCTGTCGTCGCCATCGGTGTCGCTGAAGTGTTCGCTGAAAGGGGGCGTGTCCTGCTGGTACTTGAGCGACGGCACCGCACGCACGCCGGGCTGCTTCATGTCGGCGCCGCCGAGCTGCACCGCAAGCCGGTTGGGCGGACTGAAGCCATGCGCCGGGTCGTGGCACGACGCGCACGACATGCCGCCCGAAGCCGAGAGTGCCACGTCCGAAAAGAGCGCGCGGCCCATCTCGGTCAGCGCGGCAGCATCGGGCTTTCTCTCGAAGGGCTGGGCGTAGAAGCTGGCGGCGGTCGCGTTGCTCGAAGCCGCGGATGCCGGCGGTGAAGCGGTGACGGGCGCAGCAACAGTCGCGGTGATCCGCACAGACCGGGGCGCATCGCTGCGGCCGCAGCCACACAGCAGCAGCGCCGATGAAAGCGTCAGCAAGAGAAGACGGCGCAAGAGAAGACGGCGCAAGAGAAGGGCATCCGGTAAGTCGAACCGGGTTTGTATGCGCAACGTGTGACGGCTCCGTGACAACCGGCTTTACCTGGCTGTCACGGAGTCGTCATGTGTAACGCGGAAATTCACTCCTGCTCGATGTCCATCAATTCAGCCAGCCAATTCACAGCCAGCTTCGGAGTTCCTGTTCGATGAAATCATCTTCCTTCCAATCCTTTGCGTTCGCCCCGATCGCCATCGCCGCCATGCTCGCGCTCAGCGCCTGCGGCGGTGACGATGCGCCGGTGGACACCACTGCGGCGCTCAAGGCCAAGGTGCAGAACATCGTCGTGATCTACGCCGAAAACCGTTCGTTCGACAACCTCTTCGGCAACTTCCCCGGCGCCAATGGCTTGAGCAGCGTCATCGATGCCAGCGGCAAGGCCACAGCCGCCTATGTGCCGCAAAAAGACCGTGACGGCGTGACCGTGCTGCCCACGCTGCCGCAGACCTGGGGCGGCGTTACCGCGCCCGGCATCAGCCCTGTGGTGACGCAGGCGCAGAGCGCGGGTCTCGCCAACCTGCCGTTCTCGGTGGAGACGGCTTTCCAGGCCACAGCGAGCGCCACGCTCACCACGGCGACCGTCACGCGCGACCTTTACCACCGCTTTTTCGAAAACCAGATGGAGATCAACGGCGGCAAGAGCGACATGTATGCCGCCTGGGCCGATGCCGGCGGGCTCACCATGGGCCACTTCGACTACAGCGGCTCGGCGCTTTACAAGCTGGCGCAGCAGTATGTGCTGGCCGACAATTTCTTCGAAGGCGCGTTCGGCGGCTCCTTCCTGAACCACCAGTACCTGGTGTGCGCCTGCGCCCCGGAGTATCCGAATGCCGACACCGCAGCCGCCAAGCCCACCATCACCGTGCTCACTACCGATGCCAGCGGTGCTTACTTGCCACGCTTGGCCACGGCCGCGACCAGCCCGGCCTCGGCCCTCGACGGCCCGCCGGTCTATGTGAAGAGCGGCAACATCACGCCGGCCAATTACTTCGGCGATAACAAGTTCTACGCCGTCAACACCATGCAGGCGCCCTACCAGCCCAGCGGCAATGCGCCGGTGGATGTGAGCGGCAACGATTCGCTCTACGCCAACACCGCCAGCGCCACCACCTTGCCGCCGCAAACGCAGACCAACATCGGGGACCTGCTCACGGCCAAGAGCGTGAGCTGGAAGTGGTACGGCGGCTCCTGGAGCGCCGCGCTGACCGATGGCACGCAAGACCCCGCCAGCAAACGCGCGGTGATCTACGCCGGCAATTCGAACGGCATCGCGACGACTGCCAATGTCGACTTCCAGCCGCACCACCAGCCCTTCAACTACTACGCTGCCTTCGACCCGGTCACCCACGCGGCCGACCGCGCCGCGCATTTGCAGGACTACACCAACCTCGTCGCCGATGCGGCCGCGGGCCAGTTGCCGGCCGTGGCCTTCTACAAGCCCGAAGGTGTGTTCAACCAGCACGAGGGTTACGCCAACCTGACCGATGGCGATGCCAAGATCGCCGATCTGGTCGCCAAGCTGCAGGCCAGCCCGCAGTGGGCCAACATGGTCATCGTGATCACCTACGACGAATTCGGTGGCGTGTGGGATCACGTCTCGCCGCCCAAGGGTGACCTGGTGGGCCCGGGCACGCGCATCCCGGCGATCATCATTTCGCCGCTCGCGAAGAAGGGCACGGTCGACCACACGCAGTACGACACAGCTTCGATCCTTCGGCTGATCACGCGGCGCTTCGGGTTGGACACCTTGCCGGGACTCGCCACGCGCGATGCGGCTCTTAAGACAGCCGGCGGCCAGGCGATGGGCGACTTGACGAACGCATTGCAGTTGCAGTGATGACGATGCGGCGATGACGGTGACTGAGGTCATCGCTGTGTCACGGGTGGGAGCGACCATGAGTCTTCTAAATCTGGAGACTCATCGAACATGCATCCCACCCGCCAAACGACCGCACTGCTCTCCCCCTTTGCCCTCGGCCTGATCTGCGCCGCGGCCCTCACGGCCTGCGGCGGTGGTGACGACGGCGGATCGTTCAAGACCTTGGATGGCGCGCAGCCGCTGGTCATCGGCCACCGCGGCCTGCCCGGCCTTTATCCGGAAGAAACGCAGCCGGCCTACGAAGGCGCCGTGAACGCCGGTGCCGATTCGCTCGAAGAAGACCTGCACCTCAGCAAGGACTGCGTGCTGGTCGCCCGCCACAACCCCTGGCTCAGCGACAACACCAACATCGCTGCGGTGGCCGCCACCAATCCGACATTCGCGGCCCGCAAACGCACCGTGCCCGGCGTGCTGGTCAACGTGACCTACTCGCTCGCGACCTACGGCGGCCCCGCGCAATACCTGAGCGACCGCACCGACCCGGCCGACCCGAAGTCGGTGTTGAAGTCGCTCGTGGTCGATGGTGAAGACCACACCGGTGATTGGTCCATCACCGACTTCACCGTGGCCGAATTGAAGACCCTCGGCGGCACGACCTACGACGCAGCCAACGAGCGCCCGACCGCGCTCAACGGCAAGTTCCCGGTGCTGGCGATGCAGGAGATCATCGACTACGCCAAAGCCCAGAGTACGGCCACTGGTCGCACCATCACCGTCTATCCCGAAGCCAAGAACCCGGTGTGGAACAACGCGCAGGCCATCGCCAATGGCTGCGGCACCGGCACGCACCCGTTCGAAGACGCGATCGTCAAGCTGATCAATGACAACAGCCTGAACAGCAAGACCGCGCCGATCCTGGTGCAGAGCTTCGATCCGGCAAGTCTGAAGTACATGCGTTCCATCGGCCTGGCCACACGGGTGGTTCAGTTGGTCGACGGCAACGATGTCAACTACAAGACCGGCGAGATGGTCTACCAGACCAACGACGTCTACAACTTCGTGGATGGGCGGCCGTATAGCTGGACGCTTGCCGGCGATGGCCGCTACTTCGGCGCCATGCTCACGCCTGCGGGCCTGGCCGAAGTCAAGACCTATGCCGACGGCATCGGCCCGTGGAAGCCGCAGGTGATGTCGCTCACCGTCTCGCCTTTCAAGGCGACCAATGCCGATGGCAGTGTCTACACCGGCTCGCTCGCCGATGTCAACACCGTGGCGCCCACCACGCTCATCGCCGATGCCCACAAGGCCGGGCTCTTCGTCCACACCTACACCTTCCGCAACGAGCAGAAGTACCTGGCTGGCTTCTACAAGGGCGACCCGGTGGCCGAGTACCTGGCTTTCTACCGCGCCGGCATCGATGGCGTGTTCACCGACTTCGCCAACACCGGCGTCGCGGCGCGCGCTGCCTACCTGAAAGAGCTGGGCCGCTGAGGGGCGGCAACAGCTTTTTGATCCAGATCGATCGACAACCAGAGGAGAACCCACATGAACTCGAATAAACATCTCACGGCACTTCGTCGCGGCCATGCGGCCGGCGCTCTAGGCCTGGTCGCACTCGCCTGCGGCTTCGCCCTGGCACCGGTCGCCGCTGCGGCGGCCGACGCCACGCTCACCGGCTGGGCCAACCTGCCGGCCGACACCTTCGCGCCCGGCCCGACCTCGGGCCAGTTCATCACGCCCAACAACGGCATCACGCCGCCCTTCATCGACAAGCAGCCGGTGCAAGGCTTCTCGGCCGTGCTCCAAGGCCCGGTCGCTGGCTCGTACTACGTGATGCCCGACAACGGCTTCGGCACCAAGGCCAACTCGGCCGATGCCATGTTGCGCATGTACGCTGTCTCGCCCGACTTCAAGACTGCGACGGGCGGCACCGGCACGGTGAGCGCGGTGAACTACACCAGCGGCGCCAAGCAATCGGGCTTCAACGCCGGCACCTACATCTCGCTGCGCGACCCGAACCAGTTGCTGGGCTTTCCGATCGTGGCGAGCATGACCAACTACCCCGGCAGCAAGGTGAGTTCAGAAGCCGCACACGGCGAAATGATCAATCCCGCCAACAGCCTGCGCTTCGGTGATGTGTGGCGCTACGTGCTGACGAAGTAGAGGGCTGCTTTACACCACCGGCTTGTCGCCGTTGT
>JAMFRW010000349.1 GCA_026224975.1 Rhodoferax sp. | reverse complement strand
TTCTTCAGGTGCGAATCGACGATTTCGTCGATGTCGGCGTTGTCCAGAAAGGTGTACCAGGTGGCATCGGGGTAGACCACGGCGACAGGGCCGCCCGCGCAGCGGTCGAGGCAGCCGGCCTTGTTGACGCGCACGCCGCCCGGGCCGCTCAGCTTCTCTTGCTTGACGCGCGATTTGCAATGGTCGAAGCCGGCTTGCGCATCGTGGCGTGCGCAAGAGTCTTCGCCTTTGTCGCGCTGGTTCAGGCAGAAGAAGATGTGGCGTTGGTAGTAGCTCATTCAGGCATTTTAGGATCGGTGCCTGGCGGGGCGACGGCGGGCGCGTTCGCCGCGACCCACGAAGGGTCGTCGCCCGAACCCAGCAGCGGTGCAGCAGGCGTCGCCACCGGCTCGGCCACAGCCGCAACGGCAATCACCGGCACCGGCTCCTCGCGCGCCGCCAACCTCGCCAGCAGATAAACGATCGCCACATAAGGCCACAGCCAGCCCACCCACTGCGCCGCACCGTGAAAGCGGATGAAGCGACCCTGCTCCCAGGCCTGCAGGCTGTCGGCAAAGTACGGATCGGCGGGCGCCTGGGTGACGAGGATGACGAGGCCGGTCAGCGCCATCAGCCCCAAGCCCGCCGCCGCGCGCCGCGGCATCATGCCGAGCAGCGCACCCAGCACGCAGCCGATGGCGATGCCGGCCAGCACGCGCGGCGTGCTCCAGGCGAGCGCATGCGCCGGGCCGAAGTTGAGGGCGGTCGAGAGCGTGGTTGCCGCGCAGCCAAGCGCCGCAGCGCCCGTCACCAGCACCAGCCGCCGCCAGCCGCGCTGCGAGACGGTGAAGGCCACCATGCACGGTGCGAGCAAGCCCAGCACCACCACCGAGAATTCGCTGAAGGGCGAGAGCGGTTCGAGCATCAGATCGGGGTCGAACCAGCCGTCCATCCACACGGCGGCTGGCGTGCCTTCGAGCAGGCCGGCGAGCAACTCCTGCGCATGGCCCAGCACCTGGCCCACGCCCAGCGGCACGGGCGTGGGGAACAGCAGCCCGATCGGCCACAGCAGCAGCAGCGCCAGACCGCCGGCACTCCGCCCGATGAACCAGCGGTCACGCGCGATCTGCCAGTGCTCGACCCAGCCGCGCACATGCACCGCCAGCCCGAGCAGCGCGCCGAGCACCGTGCCGAGTGCATTCACGCCCAGGTCGACGTTCGACGACACCCGGTGCGGCAGGAAGTTCTGCGTGAACTCCATGGCGAACGACAGCGCCGTGCCCGCCACCGCCGCCGCCCAGAACCCCGTGCGCGCGCTGCCGCCGCTGCGCACGAGCGCACCGAAGACCAGCGCGCCAAAAGGCATGTAACCGATGAAGTTGGAGACCAGGTCGAACCAGGTCCACCAACGCGGCCAGGGCAGCGTCAAAAAGGCGAACGGCGAGACGCCCGGAATGCGCCAGCCGGTGAACGGGTAGAGGCTCGCGTAGACGATCAGCGCCAGGTACAGCCACGCCAGCGGCGCGGCGGAGCTGCGGTGGCGGGGGCTGGCGCTCGCGGGGATGGCTGTGGTCCGCTCAGAACGGTTTGACGACGACCAGCACCACGATGGCGGTGAAGATCAACACCGCGGTTTCGTTGAAGAAACGAAACCAGCGCTCGCTGCGCTTGTTGGTGAACTGCTCGAACTTGCGCAGCATGGAGCGGCAGGCGTGGTGGTAGCCGATGGCGATGATCACCAGCACGATCTTCACGTGCAGCCAACCGCCCGGAAACGCCTTCATGTTGCTCAGCCACAGCCACAGGCCGAGGCCGACGGCCGGGACCATCAGGAAGCTCGAAAACCGATAGAGCTTGCGCGCCATCAGCAACAAACGCTCGCGTTCGGCGTGGCTTTCTTGCGGCACGGCCGCGAGGTTGACGAAGAGCCGCGGCAGGTAGAACAGGCCGGCGAACCAGCTGGCGACGAAGACGATGTGAAAGGCTTTGATCCAGAGCATCGGTCGATTATGGCCGGGGGGTTTGCGCGGGATTTGCCAGAAAAAAGCCCCGACCATCGGCCAGGGCTTTAAAAGCCTTCACGCTGTCATCACGGTCAGGCGCCTGCTCAGGGAGGAAAGCAGGGAATGACAACCTTGCAGCTATCATTCAATGCAGATACTAGCAGATGTAACCGCCGCAAAACAAGCTCGGGTCAACACCAACAGCGCCCGGTGGCGACGGGCGCCGATGATGCGCCAGCCAGGTTTCGCGGTGACCGTTTCATGCCCCTTTTTGGCGTGCCGCCGAGCCGAACGTCATCACCGGAAAATCGCCAGTGCAAACACCCCCGCCATTCCCTGCCAGCCGTCCCCGCCGTCTGCGCCGCGACGAATTCACGCGCAACATGGTGCGCGAACACCGGCTCCACCCTTCCGACCTGATCCTGCCGGTCTTCGTGCTGGCCGGCGAAGGCGTCACGCAAGACATCGCCTCGATGCCCGGCGTGCAGCGCCGCTCGCTCGACCGGCTCTACAAGGTGGCCGAAGAGTGCGTCTCGCTCGGCATCCCGGTGATGGCGCTGTTCCCGGTGCTCGATGCGTCGATGAAGACCGAAGACGGCCGCGAAGCGATGAACCCCGAAGGCCTCGTGCCGACCGTCGTGCGTGAACTCAAGAAGCGCTTCCCGCAACTCGGCCTGATGACCGACGTGGCGCTCGACCCGTTCACCACCCACGGGCAGGATGGCCTGCTGGACAAGACGGGCTACATCCTCAACGACGAAACGGTGGCCGTGCTCACGCAGCAGGCGCTGGTGCAGGCTCAAGCCGGTGTCGACATCGTGGCGCCGAGCGACATGATGGACGGCCGCATCGCCGCCATTCGCCACGCGCTCGAAGAGCACCGCCTGATCCACACGCAGATCATGGCCTACAGCGCCAAGTACGCGAGCGCCTTCTACGGCCCGTTCCGCGACGCGGTCGGCTCGGCCGGCAACCTCGGCAAGAGCAACAAGAAGGTCTACCAGATGGACCCGGGCAACAGCGACGAAGCCTTGCGCGAAGTGGCGATGGACATCGCCGAAGGCGCCGACATGGTGATGGTCAAGCCCGGCATGCCCTACCTCGACATCGTGCGCCGCGTGAAAGACGAATTCCGCGTGCCGACCTTCGCCTACCAGGTGAGCGGCGAATACGCCATGCTCAAGGCCGCCGCACTCAACGGCTGGCTCGACGGCGATGCGGTGATGATGGAAAGCCTGCTCGCCTTCAAGCGCGCCGGCGCGGATGGCGTGCTGACGTACTTCGCTTTGGAGGCGGCCCGGCTGCTGAAAGCTGAGCCACGTTGAGGCCGGTGCGCCCGGCCCTCCCGGAGGGCCGGGCGCCGTACCCGGCGAGCGGGGTGTAGTCATCACATGAGAATCTTCCACATTCAAGGCGATCAGTTCACCGAGTTAGACGAACTGCCCGATGCCATGCCCGCCACCGGCTACCTCTGGGTCGGCAGCGCGCGCCGCGAGTTCGAGGTCAATGTGTCGCCGCTGCAGGCTGCCTTGCAGCGCTGGACGGGCGGGCAGCTCGTCGACCTGCACATCTCCGACCTGCTGAACAACCAGTTGCCCTCGCACTTCGACTACACCTCGTGGTACGACGTGCTGGTGTTCCGACGGCTCGCCGCGGGCGCGGGCAGCGCCAACATGTTCATCGACGACAACCAGGGCACACTGGCCTCGGCCCGAGCCGCGCTCGCGGCGATCGACACCAGCCCGGTCGGCTTTGCGCTCTTCGACCGCGTGCTGCTCACGGTGCACCCCACCGACTGCCAGGTGCGCGACTACTTCGCCAACCGCCTGCAGCAGCAAACGCCCGGCACGGAAGGCCGTGGCAGCGCGCGTGTGCCGCCGAACGCGGCCGACCTGATGTTGCGCATGGTCAACTTCATGGTCGACAGTTATCTGGAGCTGCGCCGTCTGCTGACCAAGCAGATGGATTACCTGCAGCAACAGCTCTTCGACGAGCGCGGCAACCCGACGAGCTGGCAGATGCTGCTCGAATCACGCAACACGCTGCACCTGCTCGAAGACACCTGCGAAGACCAGCGCGCCGCCATCACCGAATGGATAGACGCGCTCGACGAATGGCCCGAAGAGGCCGACGCCGCCGTGCGCCGCGAGCGCGAGCTGCTGCGCGTGCGCTCGCGTGATGTTCTGGAGCACATCGAGCGTGTGTTGAGCCACGTGCGCCGGCTCGAATCGTCGGCTGAAAACGCCGTGCAGATGCACTTCTCGGCGCAAAGCAACCGCACCAACGACATCATGCGCACGCTCACCGTGCTCACAGCGATCTTCATGCCGCTCAACCTGGTGACCGGCTTTTTCGGCATGAACTTCGAAGGCTTGCCACTCATCCACAGCGCCACCGGTTTCTGGACCGTCTTCATCGTGATGCTGATCCTCGGCATCGGCTTGAGCGTGTACTTCTGGCGCAAGCGCTACCTCGGAGCGCGGCGCTGAAAGCAGCTGCCCCCGCGCGCCAGCTTGTGCTGCTGGCCATGCTGACCATCGTCTGGGGGCTGAACTGGCCGGTGATGAAGCTCGGCA
>JAMFRW010000050.1 GCA_026224975.1 Rhodoferax sp. | reverse complement strand
CTGCACTTCCGTGCCGATCGACCGATGAGCGTCTGGTTCGACCCGGCCATGCAGAAGATCCAGAAAGGCGTGGACGCTGCATTGCCCGCTGACCGGAGCAACAGGCTGTATTGCGGGCGCTGCGAATCCACGCGCTTCTTCGTCGTGCGATCGACATCCGATCGCCAGCCCGGCGAATACTATTTGTTCGACCGAACCAATGCGTCTCTCAAGCGAATCGGTGCCGCGCGCCCGTGGATCGACGAAGCCACACAAGGCCGCCGCACCTTCCATCGCATCACGACGCGTGACGGCTTGAAGATTCCCGTCTATGTGACCCACCCCGTGGGCTCCAAGCCCGACCAGCCGTTGCCGGCAGTGGTGCTGGTGCACGGTGGGCCATGGGTTCGCGGCGCATCGCTCACATGGGAAGCAGAAGCGCAGTTCCTGGCCTCGCGCGGCTACCGCGTGATCGAACCCGAGTTCCGCGGCAGCGAGGGTTACGGCTACGACCTTTTCAAGGCTGGCTGGAAGCAGTGGGGCCGCGCGATGCAGGACGACCTGGTCGACGCCGTTCAATGGGCAGCCAAGCAGAAACTGATCGATCCCGATCGCGTGTGCATCGAAGGTGCCAACTACGGTGGCTACGCGGCTTTGATGGGGTCGGTCTCTAGCCCTGGCGTCTACCGTTGCTCTGCAAGCTATGCAGCTGTGACTGACATCGACCTCATGTACACCGCCAACTGGACCACCTTCTCGGTCGACAGTCGCAAGTACCCCATGCCGGTGCTGATCGGCGATCCGGTGAAAGATGCGGCGGCGCTGGCCATCAACTCGCCGCTCAACCGTGTCGCCGACATCAAGATTCCGTTGCTGGTGGCCCATGGCGCCGCAAACCGTCGTGTGCCGATCGAACATTCACGCAGTTTTGTCTCCGCGGCGCGGGCGGCAGGCGTGCAGGTGGAGCAGGTGACGTATCCCGACGAGGGCAATGGCTTTTGGGACCCAGCCAACCAGGTCGATTACTGGCGCCGGCTCGAAAATCTGCTCGACAAATCGCTCAAAGCGCCGCGCTGATTACCATCGGGCATGTCCGCCCACTGCTGCCCTCCCGAACTCCCGTCCGCCCGCGACAAAGCGGTCGATCCCGCCTATCGCCGGATTCTCTGGATCTCGCTGCTGTTGAACGCCGCGATGTTCTTCGTGGAAATCATCGCGGCGGGCCAGTCGGATTCGGTGTCGTTGCTCGCGGATGCGATCGACTTCTTTGGTGACGCGGCCAACTACGGCCTGTCGCTCGCGGTGTTGTCGATGGCCATCGCGTCGCGTGCCAAGGCTTCGCTGCTGAAGGCGGCGTCGATGGCGGGCTTCGGCGTCTTCGTGCTGGGCCGTGCGGTCTGGAGCTTCCAGGCCGGGCTGGTGCCCGAGGCGGCGACGATGGGGGTGGTGGCGGTACTGGCACTCGTCGTCAACGTGGGCGTGGCGCTCATGCTCTACCGCTACCGCACCGGCGATTCGAACATGCGCTCGGTGTGGCTCTGTTCGCGCAACGATGCGCTGGGCAACATCGCAGTGGGTGCTGCGGCGCTCGGCGTGGCCGCCTCGCATCGCGCCTGGCCCGATCTGGCGGTGGCGGTCGGCATGGCCGCGCTGGCGTTGAGCGGCGCGTGGTCGGTGTGGCGGCAGGCGAGGGGCGAGTTGCGCGACGGTGCTGTCGCTGTTTCGGTGAGCAGCAGATGAGCAAGAAAGCATCATGAGCGGCGTCGTGAGCCCGGCCGTCGAAAACTAGGGAGTTTCATCGCCGCCGGCCGCGCGCAGACTCTGTCCTCGCACCGGCATGTCCATACGCGCAAGAGGAGCCCGTCATGTTCGAGAAACTTCGGCCCGACCCCACGTTCTACCCGTCGCCGCGCCTGGCGATGGAAGCGGAGCCCGAGCGCATCGCCTACGTGGCCCTGCTGTCGCCCGATGCCTCGCGGCCGGATGCCTTGGCGGTCGTCGATCTCGATCCGGCGTCTCGCACCTACGGCACGATGCTGCACCGGCTCGACATGCCGTACCGTGGCGACGAGTTTCACCACTTCGGCTGGAACGCCTGCAGTTCGGCGCTCTCGCCGATGTCGGGCCACAGTTTCCTGAAGCGCCGCTACCTGATCATTCCGGGCATTCGATCCTCGCGCATCTACATCGTCGACACCGAACCCGATCCTTTGCGGCCGACCATCGCCAAGGTGATCGAGCCGGAAGAGGTGCTGCGCAAGACCGGCTACTCGCGGCCGCACACGGTGCACTGCGGGCCGGAAGGCATCTACATCAGCACGCTCGGCGGCGCCGGTGCCGACGGCACGCAGGGGCCGCCGGGCGTCTTCCTGATCGACTGCGAGAGCTTCGAGATTCTCGGCAAATGGGAGATCGAGCGCGGCCCGCAAAAGTTGCATTACGACTTCTGGTGGAACCTGCCTCGCAACTTCATGGCGTCGAGCGAATGGGGCCTGCCACCGCAGTTCGAGAACGGCATCGTGCCGGAAGATCTGCTGGGCAACCGCTATGGGCATCGCATCCATTTCTGGGAGCTGAGTTCGCGCCGCCACGTGCAGACCATCGACCTCGGCGCGAACCACCAGATGGCGCTCGAACTTCGGCCGGCGCATGACCCGACGCGCGAATACGGCTTCCTCGGCGTCGTCATCGACACGACCAACCTCGAAGGCTCGATCTGGACCTGGTACCGCGAAGGTGGCCAATTCCATGCCAAAAAGACCGCGGTGATTCCGCCGGAGCCGGCCGATGTCTCTTTGCTCCCGGATTTGCTCAAGGGCTTCGGCGCGGTGCCGCCGCTGATCAGCGACATCGACCTGTCGCTCGACGACCGCTTTCTCTACGTGGCTTGCTGGGGCACCGGCGAGTTGCGCCAGTATGACGTCACCGACCCCATGCAGCCGAAGCTGACGGGCAGTGTGCACGCCGGCGGCATCGCGCGGCGCACGCCGCATGCGAACGGCTCGGCCTTCGGCGGTGGCCCGCAGATGACCGAGATCAGCCGCGACGGCAAGCGCGTCTACTTCACCAATTCGCTCTACAGCAGTTGGGACAAGCAGTTCTACCCTGCCGGCATTCCGGGTCGGCAGGTGCTTTGCCACGTCGGCGCGGAAGGTGGCATCACGCTCGATCCGGCGTTCGATGTGCAGTTCGGAGCCGATTACGGCGCCCACCAGATTCGTCTGCAGGGCGGCGATTGCTCGACCGATTCGTTCTGCTACCCGTCGGCTTGACCCCGGCGCGCGCGTGCCAGAAGAAGAGAGGGTGTTGTTGTGGGCCGGCGTGGTGGCGATCGGCGCCTACCACGGCGTCAACCCGGCGATGGGTTGGCCGCTGGCCGTTGCCAACGGCATGACCGATAGACGCGGCTCGGCACTGCTGGCCACTTTCGTGCCGTTGGGCGCCGGCCACCTGTTGGCGATCGCAATCGTGCTCGTGCCCTTTGCTTTGCTGACATGGCTCGTGGCATGGCAGCGTGAAATACGCGTTGTGGCCGGTGCGCTGGTGGTGCTGTTCGGCATTTCACGGCTGATGCTGCGCCGCCACCCACGCTGGCTGATGCGGGTGCGGCCGACGCAACTGCTGTTGTGGTCGCTGCTGATGGCGACGGCGCATGGCGCGGCGCTGATGCTGCTGCCGATCGTGATGGGGCTTTGCCAGACAACGGCTGCCACCGCAGGCCCGCCGCTCGCGGACTGGGGACACGCTGGTGCGATGACGCTGATGCGCGCGAACATCGGAACGGCCATCGCCGTCTCGCTGTTGCATTCGGCCGCGATGGTCACCTCTGGCCTGCTCGTGGCTTGGATCGTCTACCGCTACCTGGGGCTGCGCGTGCTGCGGTCTGCGTGGCTGGACCTGGACCTCGTCTGGGCGTTGAGCCTCGTCGCATCGGGCGCAGCCGGTGTGTACATGGCGCTCTCTGCGGCGTGACGGGCGCTTTCGCGGTCGGGTCGACTCACTCCGGCTGCGAGAACAAGCCCCGCTTGCCGAAGAGCGGCGAGGCGAAGGTGTCGGGCGGCTCCTCGTGGTGATAGCCCTCGATGCGCGCGACCTCTTCCTTCGAGCCGAAGACGAAGCCGATGCGTTGGTGCAGCGAATCGGGTTGCACCTCCATCAAGCGCGTGCGGCCGGTGCTGGCGCCGCCGCCCGCTTGTTCGATCAGGAACGAGATCGGGTTGGCCTCGTACAGCAGCCGCAGCCGCCCCGGCTTGCCCGGGTCCTTGGTGTCGCGCGGGTAGAGGAACACGCCGCCGCGCATCAGGATGCGGTGGGTTTCGGCCACGAGTGAGGCGATCCAGCGCATGTTGAAATCCGAGCCGCGCGGGCCCGGCTGTCCGGCCAGGCATTCATCCACATAGCGCTTGACGGCCGGCTCCCAGAAGCGGCTGTTGGAGGCGTTGATGGCGAACTCGCGGGTCTTCGCCGGCACCTGCAGGTTCGGGTGGCTCAGCACCCATTCGCCCAGCATCGGCTCCAACGTGAAGGCGTGCGTGCCGCTGCCCAGCGTGAGCACCAGCATGGTCGAGGGGCCGTAGATGGCATAACCGGCGCAGACCTGGGTGGCGCCGGGCTGCAGGAAGTCTTCGGCCGTGGCGTCCTGCCCCGGCGTGGGCGCGCGCAGCACCGAGAAGATGCTGCCGACGGCCACGTTCACATCGATGTTGGACGAACCATCGAGTGGGTCGAACAGCAGCAGGTACTTGCCGCGCGGGTATTGCGCGGGCAGCGTGTAGACATTCTCCAGTTCTTCCGAGACCATGCCGGCCACATGCCCGCCCCATTCGTTGGCGCGCAGGAAGATCTGGTTGCTCATCACGTCCAGCGTCTTCTGGTCTTCGCCCTGCACGTTCTGCGTGGCGGCGCTGCCGAGCACGCCACCGAGCGCGCCGAAGGCCACCTTGCACGAGATCGCTTTGCAGGCGAGCGACACGTCGGTGATCAAGGCGTTGAGTTCGCCGGTGGCCGAGGGCGCCTTGCGCCGTTCTTCGATGAGGAACTGCGTGAGCGTGGCTTTGCCGGCGGTGGGCATGGTGCGGTCTCCTGGCTACTCGATACGTGTCACTCTTGACGTTGCATGTTGCGCCCGGCCAGCGCGTTCGTGCGGATCGCATCGATCGCCTGCGCATAACGGCCGCCGGTGAAAACCGCCGAGCCCGCCACGAGCGTGTCGGCCCCGGCGCCGCCGACGCGCTGGGCATTGTCGGCCTTCACGCCGCCATCGACTTCGAGCCAGATGTCGCGGCCCGTCGCTTCGATGCGCTTCCTCACCGCTTCGATCTTGGGCAGCGTGCTCTCGATGAAGCTCTGCCCGCCGAAGCCTGGGTTGACAGACATCAGCAGGATCAGGTCGAGCCGGTCCATCACGTGATCGAGACAATGCAGCGGCGTGGCGGGGTTGAGCACCAGGCCGGCCTTGATGCCGAAGGACTGGATGAGCTGCAGCGTGCGGTCGATGTGCTCGCTGGCTTCGGGGTGGAACGAGATGATGCCCGCGCCGGCTTGCGCAAACATCGGGATGAGCGCATCGACCGGCTTGACCATCAGGTGCACGTCGATCAGCACATCGGTCTTCTCGCCGACCTTGGTTTCGCGATGGCAATACGGCTTGATCGCCTGACAAACCAGCGGGCCCACGGTGAGGTTGGGCACGTAATGGTTGTCCATCACGTCGAAGTGAATCAGGTCGGCGCCGGCGGCGATGACGGCGGTGACCTCTTCGCCCAGGCGGGCGAAGTCGGCCGACAACAAACTGGGCGCAATGCGCATGGTGCCGTTCATGGGCGTCTCTCGATGGGTCTGGAAGCGGTGCGCGAGCCGGCGCTGGAAGCGCGTCGTTCGATCTCGTCGAAGGTCAGCCAGGCGCGGGTTTGCAGCCGGCCACCGGGCTCGTCGCGCAGCGGGTGGGCCGGGTCACCCAGGTGTGGCAGCAGCAGCGAGGCGCCGTCGAAGTTGTGGTCTTCGGTCCAGAAGTTGGGCGTGACGACGGTCCACAAACCGGCGCCGAGGGCCGACCGCAAACCGTTCGAGGAATCCTCGAAGGCCACGGCGTGGTCGGGCTCCAGGCCCAGCTCGTGCAGCGCGAGTTTGTAGATGTCGGGCGCGGGCTTCTTGGCGCGCACCTGGTCGCCACAGGCGATGACAGTGAACATGTCGAGCCCGCGCGCGCCCAAGGTCGAATGCAGCAACGCGTCGACGTTGACGGCGGTGGTGGTGCTGGCGATGGCGAGCTTGCAGCCGGCGCCCAACGCTTCGTCGAACAAGCGCACCACGCCACTGCGCAGCGGCACCGTGCCATCGCCTACATAGGCGCTGTAGAAGCGGGTTTTTTCGGCATGGATGTCGGGTACCAGCTTGCCCAGGCGGCGGCGCTCGGCTTCGCCGATGGGCAAGGTGTCTATGTAGCTGGTGATCCGCTCCTTGCCGCCCGTCACCTTGAGCAGTTCGCGGTACTCGCCCGGCTCCCAGTTCCAGCCGAGCCGGTAGCGTTCGAACGCCAGGTTGAAGGCGACGCGGTGCGCCTCTTCGGTGTCGGCGATGGTGCCGTCGACGTCGAAGATCAATGCTTCGATGCTCATGTCATCGGTCTCCGGCTTTGGCAGATGAAGGGGCGGCTGAATTGGCAGCAGGAGAAGTGAACACGCGGCTGGCCAGCACGTCTTCGGCTTGCAGGGTGCAGAGCTGCTCGCGCGTCAAGGCGGTGTCGGCGGTGAAGAGGCGCGTGGCGTGGCGCAGGCGAATGCGGTCGAGCGCATTGCGGATGGAGCGCGCATTGGCGAAGTGCGGCTGCTCGCGGCGCAGCGCCACATAGCGCGAGAACGCGGGCTCGGCATCGGCATCGAAGCGGTAATTGAGATGCGTCAACATGAGTTGCGCAATCTGCATCAATTCCGTCTGCGAATAGTCCGGAAAGTCGATGTGGTGCGCAATGCGCGACGCCATGCCCGGGTTGCTTTCGAAGAAGGTGTCCATCCGGTCCTTGTAGCCGGCGAGGATCACGACCAGGTCGTCGCGGTTGTTCTCCATCGTCTGCAACAGGATTTCGATCGACTCCTGCCCGTAATCGCGTTCGTTCTCTGGCTTGTAGAGGTAGTAGGCCTCGTCGATGAAGAGCACGCCGCCCATGGCCTTCTTCACCACCTCCTTGGTCTTGGGCGCCGTGTGGCCGATGAACTGGCCCACGAGGTCATCGCGCGTCACCGCCACCAGATGGCCCTTGCGTACATAGCCGAGCTGCTTGAGAACTTCGGCCATGCGCAGTGCCACGGTCGTCTTGCCGGTGCCGGGGTTGCCGGTGAAGCACATGTGCAGCGAAGGCGGTTGCGATTGCAGGCCTTGCTCGGCGCGCAGCTTGTCGATCAACAAGAGCGCAGCGATGTCGCGGATGCGGCCCTTCACCGGCGCCAGGCCGATCAGCTCGGCATCGAGCTTGTCGAGCACTTGCTTGACGCCCGAGGCTTCGAGCATCGCACTCGGCGTGGTGTTGGCGGGTGGGCTGGTGTCGGGGGTCATGCTGGCCTTTGTGTGGGCATCTACCTCGGCATTCGAATTGGCATTCAATACCGAGCCCCCTCCGGTTTCGCCTGCACCGCATAACTCTCGATGCTGTAGCGCAGCGTGCGGCCCGGCTCTTCGGTGCGGATGATGCGGAAGCCGGGTTCGGCCGATGGCCGGTTGACGATGAACGACAGCACCACCGATTCGGTGCCGTGCGTCGAATCGAACGCCATCAGCCGGATGTAGTGGTTCGGGAAGGTCTTGCGGCAGTTCGCCACTTCCAGCATCACACCCGCCGCGTCGGAGAGATCGAACATCGGGTTGCCGAACATCTCCCAGTAGGTGTTGCGGGGATGCGGGTCGTCGGTGTATTCGAGCCCGATCGCCCAGCCCTTGGACAGGCAGTGGTCGATCTGCTTGACGATCTGGGCGTCGGTCAGCTCGGGAAGATAAGAAAACGTGCCTTGTGTGATGCGCATTTGTTGCCTCTGAGAGTTGGTCCCCTCTCCCGCCAGCGGGAGAGGGTTAGGGTGAGGGGGCAGGTAGGTCGCTCGGTGCTGGCTTCGCTCAGCTCACCGAAGGCGTCGCCACATAGTCCGACGTGTCCGTCGACGCATAGTTGAAGCTGATCTCGCCCCAGGTGTCGAGCGCCGCCTTCAGCGGGCTGCACCACTTGGCCGCGTCGCGCAGGATGTCCAGCCCCTCGTTCTTGATGTCGCGCCCTTCGTTTCTGGCCAGCACCATGGCTTCGAGCGCCACCCGATTCGCCGTCGCCCCGGCCTGGATGCCTTGCGGATGCCCGATGGTGCCGCCGCCGAACTGCAGCACCACGTCGTCGCCGAAGAGGTCGAGCAGCTGGTGCATCTGGCCGGCGTGGATGCCGCCGGACGCCACCGGCATGACCTTCTTCAAGGCACCCCAGTCCTGGTCGAAGTAGGTGCCGCGCGGCAGGTCGACTTTCGTCTGCGTGTCGCGGCAGACGTTGTAGTAGCCCTGCACCGTCATCGGGTCGCCTTCGAGCTTGCCGACGGCCGTGCCGGCGTGGATGTGGTCGACCCCGGCCAGGCGCATCCACTTGGCGATCACGCGAAAGCTCACGCCGTGGTTCTTCTGGCGGGTGTAGGTGCCGTGGCCTGCGCGGTGCAGGTGCAGGATCATGTCGTTCTTGCGGCACCAGTTGCTCATGCTCTGGATGGCGGTGTAGCCGATCACCAGGTCGATCATGACGATGACGGAGCCGAGTTCCTTGGCGAATTCGGCGCGCCGGTACATCTCCTCCATGGTGCCGGCGGTGATGTTGAGGTAGCTGCCCTTGACTTCGCCGGTGGCGGCCGAGGCCTTGTTGACGGCGTCCATCACGAAGAGGAAACGATCTCGCCAGTGCATGAAGGGTTGCGAGTTGATGTTCTCGTCGTCCTTCATGAAGTCCAGGCCACCCTTCAGGCCTTCGTAGACCACGCGGCCGTAGTTGCGCCCGGAGAGGCCGAGCTTGGGCTTGGTGGTGGCGCCCAGCAGGGGGCGGCCGAACTTGTCGAGGCGTTCACGTTCGACCACGATGCCGGTCGGCGGGCCGGCGAAGGTCTTCACATAGGCCACCGGGAACTTCATGTCTTCGAGCCGCGCGGCCTTCAGCGGCTTGAAGCTGAAGACGTTGCCGATGATGGAGGCGGTCACATTCGCGATGGAGCCTTCCTCGAAGAGCGAGAGGTCGTAGGCGACGTAGCAGAAGTACTGGCCGGGGGTGTTGGGCACGGGGTCGACGCGGTAGGCCTTGGCGCGGTACATGTCGCAGGCGGTCAGGCGGTCGGTCCAGACCACCGTCCAGGTGGCGGTGCTGGATTCACCGGCCACGGCGGCAGCGGCTTCGATCGGGTCCACGCCTTCTTGCGGCGTGATGCGAAAGAGCGCCAGGATGTCGGTCGCCTTGGGCTCGTAGTCGCCGTCCCAGTAGCCCATCTGCGCGTATTTGAGAACCCCGGCCGAGTAGCGCTTCTTGGCGTCGGTGATCTGGGTGGCCTCTAGCATGTTGCCCATGGCAGTCTCCTCGTTGATGTGTGAGGGCTACTGTAGGCAGGCTGTTCGATTTGGATAAGTTAAATGTTTTGGCCAACCCATCAGAAAAGTCTAATGAGTTGAGCGCCGCCCGTTGCAGGCAGCGCTCTACTTGAAATCAACTCAGGCTTTCTTGGCCCAGGCCGAACACCAGCCCTTGCCGGAAACCTGCTTGCCGGCGAACAAGGTACAGGGTGCCATGGCGTCGGACGGCTTGCCCTGGAAGAAGTTGCAGCCGTTGCACATCTGAGTGGCCTGGTGCTGCGGATACTTGGCCGCATCGACCTTGCTGGCGTCGGCCTTGTAGCCGAGTGCTACCGCTTGCGGGTCGGTTTCTTCGAGCTTGGCAGCGCCCTGGGCCGCAACACGCGAGGCGGCCAGCGCGGTGCCGCCAGCCACCACGGCCAACATGAAGACGCGACGGCTGTTGTTGGCGGATTCGCAAGGTTGCGCACACGAATCGGTGTGGGTGGGGAAGGGGGTTTGTCTCATGGTCGGAGTCCTTGATCGGATCGGGTTGACCCGTCAGAATAGTCTGACACATTGAAATGTTGCTGAGCTTTACATAGCAGATACCGTAGCGAATGCATCGGTGATTCAGGTCTGGAGCCGTACCGTGGTGTTTCCTTTTTCGGCCATCGTCGGCCAGGACGAGATGAAGCTCGCCATCCTCATCGCCGCCATCGAGCCGGCCATCGGCGGCGTGCTGGTGTTCGGTGACCGTGGCACCGGCAAATCGACTGCCGTGCGCGCGCTGGCGGCGCTGCTCCCAGCCATGCGCGCCGTCGTCGGCTGCCGCTACCACTGCGATCCGGCGGCCGATGCGGCAAGCTGCGAGCAGTGCGCGGCGCTGAAGCGCGAGGCGCGCAGCGCTGCTGCCAAAGTCGCCATCAAGAGCCACCTCATCCCCGTGCCGGTGGTCGATCTGCCGCTCGGCGCCACCGAAGACCGCGTGGTCGGCGCGCTCGACCTGGAGCGCGCGCTGGCGCAAGGCATCAAGGCCTTCGAGCCCGGCTTGCTGGCGCGCGCGCACCGCGGCTTTCTCTACATCGACGAAGTGAACCTGCTCGAAGACCACCTGGTCGATCTGCTGATCGACGTGGCCGCCTCGGGCGAGAACGTGGTCGAGCGCGAAGGCCTGAGCGTGCGGCACCCGGCGCGCTTCGTGCTCGTCGGCAGCGGCAACCCGGAGGAGGGCGAACTGCGCCCGCAGTTGCTCGACCGCTTCGGCCTGTCGGTCGAGGTGAAGACGCCGAGCGACCTGGCTTCGCGTGTCGATGTGGTCAAGCGGCGCGACGCCTACGAACGCGACCCGGCCGGCTTCACCGAGCAATGGGCCAAGGCCGAAGCGCGCGTGCGCCGGCAGATCGTCACCGCGCGCGGCCGCATCGCTGAAGTGGCCGTGCCCGATGCGGCGCTCGAGAACGCGGCGCGCCTGTGCATGAGCCTGGGCACCGACGGCCTGCGCGGCGAGCTCACGCTGATCCGGGCGGCGCGTGCGTTTGCGGCGCTGGAGGGTGATGCGGAGGTGAACGCGTCGCATCTTCGGCGCGTCGCACCGCCTGCCTTGCGGCACCGGCTGCGGCGCAATCCGCTGGACGATTCGGGCTCGACCGTGCGCGTGGATCGGGCGGTGGCTGAGGTGTTGGCGGGGTGATGTTCGCGTGAAAGCCGTGGCCGGTTCCGAACGCAGCGTGGTGAGTGGCCGCCCCATGAAAGACGCCGCCTGGGTCGCCGCACTGTTCGCCGTCGATCCCGCTGGCTTGGGAGGTGTGGCCTTGCGTGCGCGCGCCGGGCCGAAGCGCGATGCGTGGCTGGCCGATTTGACGACGCTGTTGCCTTCGGGCACGCCGTTGCGTCGCGTGCCATTGCACATCGGTGACGAGCGCTTGCTCGGCGGGTTGGACCTCGCCGCCACGCTGCAAGCCGGTCGACCGATGGCGCAACGCGGTGTGCTGAGCGAGGCCGATGGCGGCGTGGTGCTGCTCGCGATGGCCGAGCGCTTGAGTCCTTCGACGGCCGCTCGTCTCGCGGCCGTGATCGACACGCAGCATGTCGCGATGCAGCGCGATGGCTTGGGCTCGCGGCTGCCGGCGCGCGTGGGCTTTGTCGCGCTCGATGAAGGCATTGCGGACGACGAAGGCTTGCCGGCGCGCTTGCTGGAGCGGCTGGCGTTTCATCTGCCGTTGGAGGAGTGCGTGGGGAGGGTGTCGATCGACGCGGTGCTGGGCGATCCAGCGGGTGGCTCTCTCGCGAGCGGCCGTCGAACGCTTACTTGGTGCCGCGCCGAAGTGGCTGCGGCGCAGGCGCTCCTGCCGCAGGTCAACGCCAGCGAAGCCGTCATCGAAGCACTCTGCGCCGCGGCGCTGTCGCTTGGGGTGGCCTCGATCCGCGCGCCGATGCTGGCCCTGCATGCGGCCAAGGCTGCGGCCGCGTTGAATGGTCGGCACGAGGTCGATGACGACGATGCGGCGCTGGCGGCGCGATTGGTGCTGGCCTCGCGCGCGACGATGTTGCCGGCCGATGCGGAGGCGGCCGACGACGCTGTTTTGCAAGAGCTGCCTGAGCCGCCGCCAACGTCACGCGAACCTCCGCCTGAGGACACACAGGAGAAGGCTGACCACGAGCCGGATGAGCCACCTGAGGCATCGCCCGACGACGATCAGAACAACGACCTCAGCGGCGACACCCACGCAGATCCGCCCCGGCTACCGCACACAGAAGCGCTGGACGACGTCGTGCTGCAAGCCGTGCTCGCCGCCATCCCGCCCGGTCTGCTGGCGGCATTGAAAGCAGGCCAACTTCGCACCGCGCAATCGCCAAACGCAGGCCGATCCGGCGCGCCGCAGTCGAGCAACTTGCGTGGCCGACCGAGCGGCGTTCGGCGCGGCGAGCCGAGGGCTGGTGCGCGGCTGAACGTCATCGAAACGCTGCGCGCCGCGGCGCCATGGCAAGCGCTGCGGCACCGCGAGCCGGCGGTGGCTGTCGAGGAGAGACGCGCGGCTGCAGAACCTGCTAGCGGTGCCTCGAAGAACGGTGCGAAGGGCCTCGCCAGAGATGCCATGGGCGATGCCAAAAATGCCGCGCGAGATGACGCAGAGGCCGGCCCGG
Organism: Rhodoferax sp.; assembly: GCA_026224975.1. GTDB lineage: Bacteria > Pseudomonadota > Gammaproteobacteria > Burkholderiales > Burkholderiaceae_C > LMDS01. The sequence continues at coordinate 12,854 of JAMFRW010000050.1, read as the reverse complement.
CTCCGCGCCGCATCCAGATCCGCCGCGAAGACTTCCACATCACCCGCTTCCAGCAGCGCAGCGAAACCACGACGGTGTTCGTCGTCGATGCGTCTGGCTCGGCTGCGCTGCACCGGCTCGCCGAAACCAAGGGCGCGGTCGAGTTGCTGCTGGCCGATTGTTATGTGCGGCGCGACAGCGTGGCCGTGCTCGCCTTCCGTGGTCGCGGTGCCGAACTGCTGCTGCCGCCCACGCGCTCGCTGGTACGTGCCAAGCGCAGCCTCGCCGGCCTGCCCGGTGGCGGCGGCACGCCCTTGGCGGCCGGCATCGATGCGGCCGCGTCGCTCGCCGATGCGATCCGCCGGCGCGGTTGCATGCCGGTCATCGTGCTGCTGACCGATGGCCGCGCCAACATCGGGCGCAGCGGTGCGGCGGGCCGCGCGCAAGCCACGGACGACGCGTTGGCAGCCGCCCGCCAACTGCGCGCCGCCGGCTTCAGCGCGCTGCTGCTCGACACCTCGCCGCAGCCGCAGGAATCGGCTCAGCAACTCGCCGATGCGATGGGCGCCACCTACCTGCCGCTGCCCCACGCCGGTGCTGCCACGCTCTCGCAAGCCGTGCGGGCCGCGAGCGCTTCGCCCGCAGGTGCCCGGTGATCGCGATGGCGCCGGTGGCCGCCCGGTCCACGCTCAGCGAGCATCGCCTGATCTGGGAACGCGACGGCCGCCACTGGCCGCACCGCGAGACCAGCCGCTTCGTCGACGCCGGCGGCCTGCGCTGGCATGTGCAGCAGATGGGCCACGGGCCGGTCGCACTGCTGATCCACGGGACAGGCGCGGCCACGCATTCATGGCGCGGCCTGGCGCCGCTGCTGGCGAAGCACCACACCCTCATCGCGCCCGATTTGCCAGGGCATGGCTTCACCGACACGCCGCGTTCGGCATCGGATGGGCTTTCGCTGCCCGGCATGGCGGCGGCGGTGCGTGCGTTGGTGACGTCCTTGGGTATCGAGGTCTCGTTGATCGTCGCTCATTCAGCCGGGGCGGCGATCGCTGCGCGCATCTGCCTCGATGCGGCGAGGGTTTCAACGTCACGCCCCGCCCAAGCCTGGCAACCCCGCGCACTCATCAGCCTCAACGGCGCCTTCCTTCCACTCGCCGGCCTGCCCGGCCTGCTGTTCCCGCCTGTCGCCAAACTGATGGCCGCCACGCCGATCGCGTCACGCCTTTTCGCCTGGCGCGCGTCGGACCGCGCATCCGTCGAGCGGCTTATCACCGGCACCGGCTCCAGGCTGGACGCCGAGGGCATCGCGCTCTACGGCGACCTGGTGCGCAACCCGGTGCACGCCGCCGGCGCGCTCGGCATGATGGCCCACTGGGATGTGCGGCCGCTGGTGCGCGACCTGGCTCAATTGACCACGCCGCTCCACCTCATCGCCGGCACCCACGACCGCGCCGTGCCGCCTGAGCAGGCGCGCCGCGTTCAGTCGCTGGTGCCCGGCGCCACCCTCACGCGCTTGCCCGGCTTGGGGCACCTGGCGCACGAAGAGCGGCCGGAGGAGGTGGCTCGCGTCATCGATGCGCTCATGGCTGAACAGTGTCTATCGTCACCGTCACCCCGGTCGCAGACGAACTGACCGCCGAGCCTTGCCCGGCCAGATCGCCCGGTTGCGGCATGGCGTTGCCGCTGCGCGAGATGCGCGCGCCGACGATCACGTTGTCGAACTTGGAGAGCTTGAGGTCGGGCGACATGGCTTGTGAGTCGTCGAGCTGGAAGGTGACCGGCCACGCGCTCACCGGCAGACGCAGGATCGCGAGCGGCATGCGCGGGCTTTGGGCGGCGCGGGCGAAGATGAAGAGCGTGTCCCCGGGTGCGACCTTGGCGGCGAGGGCGGGCGCGAGTTGGACTTGGCCGGTGATGCGAACGGTGGTGCTTGTGGCGGCTGTGGTCGCGGTGGTCGTTGTCCCGATGGCCGTGGCCGTGGCAGTAGCAGTCGCTGCATCGGATTCGACCAAGCCCCCCGCAGATCGTGCTTCGGCCAGGCTGCGATCCAGCCCGTTCGCGAACTCGCCGCCCGCTGGCGCGATCTCACGCGCCTTGCGCCATTGCCGCGCGGCTTCGGCGTAGTCCTTGCGTTCGAAGGCGACGCTGCCGGCGAGCGCGAGTGCCTTGAGGGTGTTGGGGTCGAGTTGCAAGGCCTTGGCGATCAGGCGCGCGGGCTCGCCGCTGGTCCGCTGGCCTCGCGACATGGCCAGCGCGTCGGCGTGGTCGGCGAGCAGTTGCGCATCGCCCGGCGCCAGTGCGCTCGCGCGGGCAAAGGCGCGACCGGCCTTGTCGAACATCTGCAGCGCGGCGTAGGAGCGCGCGAGCATCGTCCAGCCTTGCAGGTCGTTGGGTTGCGCGGGTTGATGATCGAGGCGCTTTTCCATGTCGGCCAGCATGGTCTGCATGGCTTCGGGGGTGATGTCGTCGGCCGTCGCGGTGGGCGGTTCGCTCGCGACGGAGAGGCCGGCCGGGTTGCCTAGGGCGGCATAGAGGCCGAAGGCACAGGCGGCGATGCTGGCGCACAGCAGCGCGAGTGTGGCGGGCGAGTGGCTGGTTGATCGATCAGTGTGGGCCGCGATCGACGCGTGTGTTTCTTCTTCCAGCACGCGCCGTTCGATGTCGACACGCGCCGCGCGGTGGCAGGCTGTATCGATGCTGCCGCCTGCCAGTTCGGCATCGAGCGATCCGAGCTGTTCCTTGAGGATTTCGAGGTTGCCGTGGTCCGCGACAGCGCGGTTCGAGAGGGATGCTGGACGCGAGCGCATCGCCGGCCACAGCATCGCCCACGCCATGGCGGTGAGGGCTGCCGCGGCGATCAGAAAAGTGCTCATCGATCGTCCTTTGCGCGGATTCGCCCGCTTTGCGGACTAGCTCCCCGATGCCTTATCAGCGACGCAGTCACCGCCTCGCCCCGTCGCTCAACAACTCACGCAGCCGCGCCGCTTCGGCCTCGCTCAACTCAGTGGGCACCGCCTCACGCGGCCGCCTGCGCATCTGCATCCACCACGCACCCATCGCCATCGCCAGCAGCACAAAGGGGCCGGCCCACAGCAGCGCTGTCATCGCATTGAACGCAGGCCGGTAGCGCACGAACTCACCGTATCGCGCGACCATGTAATCGAGGATCTGCGATTCGCTGCGGCCCTGCGCGAGCTGCGTGCGGATCTGCTTGCGCAGGTCGGCGGCGAGGTCGGCGTGCGAAGCGGCGATGGTTTCGTTCTGGCAGACGAGGCAGCGCAGCTCTTCGGCCACGGCCATCACGCGTGCTTCGAGCGCGGGGTCGGCATCGAGTGGCGCGGCGTCGCGTGCGAAGGCAGGCGGCACGCAGAGCAGTCCGGCCATGACGAACATGCCGATGGTGAGGCGAGCGAGCGCGTCACGCATCGAGCTTCTTCACCAGCGGCAAGATCACATCGCGTAGCGTCTCGGCCGTGACCGGGCCGATGAGCTTGTGGCGGATCACGCCTTGTTTGTCGATCACGAAAGTCTCGGGCACGCCGTATACGCCGTAGTCGATCCCGACCAGGCCATCGGCATCCGAAAGCGAAGCCACATAAGGGTTGCCGAACTGGTCTAGCCAACTCAGCGCGTCGAGCCGCTTGTCCTTGTAGTTGAGGCCGTAGATCGGCACGGCGCCGGTCTTGGCGATCTCGACCAGCAGCGCATGCTCTTGCCGGCAGGCCACACACCACGACGCCCACACGTTGAGCAGCCAGACCTTGCCGCGCATGTCTTGCGCCGAGAGGCGCTGCGAGGGCGTGGCGAGCTGCGGCAGGCTGAAGCCAGGCGCCGGCTTGTCGATCAGCGGCGAAGGCAGCTCGCGCGGCTTCAGGTGCAGGCCGACGGCGAGAAAGCCCACCAGCACGACGAACGCGATCAGCGGGAAGAGGTAGCGCTTCATCGGGCAGTGGCCTTGTGCGGCACAGCAGGCGCAGAAGGGCGCCCAGTGATGGTTGTTCTGGCGATCGACGGTGCGGCAGGCAGCGCCACACTCACTCGCCTGACCGCCCGATAGCGCCGATCCGCGACCGCCAGCAGCCCACCCAAAGCCATCAAGACACACCCACCCCAGACCCATACGACGAGAGGTTTGTAGTAGACCCGCATGCCCCAAGCCCCAGCATTGCCCGAACCGGTCAGCGGCTCGCCGAGCGCCACGTAGAGATCGCGCAGCGGGCCGCGGTCGATGGCGGTTTCGGTCATCGGCATGCGGCTCGCGGTGTAGATGCGCTTCTCGGGCGTGAGCGTGCGCAGGGCGCGGCCATCGCAGCTCACCGAGAGCGCGGCCTGCAGGGCCACGTAGTTGGGCCCGCGGCGCTCGCTCACGCCGTCGAACCGCAAGTCGTAGCCGCCGAGCGAGACGGTATCGCCCGGCTCCATGCGCACATCTTTTTCGATCGCGAACCCACCGACCACGGTCACGCCGGTGATGAAAACCGCGATGCCGAAGTGCGCCAGCAGCATGCCGTAGTAGCTGCCCGGCTGTGCACGCAACGCGGCACCGGCCGAGGCCGGATGTTCGCGAACGCGCGTGACGAGGTTGAGCGCGGCAGTGCTCGCCACCCAGGCCGCGAGCAGCAGGCCGAAGCCGATCATCGGCGTCCAGTGGCCGAGCGCGATGGGCGCGATCACCGCACTGGCCGCGCTCACGCCGAAGGCCCAGCGCAGGCGCTTGGCCAGATCGACGATGCCCGCGTGCCGCCACTTCGCCATCGGCCCTACGCCCATCAGGAAGAGGGCGGGCGCCATCAGTGGCACGAACACCGCGTTGAAGTACGGCGGTCCGACCGAGAGCTTTCCGCCGCCGATGGCATCGATCACCAGCGGGTAAAGCGTGCCCAGCAGCACGGCCGCGCAGGCCACCAGCAGCAGCACGTTGTTGGCCAGCAGCATCGCCTCGCGCGAGACCGGTTCGAAGCCGCTGCCTGGCCGCGATGCCCGCGGTGCGCGCCACGCGAAAAGCGCGAGCGAACCGCCGATCACGAGCGCCAGGAAGCTCAGGATGAACACACCGCGCGTCGGGTCGGTGGCGAAGGCATGCACCGAGGTGATCACGCCCGATCGCACGAGGAAGGTGCCGAGCAGCGAGAGCGAAAACGCCAGGATCGCGAGCAGTGCGGTCCACATGCGGAAGGTGCCGCGCTTCTCGGTGACGGCGAGCGAATGCATGAGGGCGGTGCCGGCCAGCCACGGCATCAGCGAGGCGTTTTCGACAGGGTCCCAAAACCACCAGCCGCCCCAACCCAGTTCGTAGTAAGCCCAGAAGCTGCCGAGCGCGATGCCACAGGTGAGAAAGCACCAGGCAACAGTCGTCCATGGCCGCGACCAACGCGCCCAGGCCGCATCGAGCCTGCCCGAGAGCAGGGCCGAGATCGCAAACGCGAAGGCGACGACGAAGCCCACATAACCCATGTAGAGCATCGGCGGGTGGATCACCATGCCCGGGTCTTGCAGCAGCGGCGTGAGGTCTTGCCCATCGGCCGCGGCGGGCAGCAGGCGCAGGAAGGGGTTGGAGGTGAACAGCGTGAACGCGAGGAAGCCCACGCTGATCGCGCCCATGACGCCAAGGATGCGGGCGATGGTGGATTCGTCGAGCTGCTTCGAGAAGATGGATACGGCAAGCGTCCAGCCCGAGAGGATCAACGCCCACAAGAGGATCGAGCCTTCATGCCCGCCCCACACGGCGGTGACGCGATAGACCAGCGGCAATGCGGAGTTGGAATGCTGGGCGACGTAGAGCACCGAGAAGTCGTTGGCAACGAAGGCGTTGGTGAGCGCTGCGTACGCCAGCACCACGAACAGGAATTGCCCCCGCGCCGCCGGCCGCGCCAGCGCCATCCAGTGCGGCTGATGGCGTGCCGCGCCCATCAGAGGGAACACGCTCTGGACCAGCGCCATCACCAGCGCGAGGATCAGTGCGAAGTGACCGAGTTCGGTGATCACTGCCGCGCCTCGCGTTGCATGACTTCCCCCTTCCGCGCCTTCGCCAAAGCCTCTGCAACCTCCGGCGGCATGTAATTCTCGTCATGCTTGGCCAGCACCAGCTCCGCCCGAAACACCCCATCCGCACCCAGCTTGCCCTGCGCCACCACGCCCTTGCCTTCGCTGAACAGATCGGGCAGCAAACCGGTGTAGACCACCGGAATGTTTTGCGCCAGGTCGGTGACGATGAAGTTCACCGTGAGGCCGCCTGCGTCGCGCCTCAGGCTGCCGTTGGCCACCAGCCCGCCGAGGCGGAAGTTGCGCTCGCGCGGCGCTTCGTGTGCAGCGATCTGCGAGGGGCTGAAGAAGAACACCAGGTTGCTCTGGAACGCGTTGAGCACCAGCGCGCTCGCCGTGCCCAGGGCCGCGAGTCCACAGACGATCGCGAGGCCGCGTCGCGCTTTTGCCTTCATGACGTGGCCTTCATGACGTGGCCTTCATGACCTAGCCTTCATGCGCAGTGCCGGTCAGCGCCTGTTGTCGAGCCGCTGCCGACGTGATCGGCGCGCGGCCAGCCCGGGGCCGCAACGCACGCCGTCGAGATGCCACCGCCGCCATCTCACCCACGATGACCAGCGCTGCCACGCCGAACGCACCCCACACGTAGAGGCCGTATCCGCCCATCGCAGCGAAGTCGGCCAACGAAGTCCAGTAGATCGTCATGTTGCCACTCCCACTTCCATGCGCGCCCAGGCGGCGTGCCGCTCGCGCTCCAGCATGATCACGCGCAGCCGCGCCAGCGAGACCGCGATGCAATAGGCCCAGAAGGCCAACGCCATCACCAGCATGCCGAGCAGCATCGGCGCGGCCATGCTGGGCGCCTTGGCCAGGCTCACCGAGGCACCCTGGTGCAGCGTGTTCCACCACTTCACCGAGAAGTAGATGATCGGCACATTGACCACGCCGACGAGTGCCAGCAGTGCTGCCGCGCGGTCCGCACGCTTCGCATCGTCGATGGCCGCGTGCAGCGAAAGCACGCCGATGTAGAGAAACAGCAGGATCAACTCGGAGGTGAGCCGTGCATCCCACACCCACCAGGCGCCCCAGGTGGGCTTGCCCCACAACGCGCCGGTCCAGAGCGCGAGGAAGGTCATCAGCGCACCCGTGGGCGCCAGCGCATTCGCGAACATGAAGGCCAGCCGCGCGTTGAACGCCAGGCCGATGGCCGCCCATGACGCCATCGCCACATAGACGACCATCGACATCCACGCGGCCGGCACATGCACGAAGATGATGCGGTAGGCGTCGCCCTGTTGATGGTCTGTCGGCGCGACGAGCAGGCCGATGGTCAACCCCGCCACGGCCAGCAACGCGGCCAGCGAGCCGAACCACGGCACGGCTTTTCCTACCAGTGGGTAGAACCGCTGCGGCGCCGCGTAGGCGAACCAGTTGATTCGGGTTGTCATGAGGCAAGCTCCGTCAAGTCATCGTGTGGGTGGCGTTCGAACGGCCGGGCGAGCGGGTGTCGATGCGCATGGTCATTCCATCGCGATGCGCAGTGCCGTGGCCGCCGCCAATGGCGCGAGAAACAGCGCCAGCGCAAGCATCGCGCCCAGCAGCGAGAAGTGTGCTGTGATGCCCAGCCCGGCGCCGGCCGCATCGACCGCACCGGCGCCGAAGATCAACACCGGCGCCACCAGCGGCAGCACCAGCAGGGAGAGCAACACGCCCGCATTGCGCACGCCGACAGTCAACGCCGCACCGATTCCACCGATGAGGCTGAGCAGCGGCGTGCCGAGCAGCAAGGAGAGCGCGAGCACGGCGGTCGCAGTTGCCGAAAGGCCGAACTGCAGCGCGAGCAGCGGCGAGATGAGCGCCAGCAGCAGCCCCGAGACCAACCAGTGCGTCGCCATCTTCGCGAGCACCAGCAGTGGCAGCGGTGCGGGTGACAGCAACAGTTGTTCGAGCGTGCCGTCTTGTTGATCATCGGCGAAGAGGCGGCCGAGCGAGAGCATGGAGGCCAGCAGAGCCGCCACCCAGACGACGCCCGGTGCCATCGTGCGAAGCAGCGCGGGTTCTGGGCCGACGGCCAGCGGGAAGAGGCTGACGACAACGATGAAGAAGCAGAGCGCGGCGGCGGTGTCGGCGCGGCGTCGCAGGGCGATGCGGAGGTCGCGGAGGAAGAGGGCGCGGATGGTGGGCCAAGTGGGTCTTGCGGGTCTTACTCCCTCTCCCAACGGGAGAGGGGGCAACACAGAGCCGGGCAAATCGCGGTTCATAACCCCACCACCACCTGCGCCACCCCATCCCCAAACCCCACAGCCTGATGACTCGTCAACACCACGATCCCACCCCGCGCCACGTGCCCTTCGATCACCCGCACCAACCATCGGCCAGCAGTCTCATCCAACGCATTGAACGGCTCATCCAGCACCCACAGCGCCGCATCGCCATCACCCAACACCGGCACCGCCAACCGCGCCAACGCCACCCTTCGGCGCTGCCCTTGCGAGAGCATCCGCACCGGCAGCCACTCGACGCCACTCAGCCCGGTTTCAACCAACGCCCGCGCCGCTTCGTCCATCGCGCAAGGCACACTCGCGAGCGCACAAGCAGCCATCAGGTTTTCGACCGCGCACAGGTTGTCTTTCAACGCCGCCGCGTGGCCGAGATACACCAACTCGCGATGAAACGCCTCGCGGTCGTCCGCAATCGGCCGCCCGCGCCACAGCACCTCACCTGCATCGGCCCGCGTCAGCCCGCAGATCGTGCGCAGCAGCGTCGTCTTGCCGGCGCCGTTGGCACCCTGCACCCGCAGCAACTGCCCCGGCCGCACCACGGCCGAGACGCCACTGAACAGCACGCGCTCGCCGCGCGCACAGCTCAGCTCACGCAGCGCTAGCCCGTGATGCAGATGGACGGGGGCAGGAAGGCGGGACACCAAAAAGCTCGCAGGGGAGTCGAAACCATGTTGTCAGAATATCGTGACACTCATAATATGTGCAATATGTTGACACTTCCAGCGGTGCTTTCCAGTAGCCAAAGTTCTGGCCACCCCCCGGCGGCTGCGGGCAAACCCCATGCGATCGTCATCGGCAGCGGCTTCGGCGGGCTGGCGGCGGCGGTGCGGCTGGGCGCGCGCGGCTACCGCGTCACCGTGCTCGAAAAGCTCGAAGCCCCCGGTGGCCGCGCCTTTGTCCACCGGCAAGACGGCTTCACCTTCGATGCCGGCCCCACCGTCATCACCGCACCCTTTCTCTTCGAGGAACTCTGGGCGCTCTGCGGCAGGCGCATGGCCGACGACATCGATCTGCGCCCCGTCAGCCCCTACTACCGTATCCGCTTCGACGATGGCAACGAGTTCGACTACAGCGGCGATGCCGCCGCCATGCGCGCCGAAGTGGCTAGGTTCTCGCCTGCGGACGTCAAGGGCTACGAGCGCTTTCTGAAGGCCAGCGAAGCGATCTACAAGGTCGGCTTCGAACAGCTCGGCGACAAACCCTTCGACACCTGGGCCGACATGGCGCGGGTGTTGCCCGACCTGCTCAAGCTCGAGGGCTACCGCACCGTCTACTCGCTCGCCTGCAAACATGTGAAGGACGTGCGGCTGCGCGTGGTGCTCACCTTTCAATCGCTGCTCGTCGGCGGCAACCCGTTCGCGACGACCTCGGTCTATTGCCTGATCGCCTTTCTGGAGCGGCGCTGGGGCGTGCACTTTCCCATGGGCGGCACCGGCAGCCTGGTGCGCGGGCTGGTGAGTCTGATCGAAGGGCAGGGTGGTGAGGTGCGCTGCAACCAGGGCGTGGCGCAGATCCTCGTCGAAGGCCGGCAGGCGACCGGGGTGCGGCTGGAGAACGGCGAGACGATCGTGGCGGATGTGGTCGTCTCGAACTGCGATTCGGCCTGGACTTATCGCCACCTCGTGCCCGCCGAACACCGCCACCGCTGGACCGACAAGCGCATCGAGAAGTCGCGGTATTCGATGAGTCTTTTCGTCTGGTACTTCGGCACCAGGCGCCAGTACCCCGAGGTGGCCCACCACACCATCGCGCTCGGCCCGCGCTACCGCGAGCTGCTGACCGACATCTTCGACCGCAAGGTGCTGGCCGACGATTTCAGCCTCTATTTGCACCGGCCGACGGCGACCGACCCATCGCTTGCGCCCGAAGGCTGCGATGCCTTCTACGTGCTCTCGCCGGTGCCTCATTTGCAAAGCGGCACCGATTGGGCGGCGCAGGCCGAGCCGTATCGGCAAGCGATAGCAGCCCGGCTGCAGGCCACGCTGCTGCCCGACCTGAAAAACCAGATCGTCACCTCGCGGCTGCTCACGCCGCAGGATTTTCAGGACCGGCTCTCGTCGTTTCGCGGCGCGGCTTTCAGCCTCGAACCCGTCCTCACCCAAAGCGCCTGGTTCCGGCCGCACAACCGCAGCGAAGAGCTGGACCGGTTGTACCTGGTCGGTGCCGGCACCCATCCCGGCGCCGGCCTGCCCGGCGTGCTTTCGTCAGCCCGCGTACTCGATTCGGTGGTGCCCCATGCAGACGCTCTCTCAGCTTTCGACCGGTCTCTTGATCAGCCCTCCATCGATCAACGCACGCTCGCATCCGCCGCTCCACGAATGTCCACCAGCTGATGAGGCCGATGCCGATGTATCGGCAGCGGACGATCTCGCCGCCTGCCGCGCCGCGCTGAGCAACGGCTCACGGACCTTCCTCGCCGCCTCGCTGCTGCTGCCCCGCGCCGTGCACGAGCCGGCTTGCGCGCTCTACGCCTTCTGCCGGCTGGCAGACGACGCGGTCGATGGCGTGAGCACACCCGATGCCGCATCGCAGGCAGTCGAGAAGCTCCGAGAACGCCTCACGCTCGCCTACTGTGGCACGCCGATGGCGTCACCCGCCGACCGCGCGCTCGCCGCCGTCGTCGCCCGCTTCGCCATCCCGCGCGCCTTGCCGGAAGCGCTGCTCGAAGGCTTCGAGTGGGATGCTGCCGGCCGCCGCTACGAAACGCTCGAAGACCTGTATGCCTATGCTGCCCGCGTGGCCGGGGCTGTCGGCGCCATGATGGCCTTGCTGATGGGCGTGCGCAGCGCCGAAGGCCTGGCCCGCGCCTGCGACCTGGGCGTGGCCATGCAGCTCTCGAACATCGCCCGCGATGTCGGCGAAGACGCCCGCATGGGCCGCCTCTACCTGCCGCGCCAGTGGTTGCGCGAGGCCGGCATCGCACCCGATGCGTGGCTGGCGAACCCTGTGTTCAGCGCTGCGCTCGGCAGCGTCGTGCAGCGTGTGCTGGATGCAGCCGACGTGCTCTATGCGCGGGTCGATGCCGGCGTGGCGCGCCTGCCGTGGTCGTGCCGGCCGGGCATCAATGCGGCGCGATATCTCTACGCCGACATCGGCCATGAAGTGGCGCGGCGCGGGCTCGATTCGGTCTCGCAACGTGCCGTGGTGCCCGGCTCGCGCAAGGCGCTGCTGTTGGTACGCGCGCTGGTCTCGTTGAAGCCGGCGCGCGCCCGCCAGGCTGCGCCTGCGCTCGTTGCCACGCAATACCTTGTCGATGCTGTCGGGCCATTGACGACAGCCGCGCCGCGCCGGTTGTCCCGCTGGAACGTAAAACAACGCGCGCTCTGGCTCATCGATCTCTTCGAACGCCTGGAGCGCCGCGAGCAGATGGGCTTGCAGCGCGGGCGTTGAATCCTGCGCCTGACTGGGTCAAGCGATGAGTGGAGGCTGGATCGCTGCGCTCGAATTGCTGCTGGTGCTGGGCGTGGTGCTCGGGTTGGCGGTGTGGGATCTGATTCGCCTGCGGGGCGACCGAGGTCGCGATACGGGCAGGGAGGGCGATGGCGATAACTGACGGCGGGAATTCGAAGACACAGGCCTGGCTGGTAGAGGCCATCGTCAGGCCTCGTACTTCACCACTCGCAGACCGAGATGCTTCTCGAAAGCGTCGAAGTCGTGGTCGCTGTGAAGCAGCCGATAACCATCGGCGATGCAGCGAGTGGCAATAACCGCATCGATCGTTCCTCGTCCTTGAACCGCCGCGGAAATTCGGCGAGGATGAGGTCACCCACCAAGATGCCCTCGACACCCAATGTTGGTTTGCATGGTCTGCCTGCCGTGAGAAAGCATTCACATCCTGGTTCGAACGTCAGGCAGTGCGCAGGTCCACTACCCCCGGGAGACCCCATGTTCGACCACGTCAAATTCGGAGTCACCGACTACGCCGCGAGCAAGACGTTCTTCCTTGCGGCACTCGAACCTCTGGGCGTCACGGCCGGCGCGGAAGGTCCGCCCACCTACGGTGTCGAGCTTTGCGGAAAGGGCGATGCTTCACTCTGTCTCTTCCAAACCGAGCAGAAGCCGGCGCATCTTCACCTGGCGTTCAAGGCCGGGAGTCGCCAGCAAGTCGACGATTTTCATCGCGCGGCGTTGGCGGCGGGTGGCAAGGACAATGGCGCGCCGGGTTTGCGGCCGCACTACCACGCAACCTACTACGCGGCTTTTGTCATCGGTCCGCACGGGCACAACATCGAAGCTGTTTGCCACCAACCCGAGGCCTGATAGCGAACCGCTGGTCCACGGCCATTGCAAGCACAAGCGTCGTGAAGCAGGGAGACCCGCATGCTGTACTACGTGATCGTCTTTCTGCTGATGCTCGCGCTCCCGGCGCTGTCTATCGCGATCGAAGCCTCGGCATCAAGCGCCGCCACGCTGCTTGTTTTGCTCGGAAAATGGTTCGTGTTCTGGGCCGTGGGAATGCGGCTGTTGCTGGCCGGGGTGCTCCAGATCGTTCAACCCGCCTACACGGCTCGCGTCATCCTCGGGTTGAAGAGCGACGAGGTGCTGCTGGTGGTTCGCGAACTGGGGTTCGCGAACGTTGCCTTTGGTTTGCTAGGCCTGGCGAGCTTG
>JAMFRW010000049.1 GCA_026224975.1 Rhodoferax sp. | reverse complement strand
TTCCGGCGTTGAATTCGAACCGGAGTTGGCGGGCGGGTCCGAGAGGGCTTGGCTGCGCACGTCCGGCTCCAGCCTGCCGCGTTTCACGGCGAGATCGAGTGGCCGCAGTGGTGCCGAAGCACTGGGCACAGGTGGTGCGGTGATGGCTTCCGGCGCGGCAGACACCAGCGGTGGCGCGATCGATGCAGGCGCCGACAAGATCTTGGAGCTCGCCGGAATCGCGGTTGAGCTCGGCGGGCCGACATCCCGCGCCTGCCGCGGACTGACAGGCCGACTTTCGACGGCCACCGGCATCGTCGCAAGCGGCAACAAACGCACCGTCACGCGTGCCGACGCTTTCGCCGTCCCGTCGGTGCGCCGGGACGGCACCGACTGCATCAGTACCAGCGTCAACACCCCGTGAAGCAGCAGAACGACCACCCATGCTGCTGTCAGCCGCCGCCGGCGACCAACACGATATTCAAGCTGCGCCATCGGATGGCGCCTCGTCGCGGAACTCCAGCAAATCACCCGGCTGGCAATCGAGCGCCTTGCAGATCGCCGCCAGCGTCTCGAAGCGCACGCCGCGCACCTTGCCCGACTTGAGCAGCGAGAGATTCTGCTCGGTGATGCCGATGCGCTCGGCCAATTCGCGCGAACGCATTTTGCGGCGGGCGAGCATCACGTCGAGGTTGACGACGATGGGCATCAGACGAAGCCGGCGTTTTCCTGCTCGAGCCGACGGGCCTCGGCCATCGCCCACGAGACGGCCAGCAGCAGGCCGCCGAAGAGCAGGCACAGGTAATCGTCGGATGAGAACGTGACCACCAATTGCCGTTTCCCCGGCGGGTTATGCCAGGTCAGAACCAGCATCAGCGCGGTATGCGTCGCCGGGCGCAGCACCGCCGCGCCAATGAAACACCGGCCCAACGTGCGCAGCCGCGCGCTCGCCTGCGGCCCGAACACCACGCCACGCCCATACGCGCCGAACAAGTGCCATGCCTGCCACAACGCGAACAACCCGAGCGCCACGTTGGGCAGCGCCAGCGCCAAGGCCCACCAGCGCAATATCGGCGGGAACGACACTGCCGCACTGCGCAGCGACTCCTCGGCGAAATTCGCCACATAGCCTTGCACGGCATCGTCACTGGCCAGCAGCAAGGCGAAAGGCGCGGCCAACACAAAGATCGCGCCGAACGCAATCAACGCCCGCATCCAGAGAGACATGGCGCGCAAGCGCTCGGGGGCCGATGTGGCAGGGCGGGAAATGGCAGTGGAGGGCATGCTGCTTTCTGCGGCGATAGCGTCGAAAAACAAGGCGATACACCGAGTCGTTGGTTCAATGCATCGCAGCAATAGGTTATTGTAAAACAATAAATTATGATTGTTCTATGAAGATCAATCGAGCTTTTCAGCTGCACGCACCAGGTACGGTTTTGGCGCTCTTGCTGGCGCTGGCGATCACGGGCTGCGCCAAGATTCCATTGACATCGCTGTGGGCGCTGCGCCAGTTCGATCTCAAGCAGGTCGATCCAGCCGAGTTGCGCGTCGCAGTGCGTTTGCCTGCCGGGGTCGAGATGAAGCCGGACGGGCTGCGCGTCGAGGTCAAGGTCACGCCGGTGTCGAACGGCAGAACGGCCACGGAGACTCTGCGCTTCCGTGAGCAGGCGGTGGGCTCACGCGGAGAAGAAAGTGCTTCCGCTGCCGCTTTGCCGCCAAGGCGGGCCGCGGACGCGCCGTGGATCGTCTTGGCGCTCGATGCATCCGATGTGCAGCGGTTGCGCCTGTTCCGCGCGGCGCTGCAAGGCCAGGGCAAGAGCCATGTCGACTTCACCGCGCAGCCCCACTGGTGCCGCCGCGGCGAGCTAGCCGAGTCGCAAAGCCGCCTGTCCACTGCCGTGCGGTGGTCACCCGCAAGTGGCTACGTGGTGCTGCTGGTGGACGAACCCGTGCAGGAAGTGACCAAGCTGCTAGCGGACCCGGGTGTGCCGCCGCCTTTGCCCGTGTGTGAATCGAGCGCTTGATGCGCCCTTATCCCCGCTCCCTGCCGGTTCGGCGCGGATCGGGGCGTTGCAACAGAGAGGAGCGTTTGCGGGGCCTACTTGAGTTTGCCCGGACCCCTTCGAAGCAGCTACTGGTGGTGAAAAGGCAGCCAGGGGTTGGCCGGCGGAGTGAATAAGAATTCCCTGAACGAGCCGGCCAACCCCTGGCTGCCTTTGCGCGCCCACGACATCGAAGCGAAAACACCCACTGCGTAGACCCACCAAATCACCCCTGCGGCACCCCCTCGTTGTGCAGCATCCAATAAGGCCCCAACTCCCCCACCACCCGCACAAAAGACTCGAACTCCACCGGTTCGACGATGTAGCTGTTCAAACCCGTGCGGTAGCTGCGTTCCAGGTCGGATTGCTGCTGCGACGAAGTGAGCATCACGACAGGCCACGTGGATGTGGGGGGCTATGTGGGCCTTGTTCTTGCCGCGCAGCGTCATCTCGAGATCGGGGGGATCGTCTTCGACGAGCAGGATATCGACGGATTTCTTCTTCGCCGCGCTTGCGCACGGTGATGTCGGTCATCGAACCGTGCCAGACCGCGCTGCCGTCGGCCTCGCGGGCGGGCATGAAGTTGCCTTCGATCCATATCTCGCCCTGCACCGGGTGCTGGTAGCGGAACTCGTGGCGGAACGGCCCGTCCTCGTTCAGCGCCCGGCGCGCGGCATCGTTCGCGGCTTGGCGGTCCTCGGGCACGATGCCATCGATGATCTGCAGTGCGCCACTCGCGAGCTGCTCGGCCGGCACGCCGAAAAGCACCGCCAGTCGCTCGCTGCCGAAGGTGCAGCGCATCACGCCGCCGGGCGGGCGCTGGAACGAGCAGATGGCCGCCGGCGAGGTGGCGGCGATGAGCGAGAGGCGGTCGCGCTCTTCGCGTAGCGTGGCCGCCACGGCGAGCGCGGCGTCTTCGGCTTTGTGGCGCTCGGTCACCTCCTTGGCAACGCCGATGATGCGGTAGACGCGCCCGCTCGCATCGAGCACGGCCGTCGCCCGGTCCGACCTCACCCGTTCACGCGGCCATAGGTCGCAAATCCACAGCACGTGGTTGGACGCGGGCGCCAGATCGCCGGGCGGCGGCACGAACAGCATCGGTGGCGTGCCCAAGGCCCCGGGCACGCGCAGTGTCGTCAATGCCTCGGTGCCGCTGATCATGGCCATCCCCCTCTGTGAGCAGAATCCCTTGCACCACGGGCGGCACGAGATCGATGCTGGCATTGGGCAACCGACCTCGATCAGATCAGCCTAAATCGATCACAAACTGTGAGCGTATTCACATAATCCACCAGATGCGTTGTTGTGCAGTGGCCGGAGAATATGATGGGTAAATTGTAAATATGACAATGCGCCCGTGATCCAGGTCGCGCTTGTTCGTCAAGCCTCGTGGTTCAGCCGCAGCCCCGGCACCGGCCAGTCGTCGATGGCGATCAGCCGGCCACTGCCCGAGAGCGTGACGTAAGCGGTCGTCATGCCGCGCCCGCCGAAGCAGATGTTGGTGGTGAAGCGGTCCGGCAGCGGCACGTGGCTGGTCAGGCTGCCGTCGGGCGAGACAACGCTGATGCCGCCGTGGATAAGGGTCGCTACGCAGACATTGCCCAGCGCATCGACCGCCATCGAATCGAAGCGCTGGTAATGCCCGCCCGGCGACGCCGCCACCATGCGGCCGCCGTGCGGTGAAGGCCAGCCGTCCTTGCGCACCACGCCGGGCGCGGTGATGTCGAAAGCCCAGACGCGCGCGCCTTCGGTTTCGGCGTAATAGAGCGTGTTGCCGTCGGGTGAGAGGGCGATGCCGTTGGGCGTCATCACCGGGCGGGCGATGACGCTGGCGCCGCTGCCGTTCGGCTGCGCGTAGAACACGCCCCCACGGTCCATCTCGGCGGCGCGCACCTTGCCCAGGTCGGTGAAATAGAAGCCGCCGTGCGCGTCGAACACGATGTCGTTCGGGCCCTTGAGCGCCTGGCCTTCGACCGATTCGTAGAGGCGCTCGAAGCGGCCGGTCGCCAGGTCGACACGTTCGATGCGGCCACCGGAGTAGTCATCGGCCTGCCCGATCGGGCGGTGGCAGCCGTCCGACTCGGTGTGCCAGCGAAAGCCGCCGTTGTTGCAGACGTAGACCGCGCCATCCGGCCCGATGGCCGCACCGTTCGGGCCGCCGCCGAGTTCGGCGATCACGTGGATGCGGCCATCCGGCGTGACGCGGCTGAGCGTTCCGCGCGCGATCTCGACCAGCACGACCGAACCATCGTCCATCGCGATCGGGCCTTCGGGAAACTGCAGGCCGGTCGCTATTTCGCGGATCTTCATGGGGTGTGTCTCCGGGTTGTTGGGCGATGATGTTGCCGCAAATCGATCTCGTGCCGCTTGGGGGTCGTGCGCGGCCCGCACAATCGCCCGCCATGACCGAGTTTCTAAGCCAAGCCTTCGGACCATGGGTGCGCCGCGTCGACCGGCCAAGCCTTCGCGCCGACCTGATCGCCGGCATCCTCGGTGCCCTGCTGGTGTTGCCGCAAGGCTTCGCGTTTGCGTCGCTGGCGGGGCTGCCGCCGGAGTACGGGCTCTACACCGCCATCGTGCCGTGCGTGATCGCGGCGCTGTTCGGCTCGAGCTGGCACGTGGTCTCCGGCCCGACCAATGCCAACTCGCTGGCGCTCTTTGCCACGCTCGCGCCGCTGGCCGTCGTCGGCTCGCCGGCCTACATCGAACTGGTGCTGGTGGTCACCGTGATGGTCGGCGTCATGCAGTGGCTGATCGGGGCGCTGCGCCTCGGCTCCATCGCCAACTTCATTTCGCCGTCTGCATTGCGCGGTTTCATGAGTGGCGCGGCGGCGTTGATCGTCGTGCATTCGGTGCCCGATCTGCTCGGCCTGCCGGCACCGGCCGGCCACGGCACCGGCGCGCTGTTTGCGCACATCGCCGGCAACCTGGGCGCGATGCGGCCGGCGGCGCTCGCCGTGGGCCTCGCCACGCTGGCGGTCGTGCTCGTGGGGCGGCGCCTGCTGCACCGGTGGCCGTTCATGCTGATCGGGCTGGTGGCCGGCACGGCGCTCGCCGCGGCGTTCAACGCGCAGCAGCCGTGGCCGCAGTGGGGCGCGGTGGCGGTGATCGGCAGCATCCCGCCGATCTGGCCGCGCTTTCACGCGCCGGCGGTCGAGTGGCGCAGCCTGCCCGAACTGATCGCGATCGCCTTCGCGCTGACCATCGTCGCGCTCGGCCAGTCGATCTCGATTGCCAAGGCGGTGGCCGCGCGCTCCGGCCAGCGCATCGATGCCAACCGGGAGTTTCGCGGCCAGGGCTTGTCGAACATGGTCGGCGGCTTCTTCTCTTCTTATGTGTCCTGCGGCTCGCTCAACCGCTCCATGCCGAATCTGGAGGCCGGTGCGCGCACGCCGCTGGCGGCGGTGTTCGCCTCGGTCTGGCTGCTGCTGCTGGTGGCCTTCACCTCGCCGCTGCTGGCATTGATCCCGCTCCCGGCCATCGCGGCGATGCTGGTGCTGGTGGCGTGGACGCTGTTCGACATCCCCGGCTGGCGCCGGATCTGGGCCCACAGCCGGCAAGACTTCGCCATCGCCATCGTGACCATGCTGGCGACCATGACCATCCGCATCGAGATGGCGATTTTGCTCGGCACCATTCTCTCGCTTGTCACCTACCTGCACCGCACCTCGCACCCGTTCATGCGGGTGATGGGATTCGACACCGTGGCGCCCGACCGGCCTTTCGTCGTGCGCGCCGACGTGCCCGCGCCGCTGCCCGAATGCCCGCAGCTCAAGATGATCCGCATGGAGGGCGAGGTGTACTTCGGCGCGGTGTCGTATGTGGCCGACCAGCTCCACGATCTGCGCGCCGCGCCCCAGGCGCCCAAGCATCTGCTGGTGATGGCCAAGAGCATGAACTTCATCGACGTGCCCGCCGCCGAGATGTGGCGCGAAGAGCTGGAGACGCGTCGCGCCGAAGCGGGTGACCTCTACTTCCACCGCCCGCGCCCGCCGGTGCTCGAACTCTGGCAGCGCGTCGGCTTCACGCCCGAACTCGGCGCCGACCACATCTTCCCGACCAAGCGCGCCGCCATCGCGACGATCTTCGGCCGGCTCGATCGCGGCATCTGCGCCACCTGCACGGCGCGGGTGTTCGAGGAATGCAAGGCCTTGCCGCCGCCTTCGGTGTGACACTAGAATTGCGCCCCGGGCGCTGAGGGGCGCCCGCCCGCACAAGAGGCTCTCACCCTCGTTCTTGCCATCCATCCACTTGGCAGCTCATCGATTCGTTCGGCCATCGCGGGAATGGCCGGCAACGAATTGGAGTGTTGTCATGTCTGCTTCCCCTTCTTTCCTTTCTTCTTCGTCGACCGCGCCGTTCGCGGTTGTCACCGGCGCGGGCTCCGGCATCGGACTCGGCCTCACCGGGGCCTTGCTGGCACGCGGCGTTCAGGTGGTGGCGATCGATCTCGACCTGGCGGCGCTGGATGCCGAAGCCCCCCGCCTCCATCGCCATGTATTCGATGTGCGAGACGCCGCAGCCATGGCCGATCTGGCCGCTTCGTTCGCCGGACGGCCGGCAAGCCATGTGTTTGCCAACGCCGGCATCGGCGGTGTGCCCGGTGATGTGCTGACCGTTGGCGATGCCGCCTGGCAATGGGCTTGGGATGTCAACGTGATGAGCGTGATGCGAACCCTTCGCCTCTGGTGGCCGCATCTGTGCGCGGGTGAGGGCAGGGCGGTCGCGACGGTG
>JAMFRW010000048.1 GCA_026224975.1 Rhodoferax sp. | reverse complement strand
TGTCGGTCGAAGGCGGCAGGATCGCGCGCGCCGGCATCGCCTGGTTCGGCATGGGGCCGACGCCGATCAGGGCGAGCGCGGCCGAACGGATGCTGCTCGGCCAGCGCCCCGACGGGATCGACGCACAGGCCGTGGCCGAACAGGCCATCGCCGAGACCGCACCATTCGATGACCACCATACCAGCGCCGAATACCGCCGCACCGTCGGCAGGCGTCTGTTTGCGCGCACGCTGCGCGAGTCGCTCAATCACTAAACAGCCCGCATGAGCAGACACCGAATCGAACTCAGCATCAACGGCCGTCGCCACGCCGGCGAAGTCGAGGCACGCGTTTCGCTCGCCGACTTCCTGCGCGACGATGCCGGTTACACCGGCGTCCACCTCGGCTGCGAACACGGCGTCTGTGGCGCCTGTACCGTGATGGTCGATGGCGAGGCGGTGCGCGCCTGCCTGATGCTGGCGGTGCAGGCGGATGGCACGGTCGTGGTAACGGCGGAAGGCCTTGCGGCACCAGACGGCACGCTGCATCCGGTGCAGCAGGTCATGCTCGAAGAGCACGCGTTGCAGTGCGGCTTCTGTACCCCTGGCGTGGTGATGACGCTCGCCGCGCTCACTCGTGACGGCAGGCAGCCAAGCGAGCAACAGCTGCTGGCCGCGCTCTCCGGCCATGTCTGCCGCTGCACCGGGTACCAGGGCATCCGCCGCGCGGCGAAGCGGCTTGCCGGCGAGACGCTGGAGCCATCATGAACGCTTCCACCCCGCCGCCCGGCGTCACCACCGGCCGTTATATCGGCCAGCGCGTGCGCCGCAAGGAAGACCCGCGCCTGCTGACCGGCCGCGGCCAGTTCGTCGACGATATCTCGCTGCCGGGCATGCTGCATGTCGCCTTCGCGCGCAGCGCCGTCGCGCGCGGCAGACTGCTGTCGATCAATATCGCCGTGGCACGCGAGATTCCCGGCGTCCACGCCATTTACACGCAGCAGGACCTGGCCCCGTTCAAGGTCGCCATGCTGAGCTTTTACCTGTCTCCGCCCGATGTGGAGACCACGCCGCTGGCCGAGGGCCGCGTGGCCTATGTGGGCGAGCCGGTGGCGCTGGTGATTGCCGATACCCGCCATATCGCGGAGGACGCGGCTTCGCTGATCGAAGTCGGGTATGCGGAGGAGGACCCCGTCGTCACCATCCAGGATGCCCGCCACGGCCCTCCGGTTCATCCCGGCACCGAGGACAACATCAATGCGCAGATGGGCGAAGACGAGATCGACGAGGCACTCGCCGCAAGGCTCAAGGGCGCGGCCCACCTCATCACCCACAAGGTCGTTCATCAGCGCATTTCACAGTCGCCGATGGAAACGCGCGGCGTGGTCGCCAACCCCGAAGGCCGCGAGGAGCTGACGCTCTACATTACCTGCCAGAGTCCGCATCTGGTGGCGCGCTGGGTGTCGCTTGCGCTCGGCCTGCCGCAGACCGCGATCCGGGTGATCGCCAAGGACGTGGGCGGCGGCTTCGGTCTGAAGAATCACCCGTGGAAGGAAGAAGTCGCCGCAATCCTCGCGGCGCTCAAGTTTGGCCG
>JAMFRW010000348.1 GCA_026224975.1 Rhodoferax sp. | reverse complement strand
GCAGGCGCAGATCAGGTACTGGTGGTTGAGGTAGGAGCCGCCGAACGCGCCCATGAAGAAGTTGTCGGCCAGCGTGTATTGCTGCGCCAGCTTCCAGAGCTGCATGTGGCTGCCGTCGTAGTAGCCCATGCTCAGGCCGCCGGCATCCGAGTACGCGGCGAAGCGGTCGTTGCGCCCGCCGTTGATCTGCATGATGTTGTTGTAGTAGCGGTGCACCAGGTCGCGCGTGATGATGGTCGAAGGCACCACCACCTGGCTCTCGCCGATGCCTTGCGCGCTGTCGATCTGGAAAGGCTGGTTGGGCAGCCCGGCCGATTGCGCCTGCGTCACCGTCACCGGTTGGCCACCGGCCGTGAGCCCGCCCCAGGCCGGCGGCAGCACGGGCAGCACCGCGCCATCGAAATCCTTCTGCGGCTCGTAGCCACCGCGCGAGCTGGTGTTCTTGCCCGGGATGCCGTTGGCGCCGGGGTAGAGGCCGTAGAGGTTGTCGAAGGCGCGGTTCTCCGCAAAGATCACCACGACGGTTTCGATCGCGTCGAGTGCGAGCCGGGTGCGCAGCGCTTTCACGCGGTCACCGGTGGCGCCGGCCGTGGCGACTGCAGCGGCTATGCGCGGCAGCAGTTGCGCGGTTTCGGTTCGGAGCGCGGTTTGCGTGCTGGCATCGGTGGCGGTGTCCGGCGCATCGAGCAGGCGCGCTTCGGGCACACCGATGCGCTGCGCCAGCGCGGCGCGGGCTTTGGCGAGCGAGTTGCCATCGGCCTCCATGCGGGCGGCGAGTTCGGTGGTGATGGGGCTGATGATGGTGCCACTGCCGGCCGGCGCACGCAGCACGACGGGGCCATACGGCGTGGCGGCTTCGGCGATCACGGCACCGGCACCGGGCAGGGCGAAGGCGCCGTTCGCGTCGGCGGCGGTGGCCGGCTCGCCGTCGTCGCAACGCGCGTTGCCGTTGTGGTCGAGGCACGCCTTGGCATTCGTCACACCAAAGACCGTGCCGCGCGTCATGCCAGAGGCATCTGTAGCCGGTGCGGTAGCGCAGGCCGTGAGCAGCGCGGAAAGCACAGAAAGAGTCGTCGTAGCTGGTTTCATCGTCGTCGCCTGTGGTCCGCGGGAGGTCGGGTATTGTTCCACCATGCTGCCCCGCAGAGCCATCCGTGATTGCACCGTTCGGCCGATCGCCCTCGCGCTGTTGGCGGTGTCGGCGTGCGCCTTTTGGATGTGGCCCACGCCACTGGCGAACGCGGCCGGCAACACGCCGCCGGCCCACCTCGGCGCGCCTTATGCACCGCCCGCGCCCGGCCGCACGCGCCCGACCGTCGCGCAGCTCACCACGCTGGGCCGCGCGATGTTCTTCGATGCCTCGCTGTCGGCCTCGGGCCGCGTCTCCTGCGCGAGTTGCCACGACCCGCGCCACGCCTACGGCCCGCCGAATGCACTGCCCGTCCAGCCCGGCGGCGCCGACCTGCGCAGCCGCCTCGGCACACGCGCCGCGCCGTCGCTGCGCTACCTGCAGACCGTGCCCGCCTTCACCGAGCATCACCACGAAAACGAAGGCGACGACAGCATCGATGCCGGCCCCACCGGTGGCCGCACCTGGGACGGCCGGGCCGATTCGGCCCACGACCAGGCCCGCCTGCCGCTGCTCTCGGCCAGCGAGATGGGCAACGCCAGTGCGGAAGCCGTCGTCAGCAAACTGCGCCGCAGCACCTACGCGAACGAGTTCCGCGCGACCTTCGGCCACGATGTGTTCGACGAAACATCACGCGCCTTCGACAGCGCCCTGATGGCACTCGAAGTTTTCCAGCAATCACCCGCCGACTTCTACCCTTACACCAGCCGCTACGACGCGGTGCTGCGCGGCCAGGCCACGTTGACGCAGCAGGAAGCGCGCGGCCTCGCGCTCTTCAACGATGCGGCCAAAGGCAACTGCGCCGCCTGCCACCTGAGCGAACCCACGCTCGATGGCGCCGTTCCCCTCTTCACCGATTTCGGCCACATCGCCATCGGCGTGCCCCGCAACCGCCACATCGCCGCCAACCGCGACCGGCAGTACGCAGACCTCGGCCTCTGCGGCCCGCTGCGCACCGACTACCTCGCCCGCGCCGACTACTGCGGCCGCTTTCGCACCCCGACGCTCCGCAACGTCGCCGTCCGCCAGAGCTTCTTCCACAACGGCGCGGTCCACAGCCTCGACGAGGCCGTGCGCTTCTACGTACAACGCGACACCGACCCGGCGCGCTGGTACGGCCGTGAGAAGAACGGCCAGCCCAAGCGCTTCGACGACCTGCCTGCGCAGTACCACGCCAACGTCAACACCGATGCACCCTTCGGTGGCAAGGTCGGCGAGCCACCGGCGTTGAGCGAGGCGGAAATTCGGGATGTGGTGGCGTTCTTGAGGACCTTGACGGATGCGGATCAGAAAGCGCGCAGCCCAACACTGCCGCGTTGAACGCACGGGCGCCGACATGTCGAAATTCGGCGTGTTTTTCGACATATCCGAACGACATGTCGATGCGGTCGACATATCGGCAGCGTCGCATCGACTTCACCCCGACCGCGCAAACCGCGTCCCCACTGCCCCGATCGCCTCGCGCACCTTGTCCACGATCGCCGATGGCCGCCCGTGCGCCGAGAAAACGAGTTCGTGCGTCGCGCGGGTCATGCCGACGTAGAGCAGGCGGATCTCTTCGTCGAGGTCTTCGCCGCGGTGCGGCATGGCTTGCAGGCCGGCGATGAAAACGAGCGGGAATTCGAGGCCCTTGGCGCTGTGCAGGGTGATCATCTTGACGCTGGCCGCAGCCCAGTCGGCGGGGCGCAGGCGGCGGTCGTTCATGCTGGCGAAGGGGATGCTGTGACGACGAAGTGCGGCTTCGATCGCGGGCATCTGGAAGCGGGTGCGCAGCAGGATGGCGATCTCTTGCAGCGGGCGGCCGTTGGCCTGGGAGTCGGCGATGCGCTGGGCGATGGCCTCGGCTTCGTCGCGTTCGTGGCGGGCTTCGATGAGCACCGGCATCGGGCCGCGACGGCCGGCCGAATCGGGGTGCACGTGTTCCATGCCGAGCGCGGCGTCGGCCGTGTCGGGCGATGACGAATCCATCGCCGGCTCTGCAGCTCGCCGCTCCGCCCCGATCAAATGCTGCGCACATTGCAGCGCCACCGCCAGCACCTCCGCGGTGTTGCGGTAATTCATCCGCAAGATGCTGGTGCGGCCCACGGCTTCGATGCCGACGCTCGCGAAGTTGAACCGCTTGCGCTTCTTCTGGTAGATGGATTGCGTGTCGTCGTAGAGCACCAGAAGCGAGCGTGAATCGGGGTTCACCATGCGGGCGGCCACCTGCAGCCAGGCGTCCTCGAAGTCGTGCGCTTCGTCGATCAGCAACGCCGTGTATTGGCCGCCGGGCACGAAGCCGCTTTCGACGGCGCGGGCGACCGTCTTCGCGAGCAGGGCCCAGTAGTCGGCAGCGCGGCGCTCGGCGGGTACATCGAGCTGGTAGCTGCGGACGAGGTCTTCGCACCACGCATGGAAGGTGCGCACCTTCACGCGCTCGTCCACGCCGCGGCTGCGCAACTGGGCGTCGATACGAGCCGCGAGCGCGTTGTTGTAGCAGAGCACGAGGATGGGTTGGCCCGCACTCGCGCCGGCCGCCAGTTGCTGCGCGCGAAAGATCAGGATCATCGTCTTGCCGGAGCCCGCCACGCCGTGGATCACACGGTGGCCTTCGCCCAGCGTGCGGGCGATCTGCTCCTGCTGCAAGTCCATCACCTGCAGCAGGTCGGGCAGCGCGATGTTCGCCGAGCCGTCTCCTTCGTCGTCGAGCAGCGAGGCCTGCTGCGCCAGGCGAATCTCGGGAAACAGGTGCCAGCGGATGCGGTCGCGCTGCGGCAAGGTCAGCGTGTGCGGGTAGTGCAGCGTGAACATGCCCCAGAGCCGCTGCTGGAAGGCGCCTTCGTCCACGGCAGCGTCGAGATCATCGCGCAGCAGGGTTCGTTGAATCGGAAAGAGTTCGTCGAAATCGCTCTCGGCGACCTCTTCGCGCTTCACGTTCGAGAGCACCACGCCCCACCCGTACGGGAACAGCAGCTTGCCATTGAACAGGCCCTGCGCATGCACCAGCGCCGGGTCGCGCTGCATGAGGTCGACCAGCTCCATCGCATAGTCGCGCGCCTGGCGCAGCGGGTGTGCCTGCATCACACGACCGCGCGGCGTGGCCAGCTCGACGGCATCGCGCGTGGCGGCCACGAGCGTGCTGCGCTTCCAGTCTTTCACCTCGATCAGCAGGATGCCCCAGCGCGGGCTGAGCACCACGAAGTCGGGCTGGCGTGCGCGCGGCCCGAGCGGGATGTCGTGCCACACCCAGTAGTCGTCACCGAGGCAGCGCTTGATCTGATGCAACACGCGCCGCTCGCCTGCGTTGCAGCGTGAATCGACGTGGGACAAGCCTTGCGGAAAGATGGCCATCGGAAAGATCTGGGCGCGACATGCGGGTTTTCGATCCTCAGTCTAGCCCTCACC
The DNA here is from genome assembly GCA_026224975.1 of Rhodoferax sp. GTDB lineage: Bacteria > Pseudomonadota > Gammaproteobacteria > Burkholderiales > Burkholderiaceae_C > LMDS01. Next base: position 58,645 of record JAMFRW010000348.1, on the reverse strand, counting down.
TTGTCACCCGAGCGACCCCGGCACGGCGACACCTCGCTAAGCTTTGTCTCTCCAAAAACAAGAGGAGACATCCATGACATCACGTTGGAAACAAGCCGCACTCACCGCCAGCCTGGCAGTGGCCACACTGCTCGGCGCCTGCACCACCACACCGCCCACGCGCCCCGCCGCTTGGGGCGAACCAGAAGTGCTGGTCGCGCCTTCGGCTTTCGCTGGCGTGCACGGCCTGGCCATCGACGCCAAGGGGCGCTTGCTGGCAGGCAGCGTGGTCGGCAACAGCATTTGGGAAGTGGACCGCACGACCGGCGCGGCCAAAGTGTTCATCGGCGCGCCGGAAGGCCAGGCCGACGACATCGCGATCGGCCCGCGTGGCGAGCTGGCGTGGACTTCGTACCTGCAAGGCATCATCCGCTACCGCGAAAACGACGCGGCGCCGATCCGCATGCTGGCGCAAAAACTCCCGGGCATCAACTCGCTCGCCTTCGACATGAAGAACGGCAAACTTTATGCGTCGCAGGTGTTCCTGGGCGATGCGATGTGGGAGATCGATGTATCCGGCAAAGCCGAACCACGCCTCATCGCGAAGGACATGGGCGGCTTCAACGGCTTCGAGGTCGGGCCGGATGGTTTCATCTACGGCCCGCTCTGGTTCAAGGGCCAGGTGGTGAAGATGAACCCGGCGAGTGGTGCCATCACCATCATCAACGGCGAGTTCAAGATCCCGGCCGCGGCCAACCTCGATGGCAAGGGCAACCTCTGGGCGGTGGACACGCGCACCGGTGAGCTGAGCAAAGTCGATCTCACCACCGGCCGCAAGACGGTGATGCACACGTTCTCGCCGTCGCTCGACAACCTCGCCATCGCGCCCGACGGCATGGTCTACGTCTCGAACATGGCCGACAACGCCGTGCTCTCGTATGACCCGGCCACCGCCAAGACGCGCACGCTGACCAGCGGCAAGCTCGCAGTGCCGGGCGGCATCAAGCTCGATGGCAACACGCTCTGGGTGGCGGATGTGTTCGGCTTCCGCTCGGTCGACGTGAAGGGCGGCGAGGTACGCGATGTGTTTCGCATGCAGGCCTCCGACCTCGAGTACCCGTTCGCCGTCGGCGCATCGCCCACGCAGTTCGCACTCAGCTCGTGGTTCACCGGCACGGTGCAGATCGTCGACCGCGCCACGCTCAAGACCACGGCCATGCTGCACGGCCTGAAGGCGCCGACGGACGCGGCCTTTCTGCCCGATGGCAGCGTGGTGTTCGGCGAGCTGGCCAGCGGCATGGTCTGGCGCGCGAGCGGCGCGAAGTTCGAAGACCGCAAGAAGATCGCCGAGGGCATGACGCCGGTGCAGATGATCGTCGGCCGCGACGGCGCGCTCTACGTCACCGAGGCCAGCGGCAACCTCACGCGCATCGACCTGGCCGAGGGCCCGAACTTCGGCCGCAAGACGGTGGTCGCCGACAAGCTCGCGCTGCCCGAAGGCCTTGCGCAAACGCCATGGGGCAGCTTCATCGTCGCCGAGTCGATGGCGCGCAAGCTGACCGAGATCGACCCGGCCACCGGCACGCGCCGCACCGTCGCCGAGAACCTGCCGATCGGCCTGGAGCCCAGCCCCGGCCTGCCGCCACCGAACGTGCCGACGGGCGTAGCGGTCGGCGCCGATGGCGCGATCTACATGAGCGCGGACCGCAACAACGCGGTGTACCGCATTCGGCCGCAGCGTTGAACCACGCCAAGCGAGCGTGAAAAAGCCGGGCGCGAGGCCCGGCTTTTTTTGGAGGCGCGTCGGCGAACCAGCCGCGCGTCAGGTCTGAATCAACAACGCATCAAGCGCGCTGCAGATGCCTGCCGAACATCGCCTCGGCTTGCTCTTGCGCATCCACACCGAAGTCCGAATTCGCTGCCAGCTCTTCGCGCAGATGCACGATCGTTTGCGGTTCGCTGAGAAGGCGCATGCGCTCGCTCGTCGTCAGGCCCTTGTCCACGCCATGGCCGAAGACCAGGCGATGGACCAGGCGGGTGCGCTCGCGGCCACGGCTGCCGCGGGCGGTGTCACGCGGGCCCATGGCTTGGTGCACCACGTCGAACAGCCACGGGTTGGCCACCACTTCGTGCCACTCAGGCGCGGGCGTGGCGGCTTCGGCGTAGTCCCAGGCCTTGCGCAGCACGGCCGGCGTCGAGGCTTCTTCAGGCGTCACCAGCAGGCCCATCGAACGCACCTTCGAACCGAAGCCGGCGCGGCTGGTCAGCACGCAGAGTGGCATGGCCAACAGCAGCGGCAGGCCGACCGGAGCGAGCCACAGCGCAGCAGCCGGGGCGAAGATCAGTGCCAGGACCAGCAGCGCGAGCACCACACCGGCGATCGGCGCGAGGCTTTGCGCAGCGTCGTTCCAGCTCACCGCAGCGGCTTCCCGCGGGGGCGACTTCCATTCGAGCTTGAGGCCGGTCAAGGCCACCATCACGAACATCGAGTGCGCGATCATGCGGACCGGCGCTTGCAGCATCGAGAGCAGGCCTTCGAGGAACGCGCCCTTGGCGAGCGCGGCCGTGCCGCCATACAGATGCTGTTCGCCCTTGAGCGCGATCGTCACCACGCCGAGGATGCGCGGCAGGGCGAGCATGGTCACCGTGCAGGCCCACAGCGCGATCATTTCGATCGGCAGGCCGTGCTGGAAGACGACGTTGCTGCTGCCGCTGAAGAGCCACACCGCAGCGCCCAGCAACACCGAGCCCAACCACAACGGAGCCGAGAGGTAAGCCATCGCGCCAGTGGCGAGCATGGCGCGGTGCACGCGGTGCAGGCCGGGTTCGGCCATCAGGCGGGCGTTCTGCAGATTGCCCTGGCACCAGCGGCGGTCACGCTTCAATTCTTCGAGCAGGTTGGGCGGCTGCTGTTCGTAGCTGCCGGCGAGATCAGGCACCAACCACGTGTGGTAACCGGCGCGGCGCATCAGCGCGGCTTCGACGAAGTCGTGCGACATGATGTCGCCAGACAAGCCGCCATTGCCCGGCAGCGCGGCCAGCGCGCAATGCTTCATGAAGGGCTCGACGCGGATGATCGCGTTGTGGCCCCAGTAGTGCGATTCGCCGAGCTGCCAGTACTGCATGCCGGTGGTGAACAGGCGGCCCGTCGTGCGGCCGGCGAACTGCTGGGCGCGCGCGTGTACGGTTTCCAGGCCACTGGCTTGAGGAGCGGTCTGGATGATGCCGGCCTTGGGATGGGCTTCCATCAGGCGGACCATGTTCTGCATGCAGTCGCCGCTCATGACGCTGTCGGCATCGAGCACGACCATGTAGCGGTAGTTCTTGCCCCAGCGGCGGCAGAAGTCGGCCACGTTGCCCGACTTGCGGTGCGCGCGGCGCTGGCGCCAGCGGTAGTAGATGCGCACGTCGGCGTTGTCTGCTGCCAGCGTGTCGCGCAGCTCGGCCCAGGCAGCCAGTTCTGCGGTGCGCAGTTCGGGGTCGCTGGTGTCGGAGAGCACGTACACGTCGAACAGGCCTGCGTGGTCGGTGGTGGCGAGCGATTCGCAGGTGGCGCGCAGGCCGGCGAACACCGTCGAAACCTGCTCATTGCAGATCGGCATGATGACCGCCGTGCGGGCATCCGAGGCGATGGGTGCGTTGCGCACGGCATCGAGCGAGAGGCCGTGCCTGTCGCCGCGGAGCTGCACCACGAAGCCCATCATCGCCGTGAAGAAGCCGGCCGAGACCCAGGTGAACAGCAGCGCGAACAGCGCCACCTGGATCACGCGGAGCACCGGGTGGTCGAACATCGGTTGCGCGCTGGCGAGCAGTGCGGCCGCGCCGATGCCCGATGCGCCTACCAGCCATAGCAGCGTGCTGCGGCGGCGGGCGGCGGCGTGTTCCCAGGCCTCGTGCGGGGTCGTGTCGGCAAATTCGCCGGCAGCATCCGCAGGGGCCGAGCCGAAGCGCTGCGCCAGGGCCAGCTTCACACCTGCGCGGAAGCCCAGCCAGGGGCGCGGCACCATCGAGCCACGGTTGATGGGCGGCGCGCTGCCGTCACGGCCCGGCGCAGAGCGCTCGTGGGCCGCCGCTTGCGCGCCGAAGATGCGGTGCAACGCCGACCCGACGGGCCGGTTCAATCGGGTTGAATCAGAGTGGTCCATGTTTCGGTCAGTGCGTTGTTGTCGGATTTGAGAAAGGCACGCAGTTCGACGGGCTGCGTGACATTGATTCGTTGGATGCGGAGAGTCATGCGGTAGCCGCCCGTCACATCGTTGCGGTAGGCGTTTTGTTCCATCAGCTTGGCGTTGGCGTCGACGGTGACCACCGCTTGCACCTTCGCGTCGCCGGCCAGCGCGGTGAGCGAAGGGCCGGCAAAGTCGATGACGTATTGGGTTTCGTTCTTGGCCAGGCCGCCGTAGCCGGCGCCCACGCGCGACTGCACCGTCCACGCGCTGGGGGGGCGCTGCTGCAACTCGCCTTGCCAGTGGATCGCGTAGCTCAGGTCCAGCGGCTGGCCGGCTGCCGGCATTTGCGCAGGAACCCAGTAGGCGACGATGTTGTCGTGCGTCTCATCCGGCGTGGGCAGCTCGACCAGTTCGACGCGGCCAGCGCCCCACGGACCTTGCGGCTCGATCCAGGCGCTGGGGCGGCGGTCATAACGCGCTTCGATGTCTTCGTAGCTCGCGAACGAGCGGTCGCGCTGCATCAGGCCGAAGCCCTTGAGCCCGGTCATCGAGAACGAACTCGTGCGCACGCGGTTCGGGTTGATCAGCGGGCGCCACAGCCATTCGCCATCGGCGGTCGCGACCATCAGGCCGTCGGAATCGTGCACTTCGGGGCGGAACTCGCCAGCACGCGGCGCGTTTTCGCCGTGCTGGAACATGCTGGTCAGTGGGGCGATCTCGAGCGTGGTGATCGGCGTGGCGGTCGCGCGCAGGAACAGACGGGCGTGCACATCGACGATGGTCTCGTCGCCGGGGCGCAGCGTGAACTGGTAAGCACCGGTCGCGCGCTTCGAATCGAGCTGCGCGTAGACGGTGAGCACCTTGGCATCGGGCGTCGGGCGCTCGATCCAGAACGCCTTGAAGACCGGAAACTCTTCGCCGCCGGTGCCGCTCACGGTGTCGATCGCCAAGCCGCGCGCCGAGAGGCCGTAATGCTGCCCACGGCCGAGCGCGCGAAAGTAGCTGGCGCCCTGGAAGGTGATCAGCTCGTCCTTGTACGCAGCGTTGTTGAGCGGGTAGTGCACGCGAAAGCCGGCGTGGCCGATGGGGCCCCAGCTGGCCGGCACGAAGGTGTTCTTGCCGTAGTGGTAGTCCTGCGGATCGAGGCGGATCTCGCGCACGCCGGTGGGCGAGATTTCGCTGATCTGCACGGGCGCCGCTTTCGACGGGCCACCCGGGTGGAAGAACATCACTTCGAACGGCAGCGCATCGGCACGCCACACGGCGCGTGCCGGCAGGTAGCGGATGTCGCGGTAGGCGTCGTACGTCAGCGAGGCGAGCTGGTCGGAGATGGGAGCAGGCGCGCGGTAGTCGGTCTTGGACTCGGCTTGCGCGAGAGCTGACACGTCGTCGAAGCCGAACGCATTCGCCTGGCCGGCAGCGAACACCGCCCACAGCACGGCCGCAGCCAGCTTGGCAGCGTGGTGCGCGTTCGAAACATTCGGCAATGAGGCAGCAATCGACAAGGCAGTGGTGTCCTGAGCAAAAAAACAAAGATCGGGAAATCAACCGACGCCTGAGTGAACGACACCGGGCAGACGCTGCTGAGCGGCTGTCGGCCCGATCGGCTGTCGGACAGAACCGACATCTCTTGCGGCAGTGGATAGGTGGAAACCCGTCCTCTTGGGGCTCTTAGCGCAAAGGCCGTGCCATGCCGTGTTTTGTCTTGAAAATCAATGACTTAGGCGTGTTTCAAGGCGTTTTCGAAGGTGCGCCCAACCGCCAGAAGCAGTGAAAGTCCCGAAAGCGTCGCTGATCGGCGACAAACCCCTTCGCAGGAGTGCGACAGCCCGGCGCTACCGGGCGTCAGCGCGTCGCTAATCGGCGACAGGTCCTTCACCCAAAGCGCCCTCAGCGCGGAACACGCCGGGCGTCAAACCGTGCTTTTGCAGCAGGCGATAGAACTCGGTGCGGTTGCGTTCGGCCAGGCGAGCGGCGTCCGCGACGTTGCCGTCGGTGAGTTTCAGCAGGCCGACGAGGTAGTCGCGTTCGAAGCGCTGGCGCGCGTCGGCAAAGCTCAGCACCTCGACCGTCGGCACGCGCAGCGCACGTTGAACCAGCGCGAGCGGGATCAACGGCGTGGTGGTGAGCGCGCACACCTGCTCGACCACGTTGTAGAGCTGGCGCACATTGCCGGGCCAGGCGGCCATGGCGAGCGCGCGCAACGCCTCGGGCGCGAAGCCGTTGAGGCGCTTCTGGTACTTCTCGGCCAGCTTGGCGAGAAAGTGGTTGGCGAGCAGCGGGATGTCTTCGCGCCGCTCGGCCAGCGTCGGCAGGCTGAGCGTGACGACGTTGAGCCGGTAGTAGAGGTCTTCGCGAAACTGCGTCTGCGCCATGGCAGCTTCCAGGTCGCGGTGGGTCGCCGAGAGCACGCGCACGTCGATCGGAATCGGCTGGCTCGCGCCCACCGGCCGCACCGAGCGCTCCTGCAGCACGCGCAGCAGCTTGACCTGCAGCGCGGGCGGCATGTCGCCGATTTCATCGAGGAACAGCGTGCCGCCATCGGCCGCCTGGAAGAGCCCGCGGTGGTTGGCCACGGCGCCGGTGAAAGCGCCCTTCATGTGGCCGAAGAGTTCGGATTCGAGCAGCGCCTCGGGAATCGCACTGCAATTGACCGCGATGAAGGGCCGTGCCGCGCGCGGGCTCGCCTGGTGGATGGCCTGCGCAAGCAGCTCCTTGCCGCTGCCGCTCTCGCCGCGGATCAACACGCTCGCATCCGAGCGGGCAACCATCTTGGCCTCGGTCAGCAGCTCGGCCATGCGCGCCGAACGGCTCACGATGGGCGCGCGCCAGGCTTCGTTCTGCTCGCTGCCCGCCCCGGCCGGCGCCGAGAGCGCCAGCGCCTGCGCGATCTTGTCGAGCAGCGCCAGGCCGTCGAAGGGCTTGGTGAGGTAGGTGTAGACGCCGCGCGCCGTGGCTTCGACGGCATCGGGAATGGTGCCGTGCGCCGTCAGCAGGATGACCGGCAGCGCCGAATGCTTCTTGCGGATTTCGTCGAAGAGCGCGAGACCGTCCATGCCTGGCAATTGCACATCGCTCACCACGAGCTGCGGGCGCTCGATGGCGAGCTGCGCCAGCGCGGCTTCGGCCGAACCGACGGCCGTCACGCGGTAGCCGGCGGCGGTGAGGCGCATGGAGAGCAGGCGCAGCAGGTCGGCGTCGTCGTCGACGAGGAGGACGTGTGCGCTCATCGTCCTGGCTCACGCTTCGTCATGGCGCCACCTTGCCGCCGTTGGCCGACGCGGCCGGCGCGCTCGCCGCCGCGCTGCGCCGCGCGGTCAGGCTGCGCTCGATCGCCTTCAGCGCTTCGAGCTGCTGCGTCAGCTGGTCCTGCTTGCGCTGGCTGTCCTTGAGCTGCTGGTTCTGCCGCTCGATGTGGTCTTCGAGCCGGCGCTGCTCGTTGTAGCGCGCGGCCAGCAGGCGGGCGAGTGGCTGGTACGGCGCCATCTGCGGGTCGGTCGATTTGAGCAGCGGTTCGAGCAGGCCGAGGGCGCGCACGGTGTCGCTCGGGTTGCGCGTCTGGCCGAGCGCGGTCGCCATCTCCAGGATGGCCGCGGCGCTGGTCGGGGGGTCCAGCCGCTGAAACTCGCGGCCCAGCTCGGCCGGCGCCATTTGGCGCGCGCGCTCGAAGTAGGCGAAGAAGTTGCGCGCGGCGCTGTCTGCCGGGCTCACGTCGGGCACCTTGATGAAGACTTCGACGGGGACTTGCACTTCGCGAATGATGGGCTCGGGCGGCGTCGGCGGCGGGGGGGGGGGTTTGATGGTTTCGCAGGCGCTGAGGAGCATTGCCGCGGCGATGCAAGGCAGGCGCGACCAGGGGAAGGGCTTCGACAGGCTCAGCCCGAGCGGGTGGGGGGAGACGCGCGATGTGCGCGCCCATGCCCATGCCCGAGCCCGTGCCCATCCCCACTCCGTTCGCACTGAGCCTGTCGAAGTGCCAGCACGCTCGGTGCCGTGACCCGAGCCAGCCCGAACGCTGCCCGCACGCGCCTCAATCATGATGATGCGCACTCGGCAACGAAATCCTGAAATGCGCCCCTTCCGTCTCCGCCAGCAACTCGATCCGCCCCCCATGCGCCGCCACGTATTCATGCACGATCGAGAGGCCGATGCCCGTGCCGCGCAACGCGCCCTCTGGCTGCCGCTCGCCCCGATAGAACGGCTCGAAAACGCGCGAACGGTCTTCCGGGGCCACGCCGGGGCCGGCATCGATGATGTCGATCTGCACGCCTGAGGTGCTGGTAGACAACGCAAACTGGATGGTGCTCTCCAAGGGGCTGAAACGGATCGCATTGGACAGCAAATTGCCGAGGGCCACACCGAGCTTGTCGGGATCGACCTCAGCCCAGACAGGGCCGGGCGTCACGTTCACTTGCAATCGACGCGCCTGCCATTGCAAACGTTGCTCATCGACAAGCTGATGCGCGAGCATCGACAGATCGTAACGGCGCCGCACCAGTCGGCGTGCCTCGAACGCCGCGGCGTTGAAACGCAGCAGGTCCTCGATCTGGCTTTGCAGCGCCGCCGTGTTCTGCCGCAGGATGCGCGCCACCTCGCGCTGCGGCTCGCTGAGCGCGCCGGTCACGCCTTCTTCGAGCAGCGCCACGCCTTCGCGCAGCGCGGCCAGCGGCGTCTTCAGCTCGTGCGAGATATGGCGCAGGAAACGCGCCTTGTCGGAATCGAGTTCGGAGAGCCGCAGCCGCAGCCAATCGAGCCGGCGGCCGAGGTCGCGCAGGTCGGAGGGGCCGGGGATGTCGATCGCGTCGTCCATGCGGTTTTCGCCGAGCGCGACGATCGCCGATTCGAGCCGCTTGAGCGGCCGCGCCAGCCACACCGCGAAGCCGATGGCCAGCAGCGCCGCGAGCGCGATGGCCGCGATCACCCGTTGGCCGAGCGCGCGGCGGCCGTCTTCGAGCTGTGATTGCAGCGCCTGGTTGCGCGCCTCGCTCATGCGCTGCACGTGGTCGGCAATTTCGGTGTTGGTCTGGCCCAAGTCGCGAAAGCCGTTGGTGATGGCCACATCGCGCTCGGCGGCGGTCGATGGCGAGCCGCTCATCAGTGCACGCAGCGTGTCGAGCTGCGCGTGCCAGTTCTTCAAGAGCGCATCCGGGGGCGGGCTGTTGCCGAGCTGGGCGATGGCGTCGGCGGCTTCGCGCGCGGCGGTGTCGAAGCGGTCGCGAAGCGCCGTATCGCCCAGCACCAGGAACTGCCGCGCCGCCCGCTCCATCGTCACGCTGCGTTCGCTCAGCCGCTGCACATTGCCCGAATCCCGCGCCGCATGCTCTGCGCCCTGACGCGTCTCGATCATCAGCCGCTCCAGCGTGTACAGCCCGCGCACCGACACCACCGCCAGCAAGGCCGGCACCAGCAGGAAGGCGACGACGAGCAACTGGCGGAAAGAGGCGCGGTTGAGGATGAACATCGGGGGTGGATGGCTCCGGCAAAGGGTGGAATGGGCGATTCTGCCCATGCAGGGTCACGGGCGGGCGCTGGGGTTGTCTCAATGCGGTTCGGGCGCCTCAGGCGGGTCGCTGCCAAGCCCTCGCAGCTTCGAGGCCAGTGCTGCCGCCACGGCCACCGTGGCGCAGCAGGCAGCTACGACGATCGCGGCGCGCGCACTCGCCAATTCGGCCAGCCACCCGGCTGCCACCGCGCCCATCAGCATCGCCGCCAGACCGACGAAGCGAATGCCCGCCACCACACGTGCGAGCGCCTCTGGCGGCGCGCGCGTTTGCCGCAGCACGGTGTCGTTGATCTGGTAGAGCGTGAAGCCGCCATCGCCCACGGCCTGCTGCCCGATCAGCAGCAGGATGCCGACGATGCCGACGCTCGTCGCCAAGGCGGGTAAGAACATCGAGGCCGCCATCAGCGCCAGCCCGCAGATCATCAGCGGGCCTGCGGGCCAGCGGCGGCCGAGCTTTTCGGCGAGCATCGCGCCGGCGAAGGACGAAAGGCCGCCCACCGCGAAGATCAGCCCGAGCACGCCCGGCGCAAAGTGCAGTTCACGCGACAGAAACAGCAGGAATACAGCACCGTACATCGCCGAACCAGCGGCCACGAAGAACTCGACAGCCGCGAGCGCGCGCAGGATGGGATCGCGCCGGATCACGTGGATGCCCTCGCTGGCCTCGCGCCAGACCGAGGGGGCTGCGGCGCTCGCTCCGCCGCCATCCGCCGGCACCTTCGCCCGCCACACGAGCAGCGCCGAGACGGCGAACGAAACCGCATCCACCAGCACCGCGAGCGGCGCGCTCAGCCACTGCACCAGCCAGCCGCCGAGCCCGAACGAAGCGGTTTCCACCACCGCGCTGCCGGCAGCGACGCGGCTGTTGGCGTGAAGCAGCGCAGCGGGTTCGACCAGCCGAGGCAGCAGGGCGGCATACGCCAGTTCGAACGCCACACCGAGCACACCACAGCCAAGCGCCACGGCGAACAGCAGCGGCATGCTCAGGAAGCCCAGCCACGCCGCGAGCGGCACGGTGGCCATCAGCACGGCACGGGCGACATCGGCGACGAGCATCGTGCGGCGCTTGGGCCAGCGATCGACCCACGCGCCCAGCAGCAGCGCACTCGCAAAGCCGGCCACGATGTCGGCCACGCCCAAGAGCGCGACGGCCATCGGCCGCGCGTCGAGAAACAGGATCGCGACGAAAGGCAGCGCCGTGCGGCCGACCAGCGAGCCGAAGAGCGAGACCAACTCGGCGGCGAGGAGTTGGCGGAAGGCGCGCGGGAGCGGCGCGAAAGCCGACTGCGGACGGGCTTCCGCGCCGACGATCAAGCCAGCAGGGGTCTCGTCGACCGATGCAGCAGGCGACGCGGGCGAACCCGCCGCGCCGGGCTGCGTCACACCACGCGGCTCCGCGTGAATTTCGGGGCCACCGTGCGGCCACGTCGCATCGGCGCGGCCTGCGGGCCGACGACACACTGCGCCAACGCCTCCTTCTTGGCCCGCTGCAGCCGCGCCAACAGCGCGTGCGACACGGCCTGCTCGGCCAGTTCGGCGGCAAAGCGCTCGCGCACGTCGCGCTGCATGCGCACCAGAAGATGCGCCGTCATCTCGGCATCGGCCAGCGCGCGGTGGGCGCGGCCGGTTTGCGGCAACGCGTGCATCGCGACCAGCGTGCCCAGCCGATGGTTGGGCGCGTGCGGGTAAAGCCGGCGCGAGAGCAGCATCGTGCAGGCGAACTGGTGCGCCGCATCGGGTTCGCACTCGGCACGCTCGGCCTCGGCCTGCCAGAAGCCGCGGTCGAAGGCCGCGTTGTGCGCGACCAGCGGGCAGCCCTTGGTGAAGCGGATCACCTCGTGCATCACCGCGCGGGCGGGCGGCGCCGCCTGCAGCATGCGGTTGCTGATGCCGGTCAACTGCTCGATGAACGGCGGCACCCACGCCCCGCTGTTCATCAGGCTCTGGAAGCGCCCCACGATCTGCCCACCCTGCACCAGCACGGCCGCAATCTCGGTCGCACGCGAGCCCTGCCCGGGCGACATGCCGGTGGTTTCGAAATCGATGACAGCAATGGTTTCCATGCGAGGCCGCATTTTGGCCGAGCGCTGGTGCGTCGAGCGAACGGGCCTGGCCGTTGCTCCCTTGCGAATCGCGTGACGCGCTCGATGAAGCGTTACCAATTTGTGATTGATTGGCAGCACGCATAATCAATGATCGGGATCGACCCAAGGGGAAGCAATCGCCATGGCAGAGACAGCAGGAACGATCGACCACCTGACGCTGGAACGGCTCGTCGAGGCTGGCGCCGTTCGCGGTGCCGATGTGGTCGGGCACGCCGGCGGCTGGGAAATCATCGTCAAGTACGGCACGACGCGGCGCGCGCTGGCCGCCCGGCGCGGCACGATCCGCAGCTTCAGGAAGTTCGAAACACTGGTGAGCTATCTCAAGGGCCTCGGCATTTCGCAATATCACGTCGATGCCGGCGATTTCGACTCGCACGCGCTCCAGACCGCCCGGGCGCGGCCCGACTCATCGCAGCGCATGCGAAGCGCCTTCGAGGCCAAGGCACAAGCCGACTGGATGCGGCAAAAAGCAGCCGCATCGCTGGCCGACCCGGCGCCCAGCGTTTCCCACGACCAAGCGATGGCCGATGCCCAGGCCGTGATCGATGCGCGGCGCAAAAAACATGCGAGAAAAACCGCGGCTTGAATGGCGCGCGCATGCGCTGGTCGACCTGCTGAACATCGTGGCCCACATCGCCGATGACAACCCCGACGCCGCCCAGGCACTGAAAGACGAGATCGAGGCCAAGGCGGCCAAGCTGCCGGATCATCCAAAACTTTACAAGGCATCGACGCGGGTGAAAGGCATGCGCGAGATGATCGTCACGCGCAACTACATCGTCCTTTATCGAGAGACGAAGGAACGGATCGAGGTCTTGAGCCGTGCTCCATGCACGGCGCCTGTTGCCGCCGACGAAGGCCAGCAAGCCTTGACGCCAGCCCGCTCAAGGTAACCGCGCCGCTCAAGTTGCGGGAACTAAGTTCCGAAGTCTCCGTCTTGTGCTTGGCCCTTGCCTCGCATGGCCCTTGCTTCACCGCCTGCCGCTAGCATTCCCCCTCCCAATGCCTACATTCCTTCTCCCCTACAGCCCGTTCTGGCACGCCATCACCCGTCTCGGCGAGGCGCAGGTGATGCTGCCCGCGGCGCTGGCGCTCCTGCTGTGGCTGGCGCACCGGCCGGCGGCGCGGCTGCTGGTGTGGTGGTGGCTGGGCATGATGGTGCTGGCTGTGAGCATCACCACCGCGACCAAGATCGCGTTCATCGGTTATGGCCTGGGCTGGGCGCCACTCGATTTCACCGGCGTGTCGGGCCATGCGATGTTCGCGGCGGTGGTGTATCCGCTGCTGTTCCTGGTGCTCAACTCGGCCCGCTCCGTGGGCTGGCAGCGCGCGGCGTTGGCGCTGGGTTATCTGCTGGCGCTGGGGGTCGGCATATCGCGGGTAATGGTGGGCGCGCACTCGCCGTCGGAAGTGGTTGCGGGCTTGCTGCTGGGCGGTGGCGCGGGCGCGGCGGCCATCGCCATGGCGCACACACCGGCCATCCGCATGCCGGCGTGGTTGCCGGTGGCGTTGGTCGTCTCGGTGCTGGTGCTGGGCGTCAACGCGCCGCCTTCGCGCACGCACGATCTGGTGACGCGGATTTCGCTGGTGCTCTCGGGGCGGAGCGCGCCTTACACGCGCCACGAGATGCTGCGAACCTGGCAACTGCAGCAGCGCGGTTTGCAGCAGGGCACGCCAGTCGTGTTGCGCTGAACCCAGTTACAACGCGCCGACGCAACCCTCCGCGCCACAGCGACAGCGCAGCTTGCCGTCGTGGTGCGTCTCGCCGTAGTTGACGGTGATCTCCTCGCCGACAGTCACCTCTCGCATCGCATAAAACTCGACGCGTCCCTGGCGAATGCGCAGCACCGCGTTCGGTTGGCACGAATGGTTGGTGAAGCGCAGTGAGTCGCTGGACTGCGAGGCGTCGATCGCACGGCGCTCGCTCAACTCGACGATCATGATCCGCGCTTGGCCCTTGGCGCGCCGCCGCGCCTCGCGCACGCTGATGGCCTCACCGCGGATTTCACCGATCTTGCGGCGCGCGGGAATGGCTTCAGCCGCGAAGGCGCCTTGGCCGTCGATGCGGCTGGGGTGCACGTCGACAGCGAACTTTTGGGGGTCGACGGGGATGCCGCGCACACGCAGGGCCGCAGGTCGAGCGGGCGCTGAGGCCGTGGTTTCAGTGGCGGGCGGGGAATCGGCGGAGGTCAGTCGCGGCATGGCCCGCATTCTGGCGCGAAGCGCATCACCGCCCGCCACGACAACTTCACCACGCCGACGAAGTGGCGCGCCGATCCACGGCTTTTCGCGGTTTGGGCGGGGCGGTGGCGCCTCTAACCTTCAGCTTCCGATCTCGCCACCGCCAGCCCTTCCCATGAACCAAGCCCAACCCAAACAGTATTTCGCCGCGAACCATCGCGCCGTGGCCTATGGCGGCGGCGTCGATTGGGAAGAAACGCCCTCACTGGCGCAGCGCCTCGTCACGCGCAGCAACGCGACGACGACGCGCACGGAACGCATCGAGCGCGACCCCGACTTCGAAGCCTCTTCGGCCTTCGATTCGGCTTGGGACAGCACCGTGCCCGCCACGCTCGACGAACCCGCCCAGCCGTACCAGGAAATGCTCGATGGCGGCCTGGCCACGCGCGAGGTCCATGAGCCCGATGTGTTTCGTCACTTCTTCGGTGCCGCCACAGCGCGCTGACACGCCGCGTGGCCGGCCCGCAAACGGCGCGCCGAGCATCCCGAATGCAAGGCGATACTGGCGCCGCCGCCGGCCCCTCGCCACGGCGCACGCCATGCGCATCATCGATTCCGAGACCACCCGCCGCCGCCTCGCCTTCCCGCCACTGATCGCGGCGCTGCGCAGCCTCTTCGTCGCTGACTGCGAAGTGCCTTTGCGACACACCCACCGCATCGCCGAGGCCGGCACCGTGCTGCTGATGCCGGCCTGGCGCGTCGGCGCGCGGCTGGGCATCAAGACGGTGACGATCTTCCCCGGCAACAGTGCCCTCGGCAAACCCGGCCTGCATTCGACCTACCTGCTGTTCGACGCGACCACCGGCGAGCCGCTGGCGCAGATCGATGGCAATGAGATCACCTCGCGCCGCACCGCTGCCGCATCGGCGCTCGCCGCCTCGTACCTGGCGCGGGCCGATGCGAGCCGGCTGCTGATCGTCGGCGCCGGCCGCGTGGCCGCGCTGATGGCCGGTGCCATGGCCGCCGTGCGCCCCATCGAGCAAGTGAGCGTCTGGAACCGCAGCCCGGCCTCGGCCGAAGCATTGGCTGCGAGCCTGCGCGCCAACGGCTTCGAAGCACAAGCCACCACCGATCTAAAAGCCGCCGTGCACCAGGCCCACATCGTCAGTTGCGCCACGCTTTCGACCGCCCCGCTCATCCGCGGCGAGTGGCTGCAGCCCGGTGCGCACCTCGACCTGATCGGCAGCTTCACGCCGCAGATGCGCGAGGCCGACGCGGCGTGCTTCGCGCGCGCCCGGGTCTTCGTGGACACCACCGAGGCGCTCGCCAAATCGGGTGACGTGCTGGGCGCCATCGCCGAGGGTGCGTTCGAGGCGTCGGCGCTGCAAGGAACGCTGGCCGACCTGTGCCACGGCCACTCTGCCCAGCACGCCCGGCAAGCCGCCGATGAGATCACCCTCTTCAAATCGGTGGGCACCGCCCTCGAGGACCTGGCCGCCGCCGAACTGGTGTTCGACAGCACCACCGCCGACGACTCGCTATCCTCCCCGCTTCCCCGCCGCCAGGAGCCCCCGCCACCGTGAGCACGCCCACTTCATCCGCCCCGCGCCGCAACGTCCGCTGGTACTGGGAAGATTTTCCGGTCGGCAATGTGCGCGAGTTCGGCGCCATGGCGGTCACGCGCGAGGCGGTGCTGGCCTTTGCGCAGCAGTTCGATCCGCAGCCCTTCCACCTCAACGACGAAGCGGCCGAGGCCTCGCTGTTCGGGCGCTTGTCGGCCAGCGGCTGGCACACGTGCGCGATGTCGATGCGCATGATGTGCGACGAGTACCTGCTCGAATCCAGCAGCCTGGGCTCGCCCGGCATCGACAACCTCAAGTGGCAGAAGCCCGTCTACCCCGGCGATGTGCTCCGCATGCGCCTGACCGTGCTCGAAGCGCGGCCCATGAACAGCCGGCCGAGCGTCGGGCTGATCCGGTCGGGCTGGGAGGTGATGAACCAGGACGGCGAGGTGGTGCTCTCGATGCAAGGCTGGGGCATGTTCGGCCGGCGCGAATCGGCGTCGGCAGCGGCATCGCCCGCGGCCTGACACGGTGAACGCGGCAGGCCCGCCACCCCCGGCCCATCCGGCGTCGCCGGCGTCATCTCACACGCTGCCTGTCGGCACGCGGCTGCGCGATTTCGAGATCACCGGGCTGATCGGCGAAGGCGGCTTCGGCGTCGTCTACCTGGCCTACGACCATTCGCTGCTGCGGCGCGTGGCGATCAAGGAATACATGCCGTCGTCGATGGCCTCGCGCGCGGTGGCGTCGCTCACGGTCATCGTCAAGTCGGAGCGGCACCTCGAGACCTTCGGCGCCGGCCTGCGCAGCTTCGTCAACGAGGCGCGGCTGCTGGCGCGCTTCGACCACCCGTCGCTCGTCAAGGTCTACCGCTTCTGGGAAGAGAACGGCACGGCCTACATGGCGATGCCGTACTACGAAGGGCCCACGCTCAAGCACGCGCTCGCGCAGATGGGCCGGCCGGCGAGCGAAGCCGAGCTGCGTGCCTGGCTGCGCCCGCTGCTCGATGCACTGGCGGTGATGCACGCCGCGCGCTGCTACCACCGCGACATTGCGCCCGACAACATCCTGCTCACCGCCACCGGCCCGCTGCTGCTCGACTTCGGCGCCGCCCGCCGCGTCATCGGCGACATGACGCACGCGCTCACCGTCGTGCTCAAGCCCGGCTATGCACCCATCGAGCAATACGGCGATGTGGCCACCATGGCGCAGGGCGCCTGGACCGACCTCTACGCGCTGGCCTGCGTCGTCTACTTCGCGATCCAGGGCAAGCCGCCGATGTCGTCGGTGGAGCGGCTCATGGCCGATGCGCTGGAGCCGCTGAACACCGCCGCGAGCGGGCTGTACAGCGAGCCGTTTCTGCACGCGATCGACAAGGCGCTTTCGGTGCGCCCACAGGACCGGCCACAAAGCGTGGCGGAGTTTCGCGATCTGCTCGATGGGCGAAGCTCGTCGGCGCCGCCTGCGGTCGGGTTTGCGGAGACGGCCTCGTCGGCGCTCGATCCGGAGGGTTTCCAGGCGACGCTGCCGCCGGGGATGTGGTCACCGCCTCAGGTGACGCTGCCGCCGCCCGTGCCGGGGGCGGGGGTGACCTTCGCGCCGGATTCGTCGATGCTCGGCACGACGATCGTTCGGCCGGCCACGGCGCGGTTTCAGGCCACGTCGCCGGCATCGGCTCCCGCGCCGGTGACGGTGCCGGAAGCGGTGCCAACGCAAGCGCCGATTAGCGCTTTGCTGCCTGCGGCACCGCCCGCTGCTCTGCCAGCGGCCCCGCTGGTTGCGCCGCCTGTCGTCGTACCGGCCGCCGACTCACCAGCGGGCCTCACGGCAGAGCCCAGTCCCATCGCACAAGCGCCGTCCGTAGCCGCGCAGACGCCGGCCTGGTCGCCACCGCCGGTAGAAGCGCCGCCACCCGCGCCCACCTCCCCATCGACGCCAGTCGCTTCACGCTCGCGCAAGGCGCCCCTCGCCATCGTGGCTTCACTCGCAGCGGCTGCATTGATCGGCGCGTTCCTCTACGTGCTCACCCGGCGCGCGCCGTCGGCCTTGCCCGATGCGGCGCGGCCGGCTTCATCCGCAGCGTCTGCCGCGCCAGCTTCCGCCGCAGCACCCACAACGGTCACGACGCCGGTGCCGACAGCGCCGCCCGTCACGGCGCCAACGCCGTCACCCGCTGCGTCTCCCACAACTCCCGCGCCCAGCGCGCCGCAACCCGCATCGCAGGCCGCTTCCGTCCCCGCACCGCGCGCACCTGCATCTTCCGCCGTATCCACCGCCAAGCCCAGGCGCGAGCCCACGTCCCGCCCCGCCGAGACCGCGCCCAAGCCCGACACCTCGGCCACCCGATCACAGTGCAGTGATATTCTGCAAAAGGCCTCCCTCGAACCCTTGACCGCGAGCGAGGCCGCTTTTTTGCGAAGGGAATGCCGATGATTTCAACCGCCTCGCTCAACGCCACCCCGAGCCGCCGCACGCTCGCATCTGCCGTATCGGTGTCGGCCCTCTCGTTCGGCCTGTTCGCCGCGTCGTCCGCCGTGACGATGCTCGCCCTCACCGGCTGCGCCGAGCCGCCCAAGGCCACGGTCGTCGCCAACGAATTGCCTTTCGAGCAAGCCGTGGCGCTCGCGACCGACGGCCTCGCGCAGCAAACCCGCCAAGGCCCGGCCTTCCTCGGCAAGCTGTCGAAGAAGACCTTCGTGCTCGACCCCATGCTCGATGCCAGCACCGGCCAGCAAACCGCCGCCACGCAGTTGCTGCAGTCACGCGTTAGCACGCGCCTCACCGGCCAGGCCGATCTGGCCATCGAGATCCTGCCGTTCCAGTCGGCCAACCTCGCCAAGGCGCAGTATCTGTTGACGGGCACCATGACCCTGGTGCTCTCCGACCGGCCCGACCCGGTGCGCCGCATCAACCTCGCGCTGACCGAACTCAAGACCGGCAACGTCGTCGCGCAAGCCACCGCCCTCAGCCGCACCGAGGGCCTGGACCACACGCCGCTGCCCTACTACCGCGACAGCCCGGTGCTCGTCAAGGACAAGGTCACCGAAGGTTATGTGCGCACCTCGTCGGCCAAGCCGGGCACGCCGGCCGACAAGTTCTACCTGGAACGCGTGGCCGTCGCGACCACCATCAACGACGCGACCACGCTCTACAACGCCGAGCGGTATCAGGATGCCCTCGGCCAGTACCGCAACGCCCAGAGCGACCCGAACGGCGAGCAGCTTCGCGTGCTCAACGGCATCTACCTCAGCAACGTCAAGCTCGGCCGCAGCGCCGAAGCCGAAGAAGCCTTCGGCAAGGTCGTGGCACTCGGCATCGCCTACAACGAGCTGGGCGTGAAGTTCCTGTTCAACCCCGGCACGACGACGTTCTGGTCCGACCCCAAGGTCAGCGGCGCCTACCCGATGTGGCTGCGCCAGATCGCCCGCGGCGCCAACGCCGCCAAGGCCTGCATGAACATCGTCGGCCACACCAGCCGCACCGGCTCCGAACAGACCAACGAAGCGCTCTCGCTGCAACGCGCCAACTTCATCCGCCAACGCCTCACCGTCGAAGCCGCCGTGCTCGGCCCGCGCACGCAAGCGACCGGCATGGGATTCAGGCAGAACATCGTCGGCAGCAGCACCGACAACGTGGTGGATGCGCTGGATCGGCGGGTGGAGTTCAAGATCGTGCCTTGCAGTTGACGGCGGCGCGACAGTGGTCTAGGCCACCACCGCCCGATCCGCCAACAACAACGTCTCCAGACACTGATCCCGAATCCCGTAGAAGCCCTTGATCTCGCGGATCTGCTGCCAGACCTGCTCGTCGGCGGCCGAGGTCGAAGCGCGCTTCACCGCCAGGATCATCTTGTTCTTGTTGGTGTGCTCCAGCGCCACGAACTCGAACACCTGCGTGTCGTAGCCGCAGGCATCGAGCAGCATCGCGCGCAGGCCGTCGGTCAGCATCTCGGCCTGCTGGCCCAGGTGCACACCGTGCTTCAGGATCGGCCGCAGCGGGTGCGGGCTCAGCAACTGCGGGCGCAGCTCCTTGTGGCAGCACGGCGAGCACATGATGATCTGCGCACCGGCGCGCAGGCCGGTGTGGATGGCGTGGTCCGTCGCCGTGTCGCAAGCATGCAGCGCGATCATCACATCGACGGCTTCAGGCGGCCGCGTGCTCACGTCGCCCTGCTCGAAATTCAGGCCTTGCAAGGCCAGGCGGTCGGCCGCGCCGTTGCACAACGCCACCATGTCCTCACGCAGTTCGACGCCCGTCACCTCGGCCGACAAGCCCAGCGTGTGCCGCAGGTGATCGTGCAGCGCGAAGGTCAGATAGCCCTTGCCACTGCCGAAGTCGGCCACCTTGAGTTGCGGCTGGTCCTTGAGCGGCGTGGACGCCAGCGCATGGTCCAGCACCTCGACGAACTTGTTGATCTGCTTCCACTTGCGCGCCATCGCCGGGATCAGCCGATGCTGGGCGTCGGTGACACCGAGCGCGGTGAGAAACGGCCGGTCGATGTCGACGAAACGGTGCTTGGGGCGGTCGTGCGAGGCGGTTGGAGCCGGCTTGTTCGCAGCACCGACCAGCGGCGTGCGGCGCAGGGTCTGCTGGCCCTTCTTGCTGACGAGCAACTGCACTTCTTCCGTCGCGGTGAACAGGTACGCACGGCTGAACGCGAGCCCGACCCAATCGCCGATCGCGGCGAGCGCTTCGGCCACCGGCAAGTTCTTCGTCACGTCGCGCGTCGCGTGCGTGTGGACGATGTTCAGTTGCGGTTGGTCGCGCAGCACGATGGGGCGGATGGTGACGCGCGATGCGGCATCCACCTCGCCGCCACGGGGTTTGGCGAGCACGAGCTTGGTGAACGTCTGGTCTTCGACGGCCGCAGCGAGCAGCGAGAGGAAGCGCTGGCGCTCGTCGGCCGGCGTGTCGGCCGAAGATGTCATGGTGCTGTTCGGGGCATGGGGAGGATCGGATTGTAGAAACGCACGCATCGGCCCTGGCAACCAAAGGCCAAAGGACGGCAGCGCGACCTCAAGCCGCACGCTTGTATCGGCACTATTGCATCACATCGCCAGTGATGTCACACTATGGGCATGCGCGTCGTCCTGGATACTGATTCTCTGGTGGCGGCGATGCGCAGCCCCAGTGGTGCGTCGGCGGGTTTGTTGGAGGAAGCGCTGAGCGGAAGGATCACGCTGCTGGCCAATGTGGCGCTGGTACTCGAGTACGAAGCGGTTTGCGCCCGTGCCCAGCACATGGCCGCAGCGGGCATCGATGCGGCAGAGTTAAAGGTCTTTCTGGATGCCGTCGCGGCACTCGTCGAACCTGTGGAATCGCATTTTGTGTGGCGCCCGCAACTGCGCGACCCTGCAGACGAAATGGTGCTGGAGGCGGCCGTCAATGGCCGTGCCGACGCAATCGTCACTTTCAACCGACGGGATTTCGGCGACGCGCCGAAGCGGTTCGGCGTCAAAGTCTTGCTTCCGCGTGAAGCCTTACGGAGCTTGGTGACATGAGCGAAACATCGACCTACCCCTTGCGCTTGCCACGATCGGTGAAGTCGGCCGTCGAGAAGCTGGCCAAGGAAGAGGGCATCAGCATGAACCAGTTCGTGGCGACGGCCGTGGCCGAAAAGCTGGCGGTGATGAGCACGGTTGCGTTCTTTGCAGAACGAAAGGGCCGCGCCAACTTGAAGGCATTCGAGCGCCTGCTGAAACGAAAGGGCGGCGAGACGCCACGCGAAGGCGACGAGCGCTGACGGCTCACCATCGCGCGCCAGCGCACAGCGGTCACGCCAGGGGAACCGACGCCTCGAACAACCTTCGCGATTCCTCCGCCGTGTAATACCCCAGCGCCACATCGTGCTTTACTGCGTCGGCATCACGTGCCGAAGGCGGCCCGAAGCCGCCACCGCCGGGCGTGGAGACGCTGATCACATCGTCGGCCGTGATGCGGATGTCCTGGTCCTTCGACAGATGCGCCGGCACATACGTCTGGCCGTTGCGGATGATCTCGACCGTGTTGACTCCGCCCGCGCCGCCGCCCTGTACGCCGGGTGGGCCGGCACGGCCGTGGTCCATCACCATGGAGACGGTGGCTTCGCCGCGGCGCAGGCGGATGCGGTAGTTGACGCCGAAGCCGCCGCGGTGTTCGCCGGCGCCGCCGGAGCCTTCGTGCAGCGAGTACTCCTCGAAGAGCACCGGGTAGAGCTGCTCCATGATCTCGATCGGCGTGGTCTTGGAGATGCCGATGGTGGAGCAGCCGTTGGAGATGCCGTCGCCCGCCGGGCTGCCGCCGTAGCCGCCGCCGGAGATCACGTACATCACGTAGGCGCGGTTCTTTTGCGGGTCGAAGCCGCCCACGCCGAGGTTGCCGCTGGTGCCGGCCGGCGCGCCGAAGAGCTGGTCGGGGATGGCCTTGCCGAGCGCCGCGAACACCGCCTCGGCGATGCGCTGGCTCACCTCTGCCGCGCAGCCAGAGACCGGCCGCGGATAGCGCGCGTAAAGGAACGTGCCTTCGGGCTCGGTGATCTGCAGCGGCATGAAGGTGCCGGCGTTGATCGCCACATCGGGGAACACATGCTTCACGGCCAGGTAGATCGATGACTTGGTGGTGGCAATCACGCTGTTCATCGGGCCCTTGCACGGGGGCGACGAGCCGGTCATGTCGAAGCTCAAGGTGGCGTCGTCGGTGCCGCCGCGCTTGGTGATCTTCATCGCGATGCGCAGCGGCTCGTTGACCACGCCGTCGGAATCGACGAACGCTTCGCCCTCGTAGCTGCCATCGGGAATGGCCGCGATGCAGGCACGCATCTGCTGCGCGGCGCGGGCTTCGAGTTCAATGATGCCCGCTTCGACGGTTGCCGCGCCGTAGCGTGCGAGCAGCGCCGAGAGCCGCTTGTCGCCCGTCGTGAGCGCTGCCGCCTGCGCCTTGATGTCGCCGATGCGCTGGTCGGCGATGCGGATGTTGGAAAGGATGATCGAGAGAATCTCCTGGTCGATCTGCCCGCGCTTGTAGAGCTTGACCGGCGGCAGGCGCAGGCCTTCCTGCTCCACCTCGGTCGCGTTGGCCGAGAAGCCGCCCGGCACCATGCCGCCGGTGTCGGGCCAGTGGCCTGTGTTGGCGAGCCAGCACCAGAGCGCACCTTCGTGGAAGAAGGGCTGCACAAACTTCACGTCCATCAAGTGCGTGCCGCCGAGGTACGGATCGTTGACGATGAACACATCGCCTTCGTGCAGCGTGACCTTGTGTCTGGCGATGTGTTCGATCACGGCTTGCACGGTGAACTGCATGGTGCCGACGAACACCGGCAGGCCCAGCTCGCCCTGGGCAATGAGCGCGCCGGTGGACCGGTGATAGATGCCGTCGGAGCGGTCGAGCGCCTCGGCGATCACCGGACTGAAGGCGCTTCGCACGAAGGCCAGGTCCATCTCGTTGCAGACTTGCTGGAGGCCGTTTTGCAGGACGCCGAGGGTGATGGGGTCGATGGTCATGTTTGTGGCTCCTGATGATCCGCTGGTGTCGGCGCGCTGATCGGTCCGCCAGGGCACGCTGCTCCGCGAATGTCCTCCGGCGGCCTTCGGCCACCTCCCCCTTGATTTCGCTGCGCAGCATGCCCAGCCGAACCGATCTCGGAACCATCGCAGCGAGCCGGGCAGTGGTTGGAGGCGTACCTCCGAGGTCCCCCGGCCGAGGCCGTCGGGTGGTTCCCGCAGCGAAATAAAGGGGGAGGTTGGGCGAAGCCCGGCCGGAGGACATTCGCGGAGGGGACCACCCGGCGGGCTTGGCCACGCTCAGCGCTCAGGAGGGGCCTCATGTTCCCACGCCAATGATCAAGTTGCCGATCGAATCCATCGTGACATGGTTGCCCGGCTCCACCACCGTCGTCCCATCGAACTGTTCCACGATCGCCGGCCCGGTGAACGAAGTACCCAACGGCAGCCGCTCGCGCACATACACCGGCGTATCCATCCATCCGCCATCGAACCACACCGGGCGAATCAGCCGTCGGGCTTCGTCCAACGATGCCGCGGGTTTGGCCGCCATGATGGACGCGAGCGAGACCGCGCGTCGCTTGCCGATCACGGCGGTGTGGAGGTTCACCAGCACCGGCAGGATCTCGGGCAGCTCCACGCCGAAGCGCTGCCAGTAGGCGGCCTCGAACACCGCGCGCAGCTCGGCGACGGTGATGTTCATGTTGTCGATGGCGACCGGCAGGATGTGGCTCTGGCCCTGGAACTGCATGTCGGCGCGGTGCACGGTGACCACCGCTTCCACCGCCACCGGCTCGCGCGCCAGCAGTTCGCGGCCGGCAGTGATCTGCGCTTCGAACAAGGCGGCGATCACGCCTTCATCCAGCGACGAGAGCGGGCGATTCACGGTTCGCACGAAGTCGTGGCGCAGGTCGGCCACCACGCAGCCGAGCGCATTCGTCAAGCCCGGCCGCGCGGGGATCAAGACCTTCGGGATGCCGAGTTCGCGCGCCAGTGCCACCGCATGCAAGGGCCCGGCACCACCGAAGGCGAACAGGGCGAAGTCGCGCGGGTCGTGGCCGCGCGAGAGGCTGACCATGCGCACCGCGCCGGCCATCTTGTCGTTGGCCACGCGCAGGATCGCCGCGGCAGAGGCTTCGGCATCGAGCCCCAGCTTGTGGCCCACGTGCTCGCGCAACGCGGCACACAAGGTCTCGACCGAGACGGGGCTGTCGACCGCGAGCAGGCGGTCGGGGTCGAGCCGGCCGAGCACCAGGTTGGCATCGGTGATGGTCGGCCGCGTGCCGCCCCTGCCGTAGCAGATCGGCCCGGGCGTGGCGCCCGCGCTCTCGGGGCCGACGCGCAACATGCCGCCCGCATCCACGCTCGCCAGCGAGCCGCCACCGGCGCCGATGGTGTGCACATCGACCATGGGCACGTGAATGGGCATCGCGTATTCGAGTTCGAGATCGCTCGAGACGCTGGGCAGACCATTGAGCACCAGCGCCACATCGCTCGACGTGCCCCCCATGTCGTAGGTAACGACGTTGGCGAACTCGCCTGGGAACGAGCCCGCCTGCATGGCCGTGGCGGCCGCCGCGATCACGCCCGAGGCAGGCCCGGACATCACCGTGTTCACCGCATGCTCCGCCACGAGTGAGGCGGCCACCGTGCCGCCGTTGCCCTGCATCACCAGCAGCTCGCGCGTGAAGCCGCGGCCGGCCAGCTCGCCTTGCAGCCGCGCGATGTAGCGGTGCAGCACGGGCTGGATCGCGGCGTTCACCGCGGCGGTGGTGCCACGCTCGTACTCGCGGTATTCGGCGACCACCGTGTGGCCTGCCGTCACATGCGGGTTGGGCCAGAGCGAGCGCACGATCTCGGCAGCACGCGCTTCGTGCGAGGCGTTGATGTAGCTGTGCAGAAAGTGGATGACGACGCTTTCGGCGCCGGCGGCCAGCAGTTGCACCACAGCGGCCTCGACTTGCGCTTCGTCCAGCGGTCGCAGCACCTCGCCATCGGCATCCATGCGTTCATCGACTTCCAGCCGCAGCTCGCGGGGGATCAGCGGCACGAACTGGCCCTTGAGGCCGTAGGGCGTGGGCCGCGTGCGGCGGCCGAGTTCCAGTACATCGCGAAAGCCACGCGTGGTGATGAGCCCGACGCGCGCGATCTTGCGCTCCAGCATCGCGTTGGTCGTGGTCGTCGTGCCATGCACGATGGCATCGAGCGAGGCCGGGTCGGCACCCGCCGCGTCGAGCGCCGCGAGCACGCCGAAGGCCTGGTTGTGCACAGTGGTCGGCACCTTGGCCAGGCTGACCTCGCCGGTCGCATCGTCGACCAGGATCAGGTCGGTGAAGGTCCCGCCCACATCGATGCCTGCGATTCGGCTCATGTCGAAAGACCCATGGTTGGCATCGTCTAGACGCTCAGGTAATTGCGTTGAATGGCCTCGTCGCGCGTCAGCGCGGCCATCGAATCGTCGAACTGCACCTGGCCTTTTTCCAGAACCACGGCGCGGTCGGAAACGAGGCGCGCGAAGTGCAGGTTCTGCTCGCTCAGCAGGATGGACAAGCCCTGGCGCTTGAGCGTCAGGATCATCTGCGCCATCTGCTCGACGATCACCGGCGCGACGCCCTCCGAAGGCTCATCGAGCAGGATCAGGTACGGGTTGCCCATCAGCGTGCGCGCGATGGTGAGCATCTGCTGCTCACCTCCACTCATGCGGCCGCCGGGCCGGTCGGGCATGGCGCCGAGGTTGGGGAAGAGTTCGAAGAGCTGCGCGTGCGACCAGGTCGGCGCGCCCTTTCGCGGCGGCTGTCGCGCCACGGCGAGGTTCTCCAGCACGGTCAGGTCGGTGAACACGCGCCGGTCTTCCGGCACCCAGCCCAGGCCCAGGCGGTTGATGCGGTAGGGCGCGAGGTTCGAGATGTCGTGCGCCACATCGGCCGCACGAAACGTCACCTGCCCCGAGCGCTTGGCGAGCACGCCCATCAGCGCTTTCATCGTGGTCGATTTGCCCGCGCCGTTGCGGCCCATCAGCGCCACGCATTCACCGGGCCGAACGTCGAACGACACGTCGTAGAGGATCTGTGCCTTGCCGTACCAGGCGTTGAGTTGCCGCACTTCAAGCATGGGCCGGCTCCGCGTTCTCGAAGGTCGTGCCCATGCCGAAGTAGACCTGCCGCACCTTCGGGTCGTCACGCACTTCGGCCGGCGCGCCGCTGGCGATCAGCTCGCCGCGCGCCAGCACGATCATGCGGTCGGCATGCGCAAACACCACGTCCATGCTGTGCTCGGTGAAGAGCACGCCGATCTGCTGCTCGATGGCGAGCCGCCGCGTCAGCGCCATCAGCTCGTTGCGCTCGCGCGGGGCCATGCCGGCAGTGGGTTCGTCCATCAGCAAGAGGCGCGGTTGGTTGGCCAGCGCGATCGCCAGCTCCACCCGTTTGACGTCGCCATACGCCAGCACGCTCATCGCGCGCTCGGCCTGCGGCGCCATGCCGACGTTGGCCAGCAGCGCCAAGGCTTCGTCGCGAAACTGCTCCCGCGCAGGGCGCCAGAAGCGGAACACGCGGTGCGCATGCGAGAGCAGCGCGAGCTGCACGTTCTCGAGCACCGTGAGCGAGGCAAAGGTTTCGGCGATCTGGAAGGTGCGCCCCACGCCGAGCCGCCAGATGGCCTTGGGCCTCTGGCCGACGAGTTCGGTGCCGGCCAGTTTCACCGAGCCCGCATCCGGCGCCAACTGGCCGTTGACCATGTTGAAGCAGGTCGACTTGCCGGCACCATTCGGCCCGATCATCGCGAGCATCTCGCCCGCTGCGAGATCGAAGCTCACGCCGCTCACGGCCCGCAAACCGCCGAAGGCTTTGCTCAAGCCGCGCACCTCCAACAAGGGCAGGGTCATCAGGACGCCTCCGTGCTTCGCACTGCGGAATTCGCCTTGGGAGCGGCCCGGCGGCTCATGCCGGCTCCTTCAGGAACATGCGCCGCAAGCCACCTGCGATGCCCAGCGGAAACACCAGCACCAGCGCCAGCATGATGACGCCGAGCAACGCGCGCCAGTAGTCGGTTTGCCGTGCGATGGTGTCTTGCAACCAGGTGAACAGCGCCGCGCCGACCCACGGGCCGGAGAGGGTTTGCACGCCGCCGAGCAAGACCATCACCAGGCCATCGACCGACTTGCCGACCGCCAGCGTCTCGGGCGAAATCGTGCCCTTAGCGAAGGCGAAGAGCGAGCCCGCCAAGCCGGCCAAGGTGCCCGCGATCACGAAGGCGACCCACTGCAGGCGGGGCAGGTCGATGCCGATCGCGTTGGCCCGCACCGGTGAATCGCGCCCCGCCCGCAGCGCCAGCCCCAGCGGCGCATGCAGCGTGCGCGCGAGCAGGCCGCAACCGGCCACGACGAACAGCAGCGTCACGTAGTAGTAGGCCGGCTTCGACGAGAGCCAGCCCGCCGGCCAGATGCCGACCAGGCCGTTGCTGCCGCCGGTGACCGTGTCCCACTGGTAGATGATGGACCAGACGATTTGCGCGAACGCCAGCGTCAGCATCGCGAGGTACACGCCCGAAAGCCGCACGCAGAACCAGCCGAAGAGCAGCGCGCCCAAGGCCGCGAGCAAGGGCGCGGCGATGAGCGCCAGCTCCATCGGCAGCTTCAGGCCGACGAGGCACAGCGCCGCACCATAAGCACCCAGCCCGAAGTACGCCGCGTGCCCGAACGAATGCATGCCGGCCGGGCCCATGACGAAGTGCAGGCTGGCCGCGAAGAGCACGGCGATGAGCAGGTCGATCATCAGCACGACCACGTAAGGCGCCGACGACTGCAGCAGAGGCACGAGCAACAGCAGCGCGAGCGCGACCAGGCCGATGCGCTTCCACATCAGCGGCAAGGGGCGCAGCGGTTGATCGATCTCGCTGCCGCCGCGCACCACGCCTTGCGGCTTGCCGAACAGGCCCCACGGCCGCCAGACCAGCACCAGCGCCATCACCACGAATTCGGCGACCAGCGTGAGCTTGCTCAAGGGGAAGGGCGTGCCGAAGACATCGATCGAGCCTGCGCCGATGCAAAAGGCCTTGACCATCGCGATCAGAATGGCCGCCACGAACGCGCCGAACACCGAACCCATGCCACCCACCACGACGACCACGAAGGCCTCGCCGATCAGCGCCAGGTCGAGGTTGAGGTTGGCCGGCTCGTGCGGCATCTGCAAGGCGCCACCGAGCGCCGCCAGGAAGGTGCCGAGCGCAAAGACCGAGGTGAAGAGCCACTGCTGATTGACGCCGAGCGCGCCGACCATCTCGCGGTCTTGCGTGGCCGCGCGCACCAGCAGGCCCCAGCGCGTGCGCGTGAGCAGCAGCCACAACAGGCCCAGCACCACGGGGCCGACGAAGATGGAGAAAAGGTCGTAGCTGGGAAAGGGCTTGTCCAGCACATCGAGCGCGCCCTTCATGCCCGGCGCCTTGGGGCCGAGCAGGTCTTCTGGCCCCCAGGCCCACAGCGCGGCATCGCGGATGACCAGCACCAGCGCGAAGGTGGCGAGCAGCTGGTACAGCTCGGGCGCGGCGTAGAGGCGGCGCAGCACCAGCATCTCGATGACCGCGCCGAGCACGGCCACGAGCAGCGCCGCAACGAGGATGCCACCCCAATAGCCCAGCGAGCTTCCGCCGAACGCATTGACCAACGACACCGCCGCATACAGCCCCAGCATGTAGAACGAACCGTGCGCGAAGTTGACGATGCGCGTCACCCCGAAGATCAGCGAGAGCCCGCTGCCGACCAGGAACAGCGCCGACGCCGACGCGAGGCCGGTGAGGATTTGCAGCACGGCGGAGGAGAAGGTCACCGTCAATCCGGCGCGCGCAGCTTCTTCACCTCGTCATCACCCGGTAAATACTTCGCGCCGTCCAGATAAACATTGTCCGTCATCACACCCTTGTTGCCTTCCAGCTTGGTCTTGCCCAGGTAGGCGCCCATGGTCGACTGGTGATCGATCTTGCGGTAGCTGACCTTGCCCAGCGGCGTCATCAGCGTGAGGCCTTCGAAGGCGGCGATGAGTTTTTCGGTCTCGACGGACTTGGCCTTTTTCATGCCTTCGGCGAGTGACAGGATGGTCGAATAGCCGACCACCGAGCCGAGCTTGGGATACTCGTTGTACTTGCGGAAATAGGCCAGGAAGAACTTCTTGTGTTCATCGGTCTGGATGCCGTAGTACGGGTAGCCGGTGACGATCCAGCCGACCGGCGCTTCCTCTTTCAGCGGCTCGATGTATTCGGGTTCGCCGGTCAAGAGGCTCACCACCTCGCGGCCCTTGAAGAGCCCGCGCGTCGTGCCCTCACGCACGAACTTGGCCAGGTCGGCGCCGAAGAGCACGTTGAAGATCGCATCCGGCTTGGCATCGGCGAGTGCCTGCGTCACCGCGCCGGCATCGATTCGGCCGAGCGGCGAGGCCTGCTCGGCCACGAACTCCACATCGGGCTGCAACTTCTTCAGCATCAGCTTGAAGGTGGCCGCGGCCGACTGGCCGTATTCGTAGTTGGGGTAGACCAGCGCCCAGCGCTTCTTCTTCAGCTTGGCGGCCTCGGGCACCAGCATGGCCGACTGCATGTAGGTGTTGGGCCGCAGGCGGAAGGTGTAGCGGTTGCCGTTCTGCCAGGTGATCTTGTCGGTGAGCGGCTCGGCGGCCAGGAAGAACACCTTGCGCTGCTTGGCGAAGTCGGTCACAGCGAGGCCGGTGTTCGAGAGAAACGTGCCCGCGATCACCGCCACGTTTTCGCGCGAGACCAGCTCTTCGGCCACGCGCACCGCATCGCCCGGCGTGCCGTTGTCGTCACGCGAGACGACCTGGATCTTCTTGCCGAGCACACCGCCTGACGCGTTGACTTCTTCGACCGCCAGCTCCCAGCCCTTCTTGTACGGCTCCAGAAAGGCCGGCTGGCCCTTGTAGCTGTTGATCTCGCCGATCTTGATGGTGTCTTGCGCGTGCGCTGTCGAAGCGCCGAGCAGGACGAGGGCGGCGATGGCCAGGGGTTTGATGAGCATGAAGGATCTCCGGGGTGAAACAGTGGATCGGTTCGGGGCTTCGACAGGCTCAGCCTGAGCGGGGTTGGTCAGCCTGAGCAAGATGGTCAGCGGAAGTGGTTATGTCCACAGACCACATGCGGCCGACACCGGCTGCCACCATCTGCTGCCAGGCTGCGGCGAGCGAGCCGTTCATGTCGATGGCGCGGCAGGCGTCTTCGATCACGGTGACCTCGAAGCCCGCGGCGCGCGCATCGAGCGCGGTGTAGGCCACGCAGAAGTCGGTCGCCAGGCCGCACACGTAAACGCCGGTGATGCCGCGCAGTTGCAGGTAGCCGGTGAGGCCCGTCGGCGTTTGGCCATCGGCTTCCATGAAGGCGGAGTAGCTGTCGATCTCGCGGTGGTAGCCCTTGCGGATGATGAGCTGGGCGTGCGGGATGGCGAGGTCCGGGTGCAGCGCGGCGTCTTGCGTGCCCTGCACGCAGTGGTCGGGCCAGAGCACCTGTTCGCCATAGGCCAGCGTGGTGGTCTCGAAGGGCTGCTTGCCGGCATGCGAAGACGCAAACGACAGGTGGCCGGCCGGGTGCCAGTCTTGCGTCAGCACCACGTTGTCGAAGGCTGCAGCCAATGCGTTGATGACCGGCACGACGGCTTCGCCATCTGCCACGGCGAGGCCACCGCCGTTGCAAAAGCCGTTCTGCACATCGACGACGATGAGCGCGCTGTGGGCATCGGGCTTCATCACCATCACCGCTGCCCGTCGAGCTTGCTGATCTCGCTCGCCGCCAGCCCGCCGACGCGCGCATGCAGCCGCGGCCCGGTGGTCATCGCGATCACCAGCAGCATCTCGTCGGGTTGCGGGCCATCGGGCACGCGCACCTCGACCGAATCGAAATGGCTGCGCACATAAGCGGCCACGCGGTGGTGGATGGGGATGTCGATGCTGGCGCCGGCCGCGCCGACCTTGGTGGTGGAAGGCACGATGGCGTGCGAGCCTTCGAGCAGGTCGCGCATGCCGTAGCCGCCGGGCACATGCCACAGCGCGCCGTGCTCCAGCTCACCCGCCAGGCCGATCATCGCGCCCTTGCCGTAGCCTTCGATGCGGCCCGGCCCGCCGAGCGCGGTGACCAGGCGCAATGCCATCTCGCGGCCCAGCGGCTTGAGCGCCTCCATCATCGGCTGGATGTCTTCCACATAGCGCCCGGCATACGGGTTGCGCACGAGCGCCGCGATGCTGCCGCGCTGCAAGGGCTGCGCCGCGCGCGGCCCGCCATCGCGCCACACGTCTTCGACGCCGAGCACGAGCTTGCGCACGTCGACGCCGGGGAGCTTGTCTTGGGGGGAATACAGCATGGTGGCTCCGTGAAAGTCAGTGCGGCAGGGGCCGGTTTACGAGGATCGCGCCGTGGGAAGGGGGGTGCTGGCCTCGGGCGGCGCCAAGGCCAGCACCGCGCCGCACAACCGCACCCGCCCTTGCAGGCACAGGGCCGCGGCCAGCACATGACCTGCGGCGATCTCGTGATCGGCTTGGACGGTGCCTGCGGCCAGCGCCTGCGCCACCAGTTCCGCCGGCAAGGTGGCGACCGCGCAGGTCGCGAGCCGATCGCCAAGATCGCTGTCATCGCGTATGCGGTTTGCCGGCGCGCGCTGCACGCGGGCATCGTCCACGTTCACGGCGTTGGCGATCACGGTGGCCGCAGCATCGGCCTGCGCAGCGGTGGCGGCGAGCACGGTCACGCTGTCGGCGATGCCGAGCGAGAGGCTTCGGCCGCGCCAGCCCGAGGTCGCCACGCCGCGGATGAGCGATTCGGCATGGATGCGGAAACGGCCGTCGAGCCCGCTGCGCGAATCGGGGTCGGTGACGAGACCGATGTCGAACCAGGTGCCGGGCGTGAGGTGCAAGGCGATGTCGCCGCCGTTGTTCACATGCGCACGCTGGATGCCGGGCCGATCGAAGAAGCCGATCAGCTCCTGCGCCACGCTGCCGGCCACCGAAGCCATCGCGGTGATGAAGCGGCCGGAGAGCGCGTGCGCGCGGCAGGCAGCGACCATGCGGCAGGCGACCGGGCCGTTGGGTGCGATCAGGTGCGCCTCGGGCGCGCTGAGGTCGGCGCGCAGCAGCGGCAACTCGGCCACCAGTTCATCGAGCAGCCCACCGAAGCGCCGCCACGCGGCATCGACCGCGTGCGCCACGGCACGCTGTTCGCCCTCGGCGCCGATCACGCAATCGATCGGGCCATGCTGGAAGAACCAACGGCCGTCCGACAGGCGACCGCATTGCGCCGCGCCGGGTATCTCGGTCATGGCTTTGGAAGAAGCAAAGGCCACGGGTTGGCGGCGCTGGCATCGATCAGGCGATAGGCGCCGCTGGCCAACACCTCCTCGATGCGCCGCACCGCGCCCATGTGGCCGCCGAGTGCGCGGTAGTCGTCCAGCCGCAGCGTGAATTCGATCGGCGAGACGATGGCCGGCGTGGGCACCGAACCGAAGCTTCCGGCCGGCATGCGGCTCACGTCCACCATCACCGTGATGCCGCCGCCCGGCCACACATAGACCGGCGCGCCGCCGCAGGTCACGTTGACCAGCATGTCCTTGATCGCCTTCGTCAGGCGCACCGGGTTGTCGGTGACGCCGGCGCGCAGCGAGCCGCCGGCACCGGCCACGTAGAGCACGGTCGTGAGCGAAGGCTCGCAGTTCTCGCCGATGCGCTCCACCACCCGGCGCACGGCTGGCGGCATCTCGGCCGGCTGCGGCACGAGCGCGTCGTCGAGCACGAACCAGGCGGAGTCTTCGCCGGTCGTCGAGACCATCAGCAGGCGCATGCCGGGGCGGGCGTGCTTCGCGTCCCAGGTCTCGATGATGGCGAGCGGGTCGGTGATGTCGGTGCCGCCCCAGCCGGCGCCCGGGTTGGCGACCTGGAAGTAGCGGCCGGGCGTCGATTTGCGGCCGCGCAGGCGGATGCCCGAGGCCGGCATGTCCAGGCACTTGCCGGCCTGGTGTTCGCTCAGCACGCCGGTGATGTGGTCGTCGATCACCACCACTTCATCGGCCAGCCCGAACCACTGCTGCGCAAAGATGCCGATGGTCGCCGAGCCGCAACCGACACGCATGCGCTGCTCTTCCACGCCGTTGACGATGGGCGGCTTGCCGGCCTGCACCGTCAGCGTGGCACCGCCTTCGATGGTGAGCTCCACTGGCCGCTGGTTGCCGAGCGCCATCATCATGTCGCACGCGACGCGGCCTTCGCGCTTGCTGCCGCCGGTGAGGTGGTGCACGCCGCCGAGCGCCAGGAACTGCGAACCGTATTCGATCGTCGTCACATGGCCGACGGCTTCGCCCTGGTGCCGCACCGTGGCCTGTTCGGGGCCGAGGTAGCGGTCGGTGTTGACCTTCACCTTGAAGCTGCAGTCGCTGAAGATGCCTTCGGTGACCACCGTCACCATGTCCACGCCTTCATGCTTCGAGGCGATGATGAAGGGCGCGGGTTTGTAGTCGGGGTAGGTGGTGCCGGCGCCGAGGCCGGAGACGAAAACCGGCGGCGAATCGGCCGTGGCCGGGATCAGGCTGCCGTCCCATCCTTCCTTGGCGGCTGGCCATTCGACAAGGAGCGTGCCGGGCTGACGCACGAGGTGAAGCTGGTCCAGCCGCGCGAGTTCGCCGTCGACGTTGCCATACCGATCGCAGGCGCCGAGCTTGCCGGGGCTGATCTGGCACAGCACCGGGCAGGCTTCGCAGCGCACCTTGTCGGCGGCCATGCGCTCGGGGGCGCGGGAATGGTCGAGGATGATGGGTTGCGTGGCCTGTTGTGAGGTCGGATCCGAGAAGGCCTGACCATCCGAACGCATGTCGGGGTTCATCGCGCACCCCGCTTCAGCATGGCCGCACGCAGCCGGCTCGGCGTGACCGGAACGCGGCCCATGCGCACGCCGACGGCGTCGAAGATCGCGTTCAGGATGGCGGGCGCGGTGGCGACGAGCGCCGGTTCGCCCACGCCCTTGGCGCCCCACGGCCCCAGCGGCTCGGGGTCTTCGATCAGGTGCACGGTGATGGGCGGCACGTCGCCTGCCGTCGGGATCAGGTAGTCGTGCAGGTTGTCGGTGCGGCCGTTCACGTACTCTTCCATCAGCGCCAGGCCAATGCCCTGCGCGATGCCGCCGTGGATCTGGCCCTCGACCTGTGTCGGGTTGATGGCGCGGCCCACGTCGTGCGCGGCGTGGATGCGCAGCAGCTTCACGGTGCCGAGGTCGATGTCGACTTCGAGTTCTGCGATCTGCGCGGCAAAGCCGAAGGTCGCATAGGGCACGCCCTGGCCGTCGGCATCGAGCGGCACGGTGGGCGGGTTGAAGTGGCCTAGACCAGTGAAGACATCGCCGTTCGCATCGCGCGGCAGGTCGCGCAAGTCGATGCGGCGGTTGCCGGCGATGAGGTGCGGGCCTTCGAGGCTCAAGTCGATGGGGGCGGTGATGCTTGGCTTGGTCGATGTCGCGCCGGTCGAGGAAGCCGATTCGGAAGCGTCGCCCGGCGATCGCTGTTCCGCCTCGACACCCAACGCCGCCAGCATCTGCCGCCGCAAATCCTGCCCCGCAAAGCGCGCCGCGTTGCCCGAGACGAAGGTCTGCCGCGAGGCCGAGGACTTGCCGGCATCGAGCGTCAAATCGGTGTCACCCATCACCTGTTCGACGCAGCCCACCGGCAGCCCGACCGCATCGGCAAACATCTGCGGCATGACGGTCGCCGTGCCCTGGCCGATCTCCTGCGCGCCGTTGTAGAGGAAGAGGTGCGCGCCTCGTTCCGCGCTCAGCCGCAGGCTGCCGCGCATGGCCGAGGGGTTGGCGATCACCGTGTTGCCGATGCCGTACCACATGCAGGCGATGCCGGCGCCACGGCGCAAGTAGCCTTCACTCGTGTTCGCGTTGAACGCCGCCGCGTCGGCCTTGGCGCGGCGCCACGCGGGCCGCAATGCATCCAGGCATTCCTGCAGCCCGACGCTTGCGGCGAGCACTTGCCCGGTCGGCGTGGTGTCGCCGGCACGCAGCGCGTTGAGGTGGCGGAACTCGAGTGCATCCATGCCGCACTGTGCCGCCAATTCATCGAGCAGGCGTTCGTTGATCAGCGTGGACTGCGGCACGCCGAAGCCGCGGAAGGCGCCGGCCACGCTGTTGTGAGTGAGCACGGCGCGTGTGGTCGCCCGCACGTTGGGAATGCGGTACGGGCCGCTCGCGTGGATGGGCACGCGGTTGGCCACCGTCGGGCCCCAGGACGAATAGGCCCCCGTGTTGAAGTCGCCTTCGAAGTCGTACGCCGAGAGGCGGCCAGAAGCATCGCAGGCAGCGCGCGCCCGCATGTCGGAAGGGTGACGCTTGGTGCTGGAGCGCATCGACTCCGGCCGTTCGTAAACCAGCCGCACGGCGCGGCGTGTCTTGCGCGCGGCGACGGCCAGCAGCGGCTGCACCGAGAGATCGAGCTTGCCGCCGAAGCCACCGCCGATCGCCGACGGCACGATGTGCACCTGCTCGCGCTCGAGGCCCATCACATGCGCAATTTCGTCGCGGTCCATGTAGGGCGTTTGCGTGCAGGCGAAGATGCGGATGCGCGGCGCGGCGCCATCGCTCTCCAGCCACTGCGCGTAGCCGGCTTCGGGCTCGATGTAAGCGTGCTCGACGTAGGCGGTGTCGAAGCGGCATTCGGCGCTGTGTGATCGGGCGCGCGATGTTTCATCGAACGCGGCATCGACATCACCGCGCACGACGCGGCCACGGCACAGCACGTTGTCGGGGAAGGCGGCTTGCAGCAGCACGCCTTGCGATGCGGCCTGCAGCGCGCCGGGCATGTCACCGAAGGCCGGCAGCACCTGGTAGGCGATCGGCACCTCGGCCTCGGGCACGGCGAACACCGCCTCGGCCTCGCCCACCAGCGCGACGACCGCTTCGCCCGCGAAGCGCACCAGGCCATCGGCGAGCACCGGCTGATCGCGCAACTCGGCGAAGATCGCGAAGGCGTTGTGCGGCACATCGGCGGCGGTGATCACGTCGACGATGCCGGGATGGCTTGCGACGAAGGCGGCCATGTCACCGAGGGTAAAGCGCGCATGGGCGTGCGGCGAGCGGATGACGCGCATCGTGAGCATGCCGACGATCGATGGCTCCTGCTGCTCAACGGCCGACGCTTCCGATGGCCGCGACGACCTCTCACCTGGCCATTCATCTGCCGCAAACCGTTCCTCGCCGCGCACCTTGGCCGGCGCATCCAGCCGCGCCAGCCGCGCACCGACGGCCCGCCCTGCAGCCGGCGCGATGTCGGCCATCGACACCCCCACCGGCGCATCGCCCGACGCCACGCTCAGCACCGCCTCGACGATCTTGCGATAGCCTGTACAGCGGCACAGCACGCCGCCGATGGCATCGAGCACTTCCGCTTCGCTCGGCCGCGGGTTGGCACGCAGCAACGACTCGGCGCTCATCAGCATGCCCGGCGTGCAGATGCCGCACTGCGCCGCGCCATGTGCGACGAAGGCTTGCTGCAACGGCGAGAGTTCGCCGTCGGCGCTGGCCAGCCCTTCGACCGTCGTCACCGCGCGGCCTTCGCATTGGCCGAGCGCGACGATGCAGGCGCAGACCTGTTCGCCATCGAGCAGCACGGTGCAGGCGCCGCAATCGCCGGCGTGGCAGCCGATCTTGGTGCCGGTGAGGCAGAGGTCGTCGCGCAGCACATCGCTCAGGCGCGCGGCGGGGTGGCCGGCGATCTCGTGCGCCTGGCCGTTGATGTGCAGGCGCACAGGTTGCCAGGCGGCGCTCGCGACCGGCTCGGCCAGATTCGGGTCGCGCTGGTTCACGGTAAAGGCTCCAGCGACGCAAGCGCGCGGCGCAGCAGCGTCGCCGTGGCATCCAGGCGATAGCCGGCGGTCGCGCGCAGATCGTCGATCGGCGTCAACGGCGCCAGATCGGCAGCGTCGATCACCACATCGGCAAGATCGGCCCAAGCGGAGCCGATCAACCTGCACTCCAACGCCGGCAGCCGCAGCGCCCGCGCCGAGCAACTGCCGACCGCCACGCCCGCCGCGGTGATGGTGCCCACCTCGTCCGCATCGATCATCACGGCGACCATGGTCATCGAGATCGTCAGGTAACGCCGCCCGCCGAGCTTGAGAAAGACCGAGCGCGCCCGCGCGCTGCGCTTCGGCACCTGCAGGCCGATCACCAACTCATTCGGCGCCAACCCCGTGCGCCGACTGCCGAGCACGAAGTCTTCGACCGGTGCATGGCGTTCGGCACCAGCGCTCTGCAGCAGCACCTGCGCACCGAGTGCCAGCCACACCGGCGTGCCATCGGCCGCGGGCGAGGCGTTGCACAGGTTGCCGGCCAGCGTGCCGGTGTTCTGGATCTGCACGCCGCCGACTTCACGCGCGGCTTGGCGCAGTGCATCGAAGAGCTGCGGCAGATCGGCGCGCTGCACATCGGCCCAGGTGGTCGTGGCGCCGAAGGTCCAGCCGTCGACTGCATCGCTGTTGGCCGAGGGCCGTGGTGTGATGCCACGCAACGCCGCGATGCCGGTGATGTCGATCAGCGGCGCCGTCATCGGCCTGCCCACATGCGCCGGGTACACATCGGTCCCGCCGGCGAGCACCGACCAGCCACCGGCCGCGAGCAACGCGGTGGCTTCGCCGATGGAGGCGGGGCGTTCGAATCGGGCAGCGGCCAACCGGGATTCCTTTCGCGAAGAACGGGCGGAAAAGGTGCGCAAAGCGCACGGGCAGAAAGCACGGGCCCGAAGACCCACGCAGAAGACTGGTTCCAATAGCAATCTGCGCGCCAGCCGCATGAAGTGTTTACTTCATTGGCTGGTCAATCTAACATGGCGCCAGATGTTTGCAAACAGTGCATGCCCCCCGTAACCCGAGACGCCGCGCTCACACGTGCACGCATCCTGCGCGCCGCACGCACCGAGTTCATGCGCCACGGCTACAGCGGCGGGCGGGTCGACCGCATCTCCAAGGCCGCCAAGTCGAGCGACCGGATGATCTACTACTACTTTGGCAGCAAGGAAGCGCTCTACATCGAGGTGCTCGAAGGCGTCTACACCGAGCTCGGCGCGGCCGAATCGGCGTTGACGCTCGATGTCTCCGAGCCCGAAGCGGCACTCCGCACGCTCATCGCCTTCACCTGGAACTACTACCTCGCGCACCCGGAGTTCGTGGCCTTGCTGGCCAACGAGAACATGCACCGCGGGCGGCACATCACCAAGTCGGTGAAGGTCAAGCAGCTATCGCGGCCGGTGCTCGACATCCTCGACCGCATCCTGCAAGAGGGCATGCGGCAGGGCATCTTCCGGCCCGATCTGGAGGTCAAGAAGGTCTACCTCACGATGGCCGCGCTCGGCTACTTCTACCTCTCCAACCGCTACACGCTCTCGACCTTTCTGGGCGACGACCTGATGAAGCGCGAGCAATGCGCGAGCTGGCAGGAGGAGATGACGCGGGTGGTGCTGGCGTCGTTGAAACCATGACCACGCGGCCCTGACAGATCAGGTGTGCACGTTGAACACCTGCCGCAGATAAGCCAGAAACGTCTCGTCGGTGCACTGCGTCTTGCCCGGCGTGTCCGATAGTTTGGCCACCGGCTGCCCGTTGCAATGCGTGAGCTTCATGACGATGTGGATGGTCTTCAGGCCCACGTCGTTCGTGAGGTGCGTGCCGATGCCGAAGCCCGATTGCACGCGGTCGGCAAAGTGGTCGTAGATGCGGAAGGCGCTCTCGAGATTGAGCCCGTCGGAGAACACCAGCCGCTTGGTGTGCGGGTCGACGCGCAGCTTCGCGTAGTGCGCCAGCGCCTTTTCGCCCCACACGATGGGGTCGCCCGAATCGTGGCGCAGGCCGTCGAAGAGCTTGGCGAAGTAGAGGTCGAAGTCGGCGAGGAAGGCATCCATGGTGACCACATCGGTGAGCGCAATGCCCAGGTCGCCGCGGTACTCCTGTACCCAGTCTTCGAG
The DNA here is from genome assembly GCA_026224975.1 of Rhodoferax sp. GTDB lineage: Bacteria > Pseudomonadota > Gammaproteobacteria > Burkholderiales > Burkholderiaceae_C > LMDS01. The sequence goes on along the minus strand of JAMFRW010000348.1, from coordinate 19,686 downwards.
CGCCGCCTTCTGGAAATCACGCAGCCGTACGCCGAAGGCCTGGTAGCCCTGCATGTACTCGTGCGCCATGGTGCCGATGGGCACCAGGCCCAGCGTGCGCGCCAGGTGCACGTTCGAGGTGCCCTTGAAGAACTGCGGCACCTGCTCCTTGAAGGTCCGCACCACCTCCTCCTGCCAGGCGCCCGAGTAGCGCCGTCGCACGCCGAAATCGAAGAACTCGAACGGGTGGCGCCGCGCCGGCCGCGTGCCGAAGGTGCGCACCAGCTCGATCTTGGCGCTGAGCCGGCGACGGCCTTCCGCGAGCGCGGCGCCCGCGTCGAAATGCCGGAAGAACAGCTCGTTGACGATCGCCAGCACGAAGATCTCGAAGCCCATCACATGCACCTGCGGGCCGTCGGCTTCGATCTCGATCGAGTCGCCGTTGGCGCGCACATGGATGAACTCGCGCTGGAAGCGGAAGATGCGCAGGAAGTCGACGAAGTCGCTCTTGATGAAACGCATGCCCCGCAAATACGCCAGCTCTTCGGGCTGGAATGCCAGCGTGCACAGGTGGTCTAGCTGTTCGTTCAGCGCCGGCACCAGTTCGGCGAGCGGAAACGCCGTGGGGTTGCGGCACAGGAAGCTGTAGGTCGCCTGCGCCTGCGGATGACGGTGCAGCATGGTCTGCCACATCGTGAACTTGTAGAGATCGGTGTCGAGCAGGCTCGTGATGATCGGTTGCATGAACGAAGCGTAGTCGATGACGCGCCCGCTCGCCGGGCGCAGAATCCCGGTGCTCGAAGACCCGGAGGTTCCACATGTTCTACGGCATTGCCGACTACGTCGCGTTCGTCGGCGCCATCGTCATCTTTCTGCTCATTCCCGGCCCGGGCAACCTGGCGCTGATCACTTCCACCGGCAAGGGTGGTGTGCGCGGCGGCTTCGCGGCCACCTTCGGGCTGATCGTGGGCGACCAGTTGCTGATGTGGCTGGCGGTGGCCGGCGTGGCCGCCTTGCTGGCCGCCTACCCGCCCGCCTTTCGCGCGGTGCAGTGGCTGGGCGCGGGCTACCTGGCGTGGCTGGGCGCCAGGATGCTGCGCGCCAAGGCCGGTGACGCGCCGGTGCTGAACCTGCAGCCGCACCACTTCTTTCGCCAGGCCCTGATGATCACCGTGCTCAACCCGAAGGCGATCGTGTTCTACATGGCGTTCTTCCCGCTCTTCGTCGACCCGGCGCATCACCGCGGGCTCGTCACCTTCGGCGTGATGGCCGCGACCGTTGCTGCACTCACCTTCCTCTACGCGCTGGTCGTGGTGCTGCTGACGCACTTTCTGGCGGAACGGCTTCGTGCGAACCCGAAGGTGTCACAGGCGATGCAAAAGCTCGCGGGCGTGTTCCTGATCGGGTTCGGGATCAAGCTGGCGTTGAGCAAGTAAGCCCATGCTGTCTCGAATGGGGCCGGCTGCCACGCTCGGCTTTGCGCTGTTCGACACACCGCTCGGCGCCTGCGGCATCGCCTGGAGTACGCACCGCCTGACGGGCGTGATGCTGCCGGGCACCGACACCGCCGCCACGCGTGCACGCATGCGGCGCCACTTTGCCGGCGCAGCCGAGGGCCTGCCGCCTGCTCATGCACAGCGTGCCATCGACGGCATCGTCGCCTTGCTGCGCGGCCAGCCGCGCGACCTGCTGGAAATCCCGCTCGACATGGACGGCGTGCCGGAGTTTCACCGTCGCGTCTACGACATCGCGCGTCGAATCCCGCCGGGCGAGACGCTGACATACGGCGAGGTTGCCCGCGCCCTCGGCGAACCCGGCGCGGCGCGCGCGGTGGGCCAAGCGCTCGGCCACAACCCGTTCGCACCGGTCGTGCCATGCCACCGCGTGTTGGCAGCGGGTGGGCGGTCGGGCGGGTTTTCGGCGACCGGCGGCGCGGTCACGAAGCTGAGGATGCTGACGATCGAAGGCGCGCGCTTGGGTGGCGCGCCGGGCTTGTTCGATGGTGACGCGGATGGGCGCTTGCTGTAGCGACAGCAGATCGGCGCCAAGCGCCGTCAGGCCTCGCGCCCTTCGCTCGCCACCACCTGGCAGCCGCTGATGCGCCACGACTTGTCCTTCTGCTGCTCGAGCCGATAGACCGCGATCCAGGCGCCGCCTTCGCCATCGACCAGGCGCACCGCCTGCGTCACCTCGCCGCCTTCCAGCTCCGGCACCATGAACGCGACCGACGCATGCCGGTACACCACCGGGTAGCCGCTGCGCACCATCGAGCGGAACGCATCGGCGTCACCGAACATCTCGCGGATGTTGGGCGCGGCGAACGAGAACGCGCGCTTGGCGTCATCGGCCTCGAAGGCGGCCAACTGCGCTTCGACAACGGCGCGCACCTTCTTGGCATCGGCCGACGACAGCGCCGCAGCCTGTGCATCGGTGCCGGCAGAAGCAAACGCCAGCAGGAAGCCGAGTGCCGACAGCCAGCGGTTCATCACCCGCCTGAGTGGCTGCAAGGGCCGGCTGTCGTGGTCGACCACGGGAGACGACGTGAGCGCGAAGGCAAGTTTCATCTCAGCTCCTGAAGCCGGTTCGAACATGCGGCGCAACATGGCAACCACACCGCGCAAGCCTACCCCAATCCGATCAAGGCTGCACCGCACGCACGCCCTGGAACTCGATCTCGGCGCGCCGGTTCTTGGCGCGGCCGCGGGCGGAGCCGTTCTTCGCCAGCGGCGCGGCAGCGGCCTTGGCGGCGGTATTGATCATCGCCGGGTCCAGCCCCTTGCCGACAAGATAGGTCTTGACCGACGCCGCGCGCTCTTCCGAAAGCTTCTCGTTGTACGCCGCCGGGCCGATGCTGTCGGTGTGGCCGGTGGCGGTGACCGTCTGCCACGTCACGCCCTGCATCTTGCCGACCTCGGCCAGGATCTTCGCCTGATCCTGCGGGCGGATGCTGGCCTGGTCGAAATCGAAGTAGGCGACCGAGCGCACGACGACCTTTTGCACCGGGGCGTCGGCGGCGAAGGTGGTATTGGCGGCGAGCAGCGTGGCAGCGGCACCGGCGATAAGCTTCGCGGCGGTCGACGTGCGGGCGCGGGATGCGTTTTGGTGGCGCACCGACGCGCTGGTTCCGGACGCGGACGATTGATCGAAACGGCTTGTTTTCATCGACATCTCCTGGGTTGTGGGTGGGTGACAGAGGGGTTCGACGCGAGGTTCGAGGTGATCGATGCACCGGATCCGTGGGAGAGAAGACCGCCAGCCGTTCAGCGCTTGCCGCCCGCCACGGCCACCAGCGTCGCGCAGGCCCGCAACGCCGCGGCCGCACGCGCGTTCGGCCAGCCGGTTTCGAGCTGCAGCCCCGGCTGGAACTCGCGCCACTTCGGGCTCCCGTCGCGCTGCAGGGCGGGCAACGCGCTGCACAGCGAACGAACGGCCGGGGCGACTTGCGATGTCGCATCAGGCGTGCCGACGGCCACGAGGAAGGTCATCACCGCCAGGGTCGGCGTTCCGGCGTCTGCGCCCGAGCGCACCGTCGCGGGCAGGAAGGTCTGCAAAGCGCTGCGGTCGGCCGGGTCGGCGCGATCGATCTTCAGCAACTTGAGCGAGCGCGCCGTCTCGGGCGGCAAGGCTGCCCACCAGGCCGCCGCTTGCGGACCGGCCACGACCATCACATCGGCGGACTTGCCGCTGGCCAGTGCGCCGAGTACGGCCTCGGCGCCGCGCGTGTCAGCCGAGGCAGTGGGCAGCGCGGAGCCGAAGAAGCGCTGGTACACCGCGCCCGCCGTCACCGCCCGCGCGCCCTGCGCGGGGCCGACGTTGATGCGCGCATGGCGAATGTCGTGGATGAAGGTGAGCGGCGAACCGGCGTGCGCGACGAAGAGCACGTCCTCGGTGTAGAGCGGGGCAACGACTTGCAGCGCGTTGCCAAGCATGGCTTGCCGTGCGGCCTGGAGCGCGTCGTAGCGGGCCAGGGCGAAGCCGGTGCGGTTCGGGAGGGGCGTGAAGCCGGCGGGCCAGGTGGGTGTTGCGGGGGCGTTGGCGGGCGGTGTTGCGCCGCCGTTTGGCTGGGTCGCGCCGTTGGTTGGGGCGAGGGCACGGGCGAGTTCGATCGCAGCGATTGAACTGGCTGGGTCGTCGATATCGTTGGCCGCGGTCGGGGTCGCAACAGACGCTGGTGCTGGTGCTGGTGCTGGTGCTGGTGCTGGCGTTGGGATCGAGGTTGCCTGGGGTGTCGGCGACGGCGCCGCAGGCACGGTAGCGACCGGCGCATCGGGCTTGCCTAACGTGACGACGGAAGGTGGCAGCAGCGCGGGTGTCGGCACTTGAGCAACTTGCGTCGTGCTGGTCGGCGAACTACTTGGCCACGCCAGCCAGGCGATCAACGCCAGTCCGGCCGGGACACCGATCCAGGCGAGTGAGCGTGGGAGGGCGGCGGTTGGCCGACGCTTGGGCGCTTTCGGAAGCGGTGTGGTTTCGGTCTGCCGCTGGCCCTCATCCCAGCCCTCTCCCAGGGGGGGAGGGGGCAAAGCAGCGGCACGCACCTGCTCGGTGGACTCCGCGGCGCGCGTTGCGGGGGTCAAGCGGGGCGAGAACGCCAAGCCGCTTGCGGCCAGCTCGACCATCGTTCGATGCCGACCGCTGTCCGCCACCTGAGGCTGAGGTACCGCATCCGCGGCGCGCGGGTGATCCTCCCTCGCCCCTTTGGGGAGAGGGCCGGGGTGAGGGGCCACGGAGCGCGCCTCAGGCTCTACTTCGACCGCGGCTGATGGAGGTATCACCTCCGCAGACGAAGGTGCGGTATTAGCGCCTGGCGTGGGCGCTTTCGGAGCCACCGCTTCCCCCGTCACATCCAACCGCGCCGCCTCAGCCGCCTTCAACACGACCGCGTTCAGCGACGCAAACCAATCCTCCTCGCTCTGCCATGCCACAGCACGAGGCGCCTTGGCATCTGCGGGCGCGCTGCCTTCGAGCACCCCTGCCGCAGCCGCCGCGGCGCCCGCCATCACACCAGCGCCCTCAGCCGATCCCGCTGCCGGAACCGCTCCTTTCGGCACCTGCCTCAACGAAGGCCCCGCCACGCGCGTCGCAGGCAAGCGAGACAACCGCAAGGTCTGATCCCCGAACCCCGGCAGCCGCACGCGCAGAGGGTCCAGCAGCGGATCCGCATCGCTCCGAACGGCGATCAAGAAGTTCGCCGGCAACAGCGGCCGATCCACCGCGATCATGAATTCTTCGAGGAAGGCGCGCGCACCGCCGTGCTCGTCTTGCGCAGCCGCCGCGAGGCAATCGTCGAAGCGGTCGAGCAGCACGATGAAGCGGGCGCCGAACTGCATGTTGAGCGCACTGATCGTGCCGGCCAGCGACACGCGCGTGGCCTGTTGCTGCGGCACGGCGATGGCCAGCGCTTCGTGCAACTGCGCCTGCAGCCGCACCAGCGGTTCGCCGGACCAGTCGGACATCAGGATCGCGACTTCCGGACTGCGGCCGGCACCACCCGCCACGCGGCTTCGGCGCTCGGGGAAGGGGATCACGACGCGCGGCGAGAGGCCGGGCGGCACGGCTTGGTCGGTGGTGCGGCGATGCAGCAGGGGCATCACGCCCGATTCGAGCAGCACGCTCTTGCCAGCACCCGCTTCGCCGCACAGCAGCGTCAGCCGCGCAGACCGCAGCAGGCCCGACAGCAGCAAGGCTTCACGCTCTCGCGGCACGGTTCGCGGCAGCACCGACACAGGCAGGCTCATCGTCACGGCAGGCTCCCTCGATGGGTTCGACGCGGCAGGGCGCCGATCGACCAGGGGCTTACGCAGCGGATGCGAAATCGGATGCAGCGCGCGTCGAGTCGCGCGATCGTCGACGAAAAGAATCCGGGAATGGGGTCGAACCGGAGGCCGGTTCGAAAGCGCCGCGAAGCGCGGGTCTCAAACCCGAACGCAGGATGAGTCGCCCATGCTGCCCAGTTTCACAGGGCTTCGCTTCGGCGACTCAGGCCATGGAGGTGGCGTTGGAAACGAATGGCTGCGCCGCAGGCCGCGGCACCGCCGTCAGCTCGGCCAGCAGGCTCGCGAGATCGATGGCGCCATCGAGCACAGCCGCCATCTTCGGCGTGCACATCGCCGCCACACGCGGGAACACCACCCACTGATAGCCGTCCATCTCGGGCAGGCGCTTGCCGGTGCTGCGGTCGGCGAAGTGGCTCTCGCAATGCAGCGCAGCCAGGTCGAAGCGCGGCAGCAGCGTGGCGTAGAGGTGCAGGTCCTTCTTGCCGGTGTACTGGAAGCGGCCGAGGTCGCGCAGCGTTTTCGCGTCGAGGCGAAGGCCGGTTTCCTCGCGGGTTTCGCGGAGCGCCGCGGCGAGCGTGCTCTCGCCGGCATCCATGCCGCCCTTGGGCAGGTCCCAGTGGTTCTGGCCGGTGACATGGCAGAGCAGCAGCTCACGATCCGGGTTGAGGATCACGATGCCGCAGCTGAGTCTTTTGGTGTTGGTGAAGTGGCTGAACACGGGTGGGGCAGGGTCGATGGGATCGGTTCGAGATGAGTGGGGCACCGAGGGTATGTCGGGTGCAGTCTGGCAGACGCAAGCCCTGCGCCATCCGCGGAAATGCGGGCGAAATCCGTGGCAAGCGCGCCCGAGTCACTTCCGGGCGGCCGCCTTTTTAACAGGTGCCTTCTTCGCAGTGGCCTTCTTCGCGGGTGCTTTCTCGGCCGAGGTCTTTTTGGCGACGACCTTCTTAGCCGCAACCTTCTTGGCTGCAGCCTTCCTGGTCGCAACGGCCTCCTTCGCCGCGGCTGGCTTGGGCACTGCTTTCTTGGCCGCCACCTTCTTCGCTGCGACGGGCGCCGGCACCGCGCCCAATTCCACCAGCGCCTCGAAGCCCCGCGCCAGCGGTTCGCCCGATGCGGCCGGTGCCACCCGGGCGGCACCGCGTGTCACCGCCGCCGCCGGCCCAGCCTCGAAGCCATCGGCCAGCACTGCCTTGGCCCTCGCGTAGTACATCTGCCGGTCGGGCAAGCCGTTGGTGCCGCCGTTGATGCGCTTGGTGATGGTGACGAAATCTTCCGTGTCGGCCAGTTCGTTGAGGCCGTTCTTCTCCCAGAACAGGCCCGCCGTCGCGAACGCCACCTCGGGCGTGGCGGCCAGGGGCGGGTTGGCGCAGAGGTCGATGCCGAGCAGGCCGCCGTACTTCTGGTAGTTGAAGCGCCCGGTGATCTGGATCGGGCCGCGTCCCTTGAAGCGTTTGCCGTCGCCTGGCTGCGTATTGCCCAGGCGCGTGGCCAGGTCCGACGGCGGCTCGTAGCGCACCTGCGCCGGCGTCGGCCCCCACAGCTCTTCCATGAAACGGAACTCGCCCGACTCATGCGCCAACTGCGCGATGAAGGCCGCGGTGCGCAGCATGGTGTTGACGCTGCGGTCCTGCATCGCCTTGTTGAGCGGCGGCAGGTACAGCGCGAGCTTGGCTTGTGCCAGGTTGGGCATGACCTTCGAGAGCTGGGTTTCCGTGAGCATGGGGTCTCCTTGCGGGGCGCGGACCGATGGGGTGTGTCGCGCGCCGCATCTGAACATGTCGCTCTGCGCGGCCCAATCCCTAAAGACGCCAATCCGCAGGACCGCTTGCGCTAGAGTCACTCGCCGACTGGCGCGGCCACGCAACCAAGGATGCAGGACATGAGCAGTGAAGGTTTCCCCCGGCTGGTGGGTGATGTGGGCGGTACCAATGCGCGCTGGGCCTGGCAGGCCGCGCCGGATGCCGGGCTACACCGCTACGCCGCCTACCGCTGCGCCGATTTCGCGTCGCCGGCCGATGTGATCGAGCGCTATCTGGTAGACCAAAACCTGCCCGCCCCGAAGCGCGTGGCCTTCGGCATCGCAACGCCGATCACCGGCGACCGGGTGACGATGACCAACCATTCCTGGTCGTTCTCGATCGCGGAACTGCAGACACGCCTGGGCGTGGAACGCTGTCTGGTGCTGAACGATTTCGCCGCACTGGCGGGCGGGCTCTCTGCCCTCACAGCGGCCGAGCTGCGCCGCGTGGGCGGTGGCGACGCGGTGGCCGGTGCGCCGATGGCGGTGCTCGGCGCCGGCACCGGTCTCGGCGTGGCGAGCGTGATCCAGCTCGATCTCGGCGCGGGCAAGAGCCGCCAGGTAATCGTCGCCGGTGAGGGCGGCCATGTGACGCTCGCAGCCTGCAACGACCGCGAGGCCGCGGTGATCGATGCGCTGCACCGCCGCTTCGGCCACGCCTCGGCCGAACGCGCGCTCTCGGGCCCGGGCCTGGTCAACCTCCACAGCGCCGTCAGCGAACTCGATGGCTTGCCCGACCGGGCCTTGCAACCGGCCGACATCAGCGCTCGGGCACTGCACGGCGGCGACGCGGCGTGTTCGGAAGCGATGAATCTTTTCGGTGCCTTCATGGGCACCGTCGCCGGCAACCTGGCGCTCACGCTCGGCGCGCATGGCGGGGTCTTCATCGGCGGCGGCATCGTGCCGCGGCTCGGGACCGGCTTCGATGCCTTGCCGTTCCGGGAGCGGTTCGACGCCAAGGGGCGCTTTCGCTCGTACCTGGAAAACATTCCTGTGTGGGTGATCACGGCCGCGGCACCCGGCCTTTACGGCGCGGCGGCGGCACTCGACTGACGTCGGCAAGCAGCCGACCTCGTGCCTCAGTGTTTCTCTTCGATCTGCACGTTGGGCATGGCGAACTCGCGACCGACGACGGTGCGCACGTAGAGGTAGTTGTCGCGTGCGCGGTCGCTCAGGGCATCGAGGTCGACGTGGCCGCCGGCATCGCACGGGAACGAGTACGCGCGCCCTTCCTTGAAGAGGGAACGGAATCGCAACTCGTAGCGGCACGGACTGCTGGATGACATGGTGGCAAGGCTCATGATGTTTACTCCTGCTCTCCACACAACGTTGGGGGCGGTCACTCGGTGCACAAGTGGTCTATACCAGTTGGCCCCTGAGTCGCTCGCCTGCCCAATCGCGCAGAGCTGATTCCAGCCTAGTCACCGGGCGCGGGTATGCCATCCCTTGTTCGAAGGAGGCGCGTCGATCTGGGGGGTGCGGGATGTGACCTGCGTCACATCCCCGAACGGGATGTTCAGCGCACGAACTGGTCGACGTAGCCGCCGCCCAAACCTACGTTTTCGTAGTGGGCACGGCACAGCGCGATCTTGGTGAACACATCCTCGTAGCCGGTGGTCTGGCCGGCTTCGTCGAGGTAGATCATGGCGCCGTGGATGTTGAAGAATGTGATCATCTCCTCGCTGCCCGAGAGCGGATCGACCACCAATGTGTGGATCTCGCCCGGCGGCTCGTAGACGAAGGAGCCTTGCGCCGCGACCCAGTCGTGTTCGAGGTAGCGCCACGCGCCCTTGATCACATAGCCCGTCACCCACGAAGGATGGATGTGGCGCGAGAGCACGCCCGATTTGCGCACTCGCAGCAGGTTGCACCAACTGCCGGTGACGGTGTTGAGCAGGAGCGGCCGGAACCACACGTTGGGCGCCTGCGGCACCCAGACGCGCTCGTCTTCGGGAATGGCGGCGATGGCGATTTCGGGCTGAATGCCGGGGAGTTGCACGATCATCTGCGGGCCTTTCGAAGCAGAAAAAGAATCAAGCGATCAGGTAACCGCCATCGACCGGCAACACCACGCCGGTGACGAAGCGCGCCGCCGGCGAGGCGAGAAACAGCGCCGCGTCCGCCACGTCTTGCGGCTCGCCCCAGCGCTTGAGCGGTGTGCGCGCCAGGATCGCGCCACTGCGTTCGGCATCCTGTTGCAAGGCGATGGTGAGTGGCGTGGCGATCCAGCCGGGTGCCACCGCGTTGACGCGAATACCGTCGTCCGCATAAGCCAACGCCAGCGACTTGGTGAGCTGGGCCACGCCGCCCTTGCTCGCCGAATAGGCCGGCACCAGGCCGCCGCCAAAGAAGGTCAGCATCGAGGCCGTGTTGACAATGCAGCCCTTGCTCCTGGCCAGCAGCGGCCGGGCAGCGGTGCAGGTGCGCATGCTGCCGTTCAGGTTGATGTCGATCACGGCCTGGAAGACTTCCGGCCGATGCTCCTCGCCGCGGCGGATCACGCCGGCGCAGTTGACGAGCACATCGAGCGTCGCAAAGTCATCGAGCGTGCGACGCACGGCGGCATCGTCGCGAACATCGAGCACTGCCAGGTCGATCGCTGCCGCGTCACCCGCATTCCGTGCGGCGGCCACCTCACCGGGCGTGGCACCCGTGGCCACCACCGCGGCACCGTGCGCGACGAAGGCGCTCGCAATGCCCCAGCCGATACCGCTGGTGCCCCCAACCACCAGCACGCGCCTGCCTCCGAACAAGTCCTGTCGAAAGCCGGAGGTGGTCAGGGTGGCGGAGGTCGTCGTGGATTGCATCGGGAGGGCGCTTCGGCGGTTGAGGAGTTCGAAGGATAGGGCGAGTGCCGCAACTTCGATCGGCACCGCCGCCGCTTTCAATCCGACAGCACCAGCCCTTCGTGAATGGCCAGCCGCTCCAGCGCCGATTCGAACAGCGCCCGCCCGGCCCCTGCAACCTGGCCCAGGTAGGCGTGCAAGGCGGCGTCGGCCATGTTGCGGGTCGCGCACTGGGCACTGTAGGCCTCGAAGTGCGAGAGCTGCATCAGGATTTCTGCCACGTGGCGCGGGCATTCGCAGGCGATGGTGGTCGAGAGCCCGGCGAAATCGGAGAGCGTGGCGTCGTCGTAGCGGCGCGGTGGCGCCACGGCGCCAGCCCACAGCATCGCGTCCGACAAGGCCGGCAACGGCGCCAGCGGCGCCTGTGGCAGGTGCGATGCGGCCTCTTCGCCCAAGCCGCGCAACCAGGCGGCCAGCGCGGCTTCGCCCTGCGGCTCGCGCAGCAGCGTCACGCCGGCCGCCATCAGCGCATCGCTGGCCGAGGCGGCCGCAAAGCCGTAGATCACCGCGATGCGCCGCGCGCCGAAGGCATGGGCCGCCTGCTGCAAGTCTTGCAGTGAACCGTCGTGCAGGCCGGCGATGTGGACGAGGAGGGTCTCGGCTTGGGGTTGCGGCCGAGCCTGGGCTTGTGGCTCGGTATCGGCAGACATCGCCTCGTCAGCCGAGGAGGGCGATGAACCAGCAGCACGCGTCGCCTCCGCGGCCTCCATCGCCTCGGCCAGACTGTCGAACGGCCCCACGACTCCCAGCGCCCGCCCCAATTGCGGCAAGACCGCCGCATGTTGAAGCCGCCGCGCCAGCGCCGCACCCACCACGGCGACGCGCCACGGCGGCGGCGCAGCGAATGACGCAGCCGCCGCGTTCGCGCGCCGCGGCGTGGCCATCGTGCGCGCATGCGTGGCGGCCACCTCGCGGAGTGCCGTCATGTCCAGCGTGGCCACCGAACCGATCGCGTGGCCCAGGTCGGTCAACTGCTTGAGCAAGGCCAGCCGCTGCACATCGGCCCCGGAATACAGCCGGTGGCCTGTGGCCGTGGTGGCCGGCGCCGTCACGTGGTAGCGGCGCTCCCAGATGCGCAGCGTGGCAACCGGCATGCGCACCATCCGGGCGACGGCGCCGCTGCGGTAACGCGGCGCGGGTTCGTTCACGGATTCGTTTTCGGCGTGCGGCGCGACGATGTCGGGCGACTCGGCTGACTCGGTTTCAAGCATGGTTTGAACCTCAACGAATCGTGATTGACTTAGATTTTCATATTCATCTTCGCATAAACGGAAACTTGGGTCGCCATTGAACTCGATTTTTACGCGCGACAGCGATCCGGCCTGGCGACGTGGGTCGCTTGTCGCCATGCCGCTCTCGCGGAGCTCGGTCAGCCGATCGCCGGTAGCAGCCTCGTCGCACCTGCGCACGCGCCCATCAGCCGAGGCGCATGCCTTCCGCTCGCCTTCCGCTCGGTCATCCAGGCTTCGAAACGCTCGGCCGCCATCGGCCGGCCGAGGTGATAGCCCTGCACCTCGTCACAGCCGAGCGCACGCAGGGCTTCGAGCTGCTCGCGGGTTTCGACGCCCTCGGCCACGGTGCGCAGCTTCAGCGTTCGCGCCATGTTGACCATCGCGGCGATCAGGGCCTGGTCTTCGGGTCCGCGCGTCAGTTCACGCACGAAGGATTGGTCGATCTTCAACTTGTCGATGTGGATGCGCCGCAGATAGCTCAGCGACGAATAGCCAGTGCCGAAGTCGTCGAGCGAAAGCCGCACACCGCGGTCGTGCAGCGGATCGAGCATGGTGGATGCCAGGTTGAGGTTGCCGAAGGCCGCACTTTCGGTGATCTCCAGTTCGAGCCGTTCCGCCGGGACCCCGGTGTCTTCGAGGCAGCGCGTCACGGCGTCCTGGAAGTCGCGCTGGCGAAGCTGCAGGGACGAGACGTTGACGGCCACCGTCTGCAGCGAGAAACCCGCGTCCATCCACGCCCTCGCCTGGCGGCAGGCCGTGCGCAAGACCCATTCGCCGATCTGCAGGATGAGGCCGGTCTCCTCGGCGACCGGGATCATCTCCCCTGGCGATACCTCGCCGAGTTCCGGGCTGGTCCAGCGCAGCAAGGCCTCCGCGCCGACGCACAGGCCGCTCTCCAGATCGATTTGCGGCTGATAGTGCAGATGCAGCTCGCCTCGCTCGGCAGCGTGCCGCAGCAGCGACTCCAGGTGCAGGAGCCTGGCCGAGCGCTCGTGCATTTCCTGGGTGAAGAAGCGATAGCCGTTGCGCCCCTCCCGCTTGGCGCGGTACATGGCTGTGTCGGCACACTTGGAGAGGGTTTCGAAGTCGCGGCCGTCGTCCGGGTACATCGCGATGCCGATCGAGGCCGTGACCGCCAGCTTGTGCATCTCCACCGTGCAGGGTTCGACGGTCCGTGACAGGAGTTTCTCGGCCACGGTGATGGCACCGGCCGCCGGTGTATCGGGCAGCAGCAGCACGAATTCATCGCCGCCGATGCGCGCCACCGTGTCCGGCAGGCGCACCGCGCCGGCCAGCCGCCGGCCCATCTCGATCAGCAGCTTGTCGCCGTGGGCATGGCCGAGCGTGTCGTTGATGTGCTTGAAGCGGTCGAGGTCGAGAAACATCAGCGCAAACGAGGTCTTGTGCCGCTCGGCCAGCCGTATCGCCTGGTTCACGCGGTCGCTGAGCAGGATCCGGTTGGGCAGGCCGGTCAACGGGTCGTTGTTGGCAAGGTGGCGGATGTTGTTCTCGGCGGTGCGCTGGCGCGTCATGTCGGTGGCTTCGGCCAGCAGGAAAGTCACCTGGCCGGTCGTACCGCGCACCGGATGCAAAGAAAAATCCAGCACGACGCCCTCGTCGGCGCCATCGGCATAAAGCGTCTCGAAGCGGCTCGCCACGCCGCGCGCCGCGCGCTCAACGGCATGGCGCACGTCATCCTGTTGGGCGGTGAAATCGCTCCAGAGCGGCAGTTTCCAGAACGGCTGCTCCAGCACGGCCTCGAGTGGCCGGGCCAGCAGTTCGCGCACCTGTCGGTTGACATGCAGAACAAGGCCGTTGGTGTCGAGTAGCGCGATGAACTGCATGCTGCTGTCGAGCATGGCGCGCAGCTTGAGCTCGTTGAGTTGCAGCATGCGCTGCAGCGATTGCCTTTGCAGCAGGTTGCGCACGCGGGCCCGCAACACCCGCACATTGATCGGCTTGGGCAGGAAGTCGCAAGCACCGAGTCCGAGGCCGCGGATCTCGTTGTCTTCGGAAGTGTCGGCAGTCACGAAGATGACCGGTATGTCGCGCGTCTCCGGACCATCGCGTAGCTCGCGCAGCACATCGTGGCCGCTCATCATCGGCATCATCACATCGAGCAGGATCAGGTCCGGCCGATCGTCGACGCGCGAGGCCAGCGCGAGCGCACCGGGGCCGTTGGTGGCGGTCTTGATGCGGTAGTCGTCGCGCAGCGCGGAGGCGATCACATGCAGGTTCGCCGGCACGTCGTCCACCACCAGGATCAGCGGCTTGCGCGAAGCGGGGGTCGTCGGTGCGGTCATAGATCGAAGATTCCAAAGTCGATGGTCAGGGCAAGGGCGAGTGCATCGACATCGCCCAGCGCAGCTTCGTGGTCGAAATCGAGGATGTGCTGGCGCAGCGAGTGCAGCGGGCTGCCCGGCGCGGCGTGTGCAGCGAGTTGCTTCAATTCCTCCATGAGCTCTTCCGGCATCAGCTCCTGTTCCAGCAGATAGCGGCGTGTCCGGTCGATGAACTGCGTCAGGTCCTGGCCACCCGTCGGCTGCGCGGCCGAAGCCGACAAGCCTGGCTGCGGCACGTCGTCGAGTGCTTCTGCTTCCAGCCTGTCGATGGCGGCGATGGCCTCCTCCAGGCTGCGGGCGAGCGACTCGCAGCCCACCGGGCCATCGGCGGCGCGCACCCGGGCTTCGAGCGCCGCGGGCCGGGCCGACAGATCGCTCAGGCCCAGCGTCGCCGCCGTGCCCTTCAGCGTGTGCAACTGCAGCAGCGCCTCCTCACACCCGCTCTCCGCCAGCAGCGCTGTCAAGCTGCACGACAAGGCGCGGTACTGGCTCGCGAAAGAACGCAGCAGATAGATCAGGCGATCCTGGTCGCCATGCAGGCGGCGCAGGGCGCTTTGTGCATCGAAGCCGGTGATGGCCGGCAGCGGCGACGCGGCCACCGCGTCGAGCACCGGCAGCGGATCCTCTACACACCGCCTGGCTCGGCAGCCAGCGGCACAGCATGCGCACCAGTTCGTCGGGATCGACCGGCTTGGCGAGGAAGCCGCACATGCCCGCGGCCTCGCAACGCTGCCGGTCCTCGCTGAGCACCGCCGCCGTCATGGCGACGATCGGCAGCTCGCGCGGCGAGGCCTTCAGCCGGCGTGTGGCTTCGAGCCCGTCCATCACCGGCATGTGCAGGTCCATCAACACCATATCGAAGTGGCCGGCCTCGGCGAGTTGCACGGCTTCACCGCCGTGGCAGGCGATCGTCACCGTCACGCCCAGGCCTTCCAGAAAGCCCGAGGCGACCTGTTGGTTCAGCAGGTTGTCCTCGACCAGCAGCACGCGCGCGCCATCGAACCGCCGCATCGGCGCACGCTGGCTGCCGGCCCGCACGCCGACGGGCGCCGCGTCGCCATGCCGCAGCCGCATCAGGATGTCGAACAGGTGCGAAGGCACTACCGGTTTGGTCAGCACGACATCGAGCGCAAGGTCTCCCGCTTCCTGGATCAACTGCTCGCGCCCATGGGCGGTGACCATGATGGCGAACGGCGGGCCGCCCTCGGGTGCCTGCTCGCGCAGCACGCGGGCCATCTCCAGCCCGCTCATCTCCGGCATGCGCCAATCGAGCAGCACCACATCGAACGGCTCCGCCGCCTTGCGCCTGTCGATGCACTGCAAGCCCTCGGCGGCGCTGCTCGCCGTCTCCACCTCCAGCCCCCAGGCCTCCAGCAGGTCCTGCAGGATGGCGCGCGATGTTTCCTGGTCGTCGACGACCAGGGTCCGCAAACCCTTGAGGCGGTGCAGGTCCAGACTGCAGTTCGGCGAGTCGACCGCGCCCACGCGCACCGTGAAAGTGAAGGTGCAGCCGCCGCCGAATGCGCTGCTCACGCCCAGCCTGCCACCCATGAGGCCCACCAGCTGCTGGCTGATCGTCAAGCCCAGGCCGGTGCCGCCGTACTTGCGCGTCACCGAGTTGTCGGCCTGCGTGAAAGCCTGGAAGAGGCGCCCGAGTTGCTCCTCCGACATGCCGATGCCCGTGTCGGTGATCGCGAAACGCAGCGTCAACTGCTCGGCATCGCGCGCCACCACCTCGACCTTCAGATGGATCTGGCCGCGCTCGGTGAACTTGATGGCGTTGCCGATCAGGTTGCTGATGACCTGCGTGAGGCGCAGCGGATCGCCCACGACCTCGAGCGGCACACCCGGCGAGACCTCGAAAAACAGCTCCAGCCCCTTGTGTTCGACTTCCGCGCCGAACAGGTTCGACACATTGTTCAGCGGTTCTTCCAGCGCAAACTGCACATGCTCGACCGCCATGCGACCCGCCTCGATCTTCGAGTAGTCGAGCACATCGTTCAGGATCGTCAGCAGCGACTTCGAAGCGCCATAAACCTTTTGCAGAAGTTCGCGCTGGCGCGGGGCGAGCTCGGTGTCGAGCACCAGGTGCGTGAGACCGATCATCGCGTTCATCGGCGTGCGGATCTCGTGGCTCATGTTCGCGAGGAACTGGCTCTTGGCGCGATTGGCCGATTCGGCCGAAGCCATCGCGGCACGCAGTTCCTCTTCGGCCTTCTTCTGCTCGGTCACATCGTTGTTGAGGCCCACCACGCGCAGCGGGCGCCCCTGCCCGTCGCGCTCGACGACCATGCCGGTCGCGTGCACCCACACGATGTGACCGCGCTTGTGGATCATCCGGTACTCGATGCGATAGCTTTCGGTCCGCCCTTCGAGATGATCCATCAGCTCGACATGGATGCGCGCCACATCGTCGGGGTGGTCGAGCATTGGCCAGACCGAGCGGTCGCGCGGGAGTTCGCCCACCTCGTAGCCGACGATGTCGGCAAAGCGCTGGTCGAAGGTCATCTCGTCCAGTTCGACGTTCCAATCGTATTGGCCCAGCTGGGCGGCCTGGAGCGCCAGCGCCTGCCGCTGCCGACTTTGTTCGAGCGCAGCCTCGGCCATCTTGCGCTGCGTGATGTCTTGCGAGGTGCCCAGCATGAGCCACGGTCGCCCCTTGCTGTCGCGCTCGATGACAACACCGTTCTGCAGCAGCCAGACCCAATGCCCATCGCGATGCCGAAGCCGGTGCTCATGGATGGCCTGCGGGGCATCGCCGTGGAGGCAAGGCACGACGCTCGCCTCGGCGCCCGCGATGTCGTCCGGGTGCATGAGCGACCGCCAGGTTTCGATGCTCGGCGCCAGCTCCGTCACCGCATACCCGACCGTCATCGCCCAGAAGATGTCGAATTGCGCCCGCCCGTCCTGCACCCACCATTGCCAGGTGCCGAGGCCGGCGACCTGCAGCGCCAGACCATGGCGTTGCAGCAGCTTGGCCTCTTCGCTCTTGCGCTGGTCGATGTCGAACACCATCAGCACCACTTCCAGCAAGACGCCGTTCGCATCCCGCACTGCCGACGCCGCCACATCGACCCAGGTGTGGTTGCCATCGGGCAGGGCGTAGCGCATCTCCTGGCGGAAGCTCTCGCGCTCGCCGGACAGAAGCTCGTTGAGCCGCGCGGCTTGTTCATCGGTTGACTCGTCCACCTGCGTGAGCGTCAGCAGATTCAGCCCGACCAGGGCCTCGGTTGGCCGCTGGACGATGTCGGCGAAAGCCTCGTTCGCCACGAGGATCGCCCAGGTGGCATCGACCCGCAACAGGCCGACGATTGCGTCATCGGGCGGGCGGCTGGCGGTGCTTGAAGATCGTTGGCGTCGCGACATGTGGATGGAGACATGAATGCCGGAAGTGCGGCTCTGTAACCATCGGAAACGCCACAAATATCTTTAGTGATTTGGCTTTCTGCGCTGAATTTGAAATGAAAGATGCTTATAAATGCTCAAAATGACACTTTGGCGTGGCGGTACGTCCGGCGCAGAACTACTGCCCGATCGTTCTTGGAGCGAACCAAAACCAACAAGCGCTTCGCGCGGGCATCTGCTCACTTTGCCGCGGTCGTGACGGCGAGCGCAAGTTCCCGCGCGTCGTGCCCTGGCAGCATTCCATCGATGATCAATTGCGACAGCCCGTGAATCATCGACCACGCGCGCAACATTGCGATGCCATGTTGCATCTCTCTCGGCTTCTTCGTCGCGCCGCGAAAGCCGATCGATGCTCGCTCGACCGCGGCCTTGAGATCGGGGTAACGATCCCGATCCGAGACCGCCGGCCCGAACATCAAGCGGAACCGGCCGGGGCGCTCCACCGCGAATGCCACATAGGCTTGGCCCATGGCTGCGAGCGAGTCACGGCCGGCCGCCGGTTTGCCGAGTGCCGCGGCGAATTCGTCGAAACCTTGCGCCGCGAGCGCGGCCAGCAGCGATTCCTTGTCGGCAAAGTGACGATAAGCGGCAGGGGCAGACACACCTGCCCGGCGTGCCGCCTCGCGCAGGCTGACGGCGCCCGTCCCGCCCTCATCGAGCAGGCGATCCGCCGCCGTCAACAAGGCCTGGCGAAGATCGCCGTGGTGATAGGTTTTGCGCTTCGATGTTGACATCGTGTACATTCTCCCTAAGTTAACGCCGGAAACATTGACGGAGGGGTGATGCAGTTTTTGATCGAGGCGCTGGGCAGCCACGGGGATGTGATCCCGTTCATCGGCGTGGCCGCAGAGTTGCGGCGTCGCGGGCACGACGTTCGCCTGTACGGGAGCGACAAGTTCGAGCGGCTGGCTGGCGCCGCAGGAATTCCCTTCGCAGCGACTTTCGCCTCGGCGGAGCACGTGAGCTTCCTGAACGACGCTCGCGCCACGGACAGCCGCGACGGGCTTCCTCTCATCGCTGCGGCGCTGTTGGGAAACGTCGAACACGCGCTCGAAGTCATCGAGCCGGACATCGTTGCAAACAGCGTGTTCATCGGCTCGATGTTCGCATTCGCTTCACGGTTGGCCGCAGAGATCCACCGCAGGCCTTTCATACCGATTCATTTGGCGCCCGCGGCGTACCGATCCGAGTACATTGCGCCTCGCTTCTCGCCGCTGGGGCACTTCGAGTCCTGGCCGCGCTGGTTCAAGCGAGCGATCTGGAAACTCATGGACCGACGCTTTCTCGACCCGATCTTCTGCGCACCGCTGAACGAGATTCGAGCCCGACTCGGCCTGGAGCCAGTCACGCGTGTTTTCCATTCCTGGCTTCACGAAGGAGCAGTCAATATCGCTGCCTTCCCGGAGTCGTTCGCGCCTCGGCAACCCGACTGGCCGCAGCGGTTGCGATTCACCGGTTTCCCGTTACCCAGGCCCGCCGACGAGCCATCACTGTCCCCGGAGTTCGAGACATTCGTCTCGCAAGGTGACGCGCCCATCGTCTTCACCGCCGGGACCGCGAACACCTCCTCGCACGCGTTCTACGCTCAGTCCGCCGCCGCGTGTTTGCTGCTCCGGCGCCGCGGTATTCTGGTGGCGCAGCGACGCGATCAACTGCCGCAGGTCTTGCCCGAAGGTGTTGTTCATGCCGCCTACGTGCCGTTTGCAGCGCTGTTTCCGCGGGCCGCAGCGGTTGTTCATCACGGAGGCATCGGCACGCTCAGCCAGGCGCTCGCGGCCGGCATGCCACAACTCATCCAGCCCATGGCTTACGACCAGTTCGACAACGCCAGCCGCGCACGTCGGCTGGGCGTGGCGAGGGAATTGCTGCCGCGCAAGTATCTGGCTCCGGAGGTTGCTCGCGAGCTGGAGCTTTTGCTCACGTCACCCGCGACGCTGGCGGCGTGCGCAGCGAGCCGTTCCACGGTTGCGGGTGAGAATGGCCTCGCAGCGATCTGCGACCTGGTCGAGGCTATCGGCGCTGAGTGATCTTGGAAAACCTAATTCAATGAAAGCCGGAAAGGTTCAGGAATTCGGTGTCTCTAAGAACTTGCAAGCTCAAACATCGATATTCGCCACCCGCAACGCATTCGTCTCGATGAAGTTCCGCCGTGGTTCCACCTCATCGCCCATCAGCATCGTGAACACACGATCGGCTTCCAGCGCGTCGTCGATCTGCACGCGCAGGAGACGGCGCACTGCCGGATCCATGGTGGTTTCCCAGAGCTGCATGGGGTTCATCTCGCCGAGGCCCTTGTAGCGCTGG
>JAMFRW010000047.1 GCA_026224975.1 Rhodoferax sp. | reverse complement strand
GTGCGGGAACGGCCAGCTCTGGCTGCCGAAGTAGCGCAGGTTCTTGACGCGCACGCCGACCTCTTCGGCCACCTCGCGCACCACGCATTCCTCCAGCGTTTCGCCGGCTTCCACAAAGCCCGCCAGCGCGCTGTACATGCCCTTGGCGAAGCGCGGCGAGCGTGCCAGCAGTAGCTCCTGGCCGCGCCACACGAGCGCCATCATGGCCGGGCTCACGCGTGGGTAGACGATGTGCCCGCAGTTCGGGCACACACGCGATCGCTCGTCTGTGCGCACATCGGTCGGCGTGGCGCACACGCCGCAAAAACGATGCGCGCGATCCCATTCGAGCACCTGCGCCGCACGCCCGGCCACGCCCATCAGCGGCTCGCCGAACTGCATCATCGCGGCGCGCAGCGGCATGGGGCGCCAGCCAGCGGGCGAGGTGGTGAGCCGGATCGCCCAACTGTCGAGGCCATCGATGCGGCCGAGGTAGTGCTGGTCGTGGGCAATGGCCTCGAAGGCATTCGGCGCCGTTGGCATCAGCGCGGCGCCGTCTTCGTCGGGTAGCAGCAACTGGCCGTCGACGAAGGCAAAGTGCCAGGCCAGCGCGGTGGCGGGCAGCTCGGGCCGAACGGCGGGAATGAAGGTCATCATGGGCGGGGGCTCCGGGCGCGGAGCGCGCGTGTCAGCGATCGGTCGATTCTGACCCGGCGGCGTGAAATGTGCCCGGGCTGGTGCACGCGAGCGGCTCTTCGTGCGAGGCTTCTTCCGGGCTGCGCATCGAGGCGTACTGCTGAACGGCTGCGGCGAGCGCGTCGCGCACGTCGACCACCAGCGCCGCCCAGTCGCCGCGCTGCCGCTGGCGAAAGAGCCGCATCGCGCCGGGATACCACGGCGAGTCGTCGCGGCCACGCAGCCAGCGCCAATCGGTCTTGTACGCAGGCAGCATTACCCAGCACGGCGTGCCGAACGCGCCAGCCAAGTGCGCGATGGAGGTGTCGACGCAGATCAGCAGGTCGAGTTGCGCGAGCACAGCCGCCGTGTCGGCGAAGTCTTGTGGCGGCTCGGCAAGTCGCAGCAGCGGCTGCGCGGGGCCGGCCTCGCGCGCCTGCGCTGCTGCGTCGCCCATCTGCAGGCTGACGAATTCCGCGCCTTCGACAGACCACAGCGGCGCCAGCGTGGCAAGCGACGGGATGGAGCGCTCCGCATCGTTGTTGTGCTTGGCATTGCCGCGCCAGACCAGGCCGACGCGCATCGCCGTGCCCGCGCCGCGTGGCGGCAGGCTGCGCGACGGATGGCCTGCGGACTCGCCTTCGCGCGGCGCGTGCAGATAAGGGATAGTCGCCGGAATCGAGTGCAAGTCGGTGCCGCACCAGCGCGGAATGCTCAGCGGGAACACCCAGAAGTCGTGCCGCGAGAGATCGGCCTCGGACACGGCAAAGGCGTTGTCGATGACGCGCGCGGCGAGCACGTCGTCGGCATCGGCAAGCGTCTCGAACAGCGTCTTCAGCGGCGGGCTGCACACGAGCGTGACATGCGCTGCGCCCAGCGCTTTCAGCACGCTCACATAGCGGCTGAACTGGATCTGATCGCCCAGGCCTTGCTCGGCCCAGACGAGCATGCGGCAACCGACGATAGTCTCGCCTTTCCACATCGGCACGGCCAGGTTGGGCGGACCGGCAATGCCGTTGTCGGGGAGGCCGGGGTGAAAGCGCGCCTCGTGGTGCGGCCAGGCCTCGGCCAGCCGGCCTTGCGCGAGCAGCAGGAAGGCGAGGTTGAGGTGGGCTAGCTGGTAGTCGGGCTGCAGCGCGAGTGCGTCCCGGAGCGATGCCTCAGCCGCGTCGTCGCGTCCACGATCGGCCAGGAAAACGCCCAGGCTGGAATGCGCTGCAGCCCAGCCGGGCGCGAGCCGTATGGCGGCGCGCAGGCATTGCTCGGCCTCGGCCGAATCGCGGGCGATGGCGTCGAGGTCGATGCCGCCGATGGCAGTCGCGTCGGTCGCGTCGGTCGGTGGGCGCCGCTTCTTGGCCAGCAGGTTGCCGAGGTTCGACCAGATCGCCGCGGTCTGCGGGCTCAGCGCCAGGGCCGCGCGATGGCTTGTTTCGGCCTCGTCGGAGAGCAGCAGGCTTTCGAGCGCGAGGCCGAGGTTGGTGTGCGCCGCCGCGTCGTCCGGGTTGGCGACGATCGCTTGGCGGTGCGCTTCTGCCGCGGCTTCGTAGTGGCCTTGTGCGGCGAGCAACACGCCGAGGTTGGTGTGCGCGCGGCTGTTGAGTGGGTCGATCGCGGTTGCGCGCCGGTAGCAATCGGCGGCTTCTTCGGGCTGCGGCGCGGCGGCCAGCAGCACGCCGAGGTTGGACCATGCGGCCGCATCTTCCGGATTCGCGGCAAGGACCTCACGAAAGCACGTTTGGGCTTCGACGCTGCGGCCTTGGTCGGCCAGCAGGTGACCGAGCTGGAAGAGCGCTTGCGCATCACTGGCATCCACCTGCAGCGCTTGCCGCAGGAGATGTTCGGCCGTCGTCGCGTCGCCCAATTGCACGGCCGCGGCGCCGGCCAAGCGGCACATCGCGGCCAGCAGCGGCGGCGAATGAGCTTGTGTTGTGAGGATGGTGAAAGCAAGGTCCAGCGCTTCTTGCGGCTGGCCGGCCGAGAGTAGACGCGCGACGTCGTCGAGGCCCGGCTCGTTCATCTCCCAGCCAGAACGCTGTTGGTCACCACGCCGACGAAGATCACAAAGCCCACCCAATGGTTGAGCCGGAATGCCTTGAAGCAGCCATCGCGCGACCGATCGCGGATCAGCGTGAAGTGCCAAACGGCAATCACCGCCGCCGCTGCGAGTCCGGAAAAGTAAGCCGAGCCAAGTCCCACTTGCGCGCCAAGCCAGCCCCAGATCGCGATGAACAATGCATAAAACAGCATCACGCCAACCACATCGAAGCGGCCCAGCGTGATCGCCGACGTCTTGATGCCGATCTTGAGGTCGTCGTCGCGATCGACCATCGCGTATTCGGTGTCGTAGGCCAGCACCCAGAACAGGTTGCCGAGCAGCAGCCCCCAGGCGAGCGCCGGCACCTCGCCGCGCACGGCCGCAAACGCCATCGGAATGCCGAAGCTGAAGGCCACGCCGAGGACAGCCTGCGGCATCGAGAAGAATCGCTTGGTGAACGGATAGAAGATGCTCACCGCGAGCGCCGCAAAGCTCCAGGCGATGGTCGCCGCGTTGGTCGTGAGCACCAGCGCGAAGGCCGCGAGCGCGAGCGCCGCGCCGAGCAGCAACGCCTCGCGCGTGCCGATGGCGCCGCTGGTCACCGGCCGTTGCGCGGTGCGCTTGACGTGCTTGTCGAAATCGCGATCGGCCACATCGTTGACCGCGCAGCCGGCGCTGCGCATCAGGAATGTGCCGAGCGTGAACACGATGAGCAGATGCCACCCCGGAAACCCGCCCGCCGCGATCCACAGCGCCGAGAGCGTGGGCCACAGCAGCAGGTAGCTGCCGGCCGGCCGGTTCCAGCGGATCAGGTCAAGGTAAAGCCGCAGCCGCTCGCGAAAATCGGGCGGCGCGCGCAAAGGCAATCGTTGGGACATGCGGGGGATTATCGAAGAGCGGCTGCGTGCGAAATCGTCAGCGCGACGCGGTCTTCCCGAAGTAGGCGATGCGCGGTAGAGACGTGAAATGCGCATTGCATGGCAGCAGACGCGCGCCCTGTTGCTGTTGTCTGCCGTCAGTAGCGATCGTCGCGGTCGCAATACCCCTCGGTGTCGGCGCCTTTGGCGATCCCCGCCAAATCGCTCAGCGCGGGGGCAGGCATCAGCAGAACTGCTCTGCCCTTGGGCAGAAGCACAAACTCCTGGCCCGCTCGCCAATGCCGCTCGTCGCGCACGGTTTTTGGAATCGAGATCTGGAATCTGCGAGAGAGCTTGGCGGCGATGGCCATGTCGTGCCCTGGGTGAGTCGATGGAAGCTTCGAAAAGAATATGTCCACTGACCGCTCGCCTACATCACCGTCGCATGCGGATGCAGCGGATGCTCCAGCGTGTCGGCGATGAGGCGCAGGGCGTCGTCGCACTCGCCGCGCGTCATCGGCCCGCCGAGGCAGATGCGCACGGCGTCGGGTGGGTCTCCGTCGGTGGAGAACGCGGCGCTGGCGACGACGCCGACGCCCTGGGTGCGCAGGAAGGACGCGAACTCGACGACGCTCCAACCGGAGTCGAGGGGCAGCCAGAGGTGGAAGCCTTCCGGCTGCGCGAGCACCGCGTGTTTGGCGAGGTGGGTGGCGGCGAGCGCCTGGCGGGCGATCGATTCTTCGCGGATGGCTTCCAGCATCATCATCGCGGTGCCGTCGTTGACCCAGCGTGTGGCGAGTGCGTTGGTGATGGGCGATGCCATGACGGTGGTCGCGCGCAAGGCGCCGGCCAGGCGTTGCGCGGCGCGCTCGCTCGGGGCGCACACATAGGCGGTGCGCAGGCCGGCGCCCAGGCATTTGCTGAAGCCGGTGATGTAGTAGGTGAGTTCGGGGGCGAGCAGCGCCAGCGGCGCGGGTATTTCGCGCGGCAGCATCGAGTAGGCATCGTCTTCGATGATGGGGATGCTGTAGCGCAGCGCGATGTCGGCCAGCGCTTCGCGGCGCACGCGCGAGGTGGTCGTGGTGGTCGGGTTGAGCAGCGTCGGGTTGCAGTACAGCGCCTTGGGCTTGAGCGTCTTGCAGGCGAGTTCGAACTCTGCTGCGCTCGGCCCTTCGTCATCGAGCGTGAGCGCGTGGAGCTGCACGCCGAGCTGCGTGGCCATGGCCTTGATGCCGGGGTAGGTGAGCGATTCGACACAGATCAGCTCACCCGGCCGCGCGAGCTGCGAGACGAGTGCGGCGAGCGCGCTGTGGATGCCGGGGCACACCAGCACGCGGGAGGCATCGCAATCGGGCAGGCGGTGTCGCAGCCATTGCACGGCGGCCTCGCGGTCTTCAGGCGTGCCGCCGAAGTCCTGGTAGCGCATCAGCGCATACGGGTCGGTGCGCGCCAGCAGCTCGGCAGCGCTGCTCTGCAGACGCTCGATCAGTGCCGCGTCTTGCGGCTCGGGCGGCAGGTTCATCGTCATCTCGGCGCCGCTGCCGCCGCGCAGCGGCACGGCCGGCGCGCTGCCGCGCACATAGGTGCCCATGCCGGGGCGTGAATCGATCAGGCCGCGCTTGCGGGCTTCGGCATAAGCGCGCGCGACAGTCGTGTAGTTGAGCCGCAGTTGATCGGAGAGATCGCGCAGCGTGGGCAGGCGGTCGCGCGAGGTGAGCCGGCCATCACGCAAGTCTTCTGCGATCAGGTCGGCGATCAGCAGGTACGCCGGCCGGTCGCCAAGCTCGATGCGGCGCAGCCAGTGCGCGGGCGATTTGTCGATGTTCATGGGCACGGCCGGTGGGGTGGGTAGACGCAAGAGCGGACGGGACTTGATCGCACGACTTGATCGCATGGGGCGGGGTTGCATGCATCGGTTGATCGCACGCTTCGTGCCCGAGTCGGCTTCGAAAAGCGCCCATTGCTGGTGCCGAACGCTCAATTGATCGGAGGCATTGATCGCATGCGCGAGCCTCATTCCGGTGCGGTTTACCCGGTGTGACAGATGGCTTTGCCGCGCTGCGAATGCACTCGCGGTGGCCTCGAAAAAAGTTCACGACTCCGCATGTGGCGCGCATTCGCATTGATCGCTACTTGATCGCATGGCAGCGGCCTGATCGCAGGCGGACGGTGGCACATCGCATGCAATGAAGAAGGGGCGCGCAGACCTGTTCGACCCATCGATCCATCACATCCACCCACGGAGTCACACATGCCCAAAGTCACCAAACCCGCCAATCAGAAGGGCGATTTCCTCGTCGACTACGAAGAGAAGGTCTTCGAAGACGTGAAGGCCGAGCCGGGCGAGAAGGCGCTCGTCACCTTCCACACGGTGGCGTTCGAAGGCTCGATCGGTTTTGTCAACCTGCTGCAGGCCACACGGCTCAAGCGCAAGGGCTTCGACACCTCGGTGCTGCTCTACGGCCCGGGCGTGACGCTCGGCGTGCAGCGCGGCTTCCCCACGCTGGGCGACGAAGCCTTTCCCGGCCACCAGAACTTCAACAACCAGATCACCAAGTTCATGGCCGAAGGCGGCAAGGTCTACGCCTGCCGGTTTGCTCTGCAGGCGCTGTACGGCCACGGTGAAGGTGCGTTGATCGAAGGCATTCGCCCGATCAGCCCGCTCGATGTGCTCGACATCATCCTGCTGCACCGCAAGGACAACGCCTTCATCCTCGATACCTGGACGCTCTGAGCCAGCCGCACAGAAAGCCGAAGGCACCACCATGTCCGCACCCAGAGTGATACGCGCGGCAGCCGTCCAGATCTCGCCCGACTTCGAGCGCGTGGACGGCACGCTGAACAAGGTCTGCGAGGCGATCGACCAGGCTGCCGCCAAGGGAGTGCAGCTGATCGTGTTTCCCGAGACCTTCGTGCCGTACTACCCGTACTTCTCGTTCGTGAAGCCACCCGTGCAGATGGGCGCCGATCACATGCGGCTGTACGAACGTGCGGTGGTGGTGCCCGGCCCTGTGACGCAGGCCGTGGCCGAGCGCGCCAAGGCGCACGGCATGGTGGTGGTGCTCGGCGTGAACGAGCGCGACCACGGCAGCCTCTACAACGCGCAGCTGATCTTCGATGCCGATGGCGGCCTGAAGCTCAAGCGCCGCAAGCTCACGCCGACCTTTCATGAGCGCATGCTCTGGGGCCAGGGTGACGCCGCCGGCCTGAAGGTGATCGATACGGCCATCGGCAAGGTCGGTGCGCTCGCCTGCTGGGAGCACTACAACCCGCTGGCCCGCTACGCGCTGATGGCGCAGCACGAAGAGATCCACTGCGCGCAGTTTCCCGGCTCGCTGGTGGGCGACATCTTCGGCGACCAGATCGAGGCGACCATTCGCCACCACGCGCTCGAAGCCGGCTGCTTCGTCGTCAACGCGACCGGCTGGCTGACCGATGCGCAGATCACCGCCATCACGCCCGATGCCGGCCTGCAGAAGGCGCTGCGCGGCGGCTGCAACACGGCCATCGTGTCGCCCGAAGGCGTGCACCTGGCGCCGCCGCTGCGCGAGGGCGAAGGCATGGTGATCGCCGACCTCGACATGGCGCTCATCACCAAGCGCAAGCGAATGATGGACTCGGTGGGCCACTACGCGCGCCCCGAGCTGCTGAGCCTGCTCGTCAACGACCGCCCCGTCGCCACGTCTTCGCCGATGTTCGCCGACACCTTCCGGAGCCCCGACCATGACCCTGACCGTGACCACCAGCACGACCGAACCGATCCGCACGCTCTCGCCGCAGGCGCGCCAGTTGATGACCGAGCTGCAATCCTTCGGGTTGCGGCTGGCTGAACCCGCGTCGCCGAACGGCGGTGTCGCCAGCCGGCGCGGCGGCGCCGGGCCGTCCGACCACAAGGCCGTCACCGTCGACGGCCACACGATCATGGTGCCGGTGCACACCTCCAGCGCGTGGAACTCGCCGTTCGTCGCGCAGGCGCCCGACGCGCAGGGACGAAGCGCGCTGACGAGATGGGGCAAGGACGGCAGCATCCCGATCGCGAGCATCGCGTTCCCGAAGGCGCCGCGCTTCTACGAGCTGAAGACGGCGGACGGCGTGCCCTACTCGCACATCGCCACGCTGCACGGCGCCGACGTGCTGGCCACCACCGTGCTGCAGACCTGCATCCGCTACCAGAGCCGCACGAAGACCTGCCAGTTCTGCGCGATCGGCCAGAGCCTGGCGGCCGGACGCACCATCGCGCACAAGACGCCCGGGCAACTGGCCGAGGTCGCGGCGGCCGCGGTGCGGCTGGACGGCGTGAAGCACATGGTGATGACCACCGGCACGCCGCCCACGCCCGACCGCGGCGCGCAGGTGCTGGTGGACAGCGCGCGCGCCATTCGCGCCGCCGTGGACATCCCGATCCAGGCCCAGTGCGAGCCCCCCGACACCGACGACTGGTTCGCGCGCATGCGCGACGCCGGCATCGACGCACTCGGCATGCACCTCGAGGCCGTGTCGCCCGGCGTGCGCGACCGCATCATGCCCGGCAAGGCCAGCGTGCCCATCGCGCGCTACCTGGAAAGCTTCGCGGCCGCCGTGGACGTGTTCGGCCGCGGCCAGGTCAGCACCTACATCCTGGCCGGGCTGGGCGACACCCGCGAGGCCATCCTGGCGATGTGCGAGACGCTGCTGGCCCTCGGCGTCTACCCCTTCGTCGTGCCGTTCGTGCCGATCAGCGGCACGCCGCTGGAGGACCATCCCGCACCGTCGCCGGAGTTCATGCGCTCGGTGCTTGAGCCGCTGGGCAGGAGGGTGAGCGCGGCCAACCTGCGCTCGTCCGACATCAAGGCCGGCTGCGGCAAGTGCGGCGCGTGCTCGTCGCTGTCCGTCTACGAAAGCTGAACATGCACACCCTCACCCCCTGGTGCGAGCTGCCGACCGCGTTCGCGCCCTGCGAATTCCGCGTCAAGTGGGCCGACGGCGGCTGGGAGATCAACGAGGCGCGCAAGCTGCGCCGCGCGGTCTTCTGCGACGAGCAACGCGTGTTCGAGCACGACGACCTCGACGCGATCGATGCCCGCGCCCAGCCGCTGGTGGCGCTGTCGTGCGTCGGCGGCATGCCCGAACAGGTGGTGGGCACGGTGCGCATCCATCGCGCCGACGAGGGCGACGGCGTGTGGTGGGGCTCGCGCCTGGCGGTGCACGCGCGCTACCGCAAGTTCGGCCG
>JAMFRW010000046.1 GCA_026224975.1 Rhodoferax sp. | reverse complement strand
GCGCCGCGCTCGCCGGAATGGCGGTGATCTTCGGCACCGGAGCCGCTGCTATCGCCACCCGCACGATCGGCCCAGCCACCAGCGCCTCCGCCGCCGGGTGCCCCATGATCAGCTCGAACAGCATTCGGTGTTCGGCCACCAGGTAATCGGCCAGGTCGCCCACGTCCGGCATCGCACGGCGGCAGGCGGTGAGGCCGATGTCGAGCGAGCCGTTGTAGCTCTGCACCGTCATGTTGAGCGCCATGCCGTGGCCGGGGATGGAGACAGGGTAGAACCCGGTCAGCAAGGCGCCGGCGAAGTAGAGCGGCATCTGCGGGCCGGGCACGTTGGAGATGGCCACGTTGGCCGCGGGCGGCAGGCGGTCGGCGAGCTTGGAGCGGCCGTACATGGAGGCCAGGCCCGACATGATCCACGGCACGCCGAGCGAGGGGAAGTCGAGCCCCAGCGCTTCCTTGAAGTTGCCGGTGAGCTTCTTCGCGGCGATCGACGATTCGTTGATCGCCTTGAGCCGCGCCAGCGGGTCCTCGACGTCGGTCGCGAGGCTCACCATCATCATCGAAACCTGGTTGTTCGGGTCGGTATTGCCCGCTTCGCGCAGCGAGACGGGCACTGCGGCGAGCAGCGGCTCAGCCGGCTTGCAGTCGTAGTCGGCCAAATAGTGTTTGAGCGAGCCGGCGCAGATGGCGAGCACGATGTCGTTCAGGCTCGCGCCGCTCGTCCTGGCCATGAGCTTGATCTCGGCCAGCGGCAGCGAGCGCGCCGCGTATGCGCGCTGGTTGGTGAGCGCGACGTTGAGCGGCGTGCGCGGCGCGCGCTGACCCTTTGGCATGGTGAGGCGGCGTTTGCCATCGGCTTCCGAGACCGGCAGCAACACGTTGGCCAGCGCCTTGGCGCCGGTCGGCACCGCCTTGACGAGCTTCACGTATTGCTGGAAAGCATTGCTGATGGCCGCGCTCGCCAGTTCGGCCATGCCGAGCTGCGCCGGGTCGTGCTGGCGGCGCCCACGTGGCGGCTTGACGGGGCCGGGCTTGGGCGTGTCGCTCAGCAGCGCCTTGGTGACGGCCACGCCGCCCTGGCCATCGACGGCCGCGTGGTGCACCTTGGTGTACACGCCGATGCGGCCGTCCTGCAGGCCTTCGATGATGGTCATTTCCCAGAGCGGGCGGCTGCGGTCGAGCAGGGTCGAGTGCAGGCGGCCGATCAGCCGTTCGAGCTGTTGCCAGGTGCCGGGCCGCGGCAGCACGACGTTGCGGATGTGGTGGTCGAGGTCGACATCGAAATCCTCGATCCACACCGGGTTGGCCAGCTCGAAAGGCATCAGCGCGAGCTTGCGCTGGAAGACCTCGGCCAGGTGCAGGCGGCTTCCGGTGTACTCCTTGGCCGCGGCGAAAAAATCGCCTTCGTAGCCTTCGGGCAGTTCGAATATTTCGAGGCTCGCCACATGCATCGGCATCTCGGAAGATTCGAGGTGCAGAAACGAGGCATCCATGCCGCTGAGGTGGTTCATCGCGCTTCCTTCATTCGACACACGCGTGCCGACCCGGCACGCGCTTCGAGCGAAGTGTGGCGCGTATTTCAGCCGCCTTCGATAGTGGTGTTCACTACGCCGTGGCAGCGCGCTTCTTCTCTTCCTCGTCGACCAGATCCTTCTTCGAGAGCTTGCCGACCGCCGTCTTGGGCAGCTCGGCGCGCAGTTCCATCGCCTGCACCATCTCGTGCTTGCCGAGGCGATCCTTGAGAAACTCCTTGAGCTCGGCCAGCGTGAGTTCGGGCACGCCTTTCTTGAGCGTGATGAAGGCCTTGGGCGACTGGCCGCGGTATTCGTCGGGGATGCCGATCACGCAGACTTCTGCGACCGACGGATGCTCGTAGATCGCTTCTTCGAGCACGCGCGGGTAGACGTTGAAGCCGCCGCAGAGCAGCATGTCTTTCGTGCGGTCGACGATGAAGACGAAGCCGTCGGCGTCCATGTAGGCCACGTCACCGGTGCGGAAGTAGCCGTCGGCCGTCATCGACTTGGC
>JAMFRW010000347.1 GCA_026224975.1 Rhodoferax sp. | reverse complement strand
CGCGATGAACAGCAAGCCGTACTTGAGCGCCCGGTGGCCCAGCATGTAGCCGTTGACGGGGTCGATGAAGGCGACGCCGAAGCTGTCGATGCAGTGCTCCTTCGGCTCGATGCGGCTGTACACGTTGGCCAGCGGGTTTCGATATTCACAGGTCGGCGCGTCGGTGGCGGCGAATTGCTGCGCCGTGGTCGCGAGCGAGCTCACTTGCCACCGCGCTTGAAAACCCTGCGGCGTGACCTCTCTTTGTGTTGGCAAGAACCGGCCGTTGAACGACGGATGCGGCCAGCTGGAGGCCATCTGGATTTTCGTGTCATCTCCGACCGGCACCCATTCGACGCTGCGCGTTCCGGCAAGGTCGAGCGTGATGTCGAGGTGCAGCGCGGCAGCCATGGCGGCGCCTCGATCGGGCAGCACGGCGTGGAAGCCGCGGGCGTTGGCCTCGAGCAAGGTGCCCGGCAAAATCGCCAGGCGTTCTTCGCCGATGGCGATCGAGGCCGCCTGGATGCCGCGCGCATCGGTCACCGCTACCGCCACGGTCGGCAGATCACAAGTCACTTGCCCCTCCGGCTGCTCGGCGCGGGGCAGCAGGGCCGAAAGGTCGGCAAAGTCCGCGGCGATCGCGGTCTTCGAGACGAAGGTGTTGAGCGTGAAGATGCCGCGGTAGCGCGGCTCTATGCCAACGTTCGAGGTGACGTTCAGCGAGCGTGGCCAGGCGGTGAGCACGAAGTCGCGGCGCTCCGCCACGACTTTTCGGTCTTTGCCCTCACCCTCGGTGCGGCGCCAGGCTTCGTGGCAGCGCCGCTGCAAGACCGGCCCGAGCACCGTTTGGGAGCCGGCAGATCCATCGGCCACGCTTTGTTCGGCCTCTTCCTGGCGACCCTCCCGCTCCCGCACGACGGAACCGATCGCATCCAGCCCAAACACCAGCGCCACCATGACCGCGCCTAGTGCGCCCAGCTTGCCCAGCAACGGGAACTTCATCCTGCTTCACTCCATGCATTGTTCGACGAGAGACAAGTCTCGGCAGCAACGGTGAGTTCAGGATGAAGTTTGTGAAGCGAGGGTGAAGTCCGACGGAATGATCAACTCGACGCGCAGCCCCGGCGCCGCATTGACGACATTCAGCCGGCCTTTGTGCAGCGCCGCCACTTCGCGGACGATCGCGAGCCCGAGGCCCGAACCCTTGCGACCTGCCTCGCCGTCTGCAGTCGGTCGCGCAGTCGAGAAGAAGCGTTCCCCGAGCCGCGGCAGCGCATAGTCTTCGACGCCCGGGCCGTGGTCACGAAGACCGAAGCGCACCTCGCCGTCGGTTTGGTCGAGCCGCAATTCGAGCCGGCTGCCGGGCGGCGAAAAGTCGATGGCGTTGTCGAGCAGGTTGCCGATGGCGAGTTCGAGCAGTTCCCTTTCGCCCCGGACCGTCGCCGTGGCGCGATGCAGCCATTCGACGGTGGGACCACGGTGGGCCGCGCGCGCCGCGACACGCGCCCACGCAGCGTCGACGCAATCGCCCAGATCCACCGATTCGACATGATCCAGCGAGCGCCGATGCTCGAGCTTCGACAATTCGAGCAGGCGTTCCACCAGCACCCGCTGCCGCTCGACCTGCTGCTTGATCTGGCGCGCAAAGGCTTCCCGATCTGCTGCGGGAATGTCTTCCTGCAGCAACTCGGCCGCACCGGCAATCGCGGTCATCGGGCTCTTGAGTTCGTGCGTCAGCGCACGGACGGTCTGCTCCAGTTGCTCACGCCCCTCGACCCGCTCGCGCATCGAATCGATCGCCAGCGCCAATTCACCCAGCTCACCGGAAAGACGCGGCGCGACCGTGCGCTCGCCGAACTGCACCTGTTGTGCATAGCGACGAAGCCGCCGCACCGACCACACCACCCAGCCAGTCACCAGAACGCCCACCGCCAAAGACAGGCCGAGCAACCACGCGCCCTGCAAGAGGATCTTGCGCTCGGCGCGGTCCACGAACTTCTGCACGGTGTTCATCGGCTTGGCGACCGTCACCACGCCAATGACCGTGCTGCCGCTCTTGACGGGCGCAGCCACGTACATCACGGAGGTGCGCTCATCGGTCTGGACCTCGCGGCTGGCGCGCGCGCCGTATCGCCCGGAGAGCGTCCGCGCGACGTCTCGCCAACGTGAATAGTCCTGGCCGACCGCACTGCCGCCGTGGGGAAGCCCGGAGTCGAACACCACGCGGCCACTCGCATCGGTCAGGTAGACGCGGTAGTCGAGCGATTGTTTGCGCAACCCCCAGATCTGCACATCGACGGGGCGGGCGGCGTAGTCGCTCACGGCACGCGCGAACGCCGTGCCCTCCATCGTTCCGCCGCGCGGCACCCGCGCCAGGTCATCGCGGGCCAACTCGGCCAGGATGTTGGCCGTGTCGACGAGCATGTCCTCCATCACCTCGCGAACGCTAGGCCGCACCTCGAGCACGAAAACACGCAGGATGAAAAAGGCAGCGATGCCCGTGATGACAAAAAAGCCGAGCAGCAAACGCAGACCGAGCTTCACGCGCCTGCTCTGTCGCCAACGGCCTGGTCGAGATCGAGCGAATAGCCCAGGCCGCGGTGCGTCACGACGAGGTCGAGATCGAGGCGCACCTCGCGCAGCTTGGCGCGCAGCGTCTTGACGTGCGTGTCGATGGTCCGGTCGACACTGTCGGCATCGTGCCCCCAGGCCACGCCCAGCAAGGCATCGCGAGACCAGACTTTTCCGGGTGAGCGCATCAGCGCTTCGAGAAGCCCGAACTCGCGTCGCGTGAGCTTGAGCCAGACGGCACCCAGGCGAATGCGCGAGCCTTCACGGTCGCATTCGAGCAAGGCCTGTGTGACAGGCGCTTGGCCTTGCGCGCGCATCTCGCTGCGGCGGAGCAGTGAGCGAATGCGCGCGCACAACTCACGCGGGCTGAACGGCTTGACGAGGTAGTCATCGGCACCGAGTTCGAGTCCGAGCACGCGGTCCATCTCCTCGCCACGGGCGCTCAAGATGACGATGGGCAGCGCACCGTCACGCCTGATCTGCCGGCAAAGATCGAGGCCGCTGCCGTCCGGCAAACCGATGTCGAGAATGGCCGCGGAATACACAGGCCGCCTTTCGGCGAGCTGGTGCAAGGCGTCGCGCACCAGCAGCACATGATCGACGTCGAAGCCTTCGCGCCGCAGTGCGTAGACAACCGTTCTGGCAATGGCGGGATCGTCTTCGACGAGCAGAAGTGCAGGCAGCATGGGTCGGGGATTCTGCCGCGGCTGCGCAACGCCGCGGGCGCCTTACTTTCGCACGAAGCGCACGATCATCTCGACAATGCTGTCGCGGCGGGTGCGGAGCGCGGCGGGGGAATCGAGCTTTTGGCCGAAGACGAGCGCGAAGGTGTGGCGGTTGGCCACGTTGAAGAAGCACAGCGCCGAGATCGACATGTGCAGGTCGATGGGGTCGATGTCCTGCCGGAAGACCTTGGCCTTCACTCCGCGCTCGTAGACGCTGCGCACGGCGGCGATCGCGGGCACGTTGAGCGCGTGGATGGTCTTGCTTTGCGCGAGGTACTGGCCACGGTGCATGTTCTCGTTCATCACCAGGCGGATGAAGTCTTCGTTCTCGTGCTGGTAGTCGAAGGTGAAGGCCACCAGCTTGCGCAACGCGTCTTCGGGCGCGAGGTCTTCGAGGTTGAGCCGGGTTTCGATCTCGCGGATGCGGCGGTAGGACTCTTCCAGCACGGCGAGGTAGAGGCCCTCCTTGCTGCCGTAGTGGTAGTAGATCATCCGCTTGCTGGTGCGGGTGGCGGCGGCGATGGCATCGATGCGGGCGCCGGCCAGACCCTTGTCGGCGAACTCGGCCGTGGCGACGGCGAGGATGTCGGCCATCGAGAGTTCAGCGTCGTAGCTACGCTTCTCCTTTGTTTGCACCAGTTCGTTCATTTCTCCAGCGTATCACGCAGCACCGCTCACCTCATTAGCCAGAAGACTAGGGTTTTCACGCATAACATAAAGCGAACTAGTTAGTACATTGTTCTTCATCGGCTGACATTCGAAGGCCGCAACCCGGAGACAACGCCCATGAATGCAACAACATCCAGCGCCGCCAGCCCGCCCGCCCAGCGCAGCCCCAAGAAAGCCGCCTTCGCGAGTTGGATCGGCAGCGCGGTCGAGTACTACGATTTCTTCATCTACGGCACGGCGGCGGCACTTGTCTTCGGCCGCATCTTTTTCCCTTCGTTCGATCCCAAGCTGGGCGCGGTCGCGGCCTTCGCGACCTTCGGCGTGGCCTACATCGCGCGGCCGATCGGCGCCGTCGTGCTCGGCCACATCGGCGACAAGTTCGGGCGCAAGATGTGCTCACGTTCACGCTGCTGCTGATGGGTGTCTCGACCTTTCTGGTCGGCGCGCTGCCCACCTACGACCAGATCGGCATCGCCTCGCCCATCTGCCTGGTGATCCTGCGTTTGCTGCAAGGCATCTCGGCCTCGGGCGAACAGGCCGGCGCCAACTCGATGACGCTGGAGCACGCGCCCGACCACCGCCGCGCCTTCTTCACCAGCTTCACGCTCTCGGGCACGCAGGCCGGGCTCATCCTCGCCACGCTGGTCTTCCTGCCGATCTCGGCCCTGCCCGAAGACCAGTTGCTCGCCTGGGGCTGGCGCATTCCGTTCTTCCTGAGCGCGATCGTCGTGGCTGTCGGCTTCTGGGTGCGGCGTACGCTGCCCGAAACGCCGGCCTTCGCCGAAGAGGAATCCCGCGCGGACAAGCAGCACGCCCCCGCCAAGATGCCGATCGTCGAGTTGTTCTCCAAGCATTCGTCGTCGGTGCTGCGGGTGATCTTCGCCGCGCTGGTCTCGGTCGTCAGCACCATCTTCAGCGTGTTCACGCTCTCGTATGCAGTCAACACCATGCACATCCCGCGCGCCACCATGCTGACGGTGCTGGTGCTGGCCAACGTGGTTGCGCTGTTCGCGATTCCGCTCTGGGCGACGCTCGCCGACCGCATTGGCCGCCGGCCGGTGTTCATCTTCGGCGCGCTCGGCTCGGCCGCGCTGATCTGGCCGTACATGTGGGCCATCAGCACCCTGAACATCACGCTGATCTTCGTCTTCGGCCTGCTGCTCTCGGGCGTGGTCTACAGCGCGGCCAACGGCGTGTGGCCGTCGATGTACGGCGAGATGTTCAGCACCCGCGTGCGGCTCTCGGGCATGGCCATCGGCACGCAGATCGGCTTTGCGCTCGGCGGCTTCGCGCCCACCATCAGCGCGGCGGTGCTGGGCGAAGGGCCGAACGGCTGGATGCCGGTAGCCCTCTTCACCACGGTGGCGGCGCTGGTCTCGGCCGCAAGTGCCTGGTCAGCGCGCGAAACCTACAAAGTGCCGATGTCGCAACTCGGCCAGCAGGCCCCGGCCCGCGGCACGCGCGGCGCCGTGGCGGCCTGAACGCATCACAGGAACCAAGCGACATGATCAGCGGCAAGACCACCCTCATCGCGCACCTCGGCTACCCGACCGAGGCCTTCAAGGCGCCGATGATCTACAACCCCTGGTTCGAAAAAAACGGCATCGATGCAGTGGTGATGCCGATGGGCGTGAAGCCCGCCGACTACCCCGCCGCACTCGCCACGCTGGCGCGCATCACCAACCTGCGCGGCGCGCTCGTCACCATGCCGCACAAGGTGACGACGCTCTCGTTGGTGGACGAGGCCACGCCGACCGCCCGCATCGCCGGCGCCTGCAACGCCCTGCTGCTGCGGCCCGATGGCACCTGGCTCGGCGACCAGTTCGATGGCGCCGGCTTCGTGCGCGGCGCGTTGCGCAAAGGCTGCCGGATCGAAGGGGCGCGGGTGCTGGTGGCCGGCTGCGGCGGCGTGGGCTCTGCCATCGCGGCCTCGATCGCTGCGGCTGGCGCGGGGCAGATCAGCCTCTTCGACAGCCATGCCGCCTCGGCCGAGGCCTTGCGCGATCGGCTGCTGCAGCACTACCCGAGGTTGATCTGCACCACCGGCTCCAACGACCCGGCCGGCCACGACGTGGTCGTCAACGCCACGCCCATGGGCATGAACGACGGCGACCCGCTGCCTTTCGACATCGCCCGCATTTCGGCCGACACTTTCGTCGGTGAGGTGGTGATGAAGGCCGAGTACACGCCGCTGCTGCGCCTGGCACGAGCCAAGGGATGCGCCGTGCAGGTGGGCACCGACATGCTGTTCGAGATGATCCCCGCATACCTCGAATTTTTCGGCTTCGGCAGCGCCACCGCGGATGAATTGCGGGCGGTTTCGCGAATCGACTATTGACCGGGCATCACCATGCGCAGATCCATCGCCACCGTCTCCATGAGCGGCACCTTGCGGCAAAAGCTCGAAGCGATTGCCGCCGCGCGCTTCGACGGCTTCGAGCTGTTCGAGCCCGACTTCATCGCCTTCAACGGCAGCGCCAAAGACCTGCGCAGCCTCGCGGGCGACCTCGGCCTGGGCATCGATCTCTACCAGCCATTCCGCGATTTCGAAGGCATGCCGGACGATGTGTTCCGCCGCAACCTCGACCGCGCCGAACGCAAGTTCGATGTGATGCAGGAACTCGGCGCGCCGCTGATGCTGGTGTGTTCCAACACCTCGCCGCTTTCGCTGAACGATGCCGAACGCAGCGCGGCGCAACTGCATGAGTTGGCCGAGCGCGCCGCGCGCCGCAACCTGCGCATCGGCTTCGAGGCACTGGCGTGGGGCCGCTGGGTCAAGCTGTATTCGCAGGCGTGGAACATCGTCGAGCGTGCGGCGCATCCGCACCTCGGGCTGATCCTCGACAGCTTCCACACACTCTCGCTGCAGGACGACCCGGCCGGCATTGCCAAGATCCCCGGCGACCGCATCTTCTTTTTGCAGATGGCCGATGCGCCGCTGATGGCGATGGATGTGCTGCAGTGGGCCCGCCACCACCGCAACTTCCCTGGCCAGGGCCAGTTCGATCTGGAGAACTTCTTCGAGCAGGTGCTGATCGCCGGCTACACCGGGCCGCTCTCGCTCGAGATCTTCAACGACGTGTTCCGCGAAACGCCCAACCGCCGCACGGCTGTGGATGCGATGCGCTCGCTGCTGTATCTGGAGAGCCAGGTGCGCGGGCGGCTGGAGCGGGCGCGGGATGGGGTGCCGGCGGAATCACCGCCCGCCTCTCTGTCAACAAGCCCTTCGCCATCGAGTGAAGTGGCGGCGAGCACCTTGAACCACGTCTCGCTCTTCGACCCGCCCGATGCCCAGCCGTTGGCCGGCATCGCCTTCCTCGAATTCGGGGTCGATGAAGAAGGCGCACAAGCGCTCGGCGCGCTGCTCATGCAACTCGGTTTCGCGCGTGTCGGCCAGCATCGCTCGAAGGCCGTCACGCTGTACCGGCAAGGCGAGATCAACCTCGTCATCAACGCACAGCCGGGTTCGGAAGCGCGGGCACGTTTCGATGCGCAGGGCGCTTCGGTCTGCGCCATCGGCTTGGCGACGGCCGACCCGATGCGCGCCGCGAACCGCGCGGCTGCCTTGCTCTCGGCCCGCCACGACAGCCCGCGCGGGCCGAACGAATTGCAGTTGCCGGCCATCGTGGCGCCCGGCGGCACGGTGGTGCATTTCGTGCCGTCGGTGGCCCTGAGTTCGGCCGTGCTCGATGCCGATTTCGTGCCCGAGCCGCCGGGTTCGCGCGGTGCCGTCACGACCAGCGGCCTGAAGGCCATCGACCACATCGCGCTCGGCCTGGCCAACGACCAGTTCGACACCTGGATGCTCTTCGCGCGCGCTGTGCTCGGCCTCACGCCGGGCGAGAGCCTGGAACTGGCCGACCCCTTCGGCCTGATCCGCAGTTGCGGCGTCGCCAACGCCGAGCGCAGCCTGCGGCTGGTGCTCAACGTCTCGCTCAGCCAGCGCACCCGCACTGCCCGGCAGGTGAGCGCGAC
Source organism: Rhodoferax sp. (assembly GCA_026224975.1). Classification (GTDB taxonomy): domain Bacteria; phylum Pseudomonadota; class Gammaproteobacteria; order Burkholderiales; family Burkholderiaceae_C; genus LMDS01. The sequence continues at coordinate 746 of JAMFRW010000347.1, read as the reverse complement.
CGGCCGCGCCGGCGGCAGCGTGCACCACATCGCGCTGAGCTGCGCCGACATCTTCGAGACCATGGCCACGCTGCGCGCCAGCGGCGTGCGCTTCGTGCCGATCTCGGCCAACTATTACGACGACCTGCTGGCGCGCCTGCCGATAGCCGAAGCCACGGTGCGCCGCATGCAATCGCTCGACATCCTTTGCGATCGTTCGGGCAGCGGCGAGTACTTCCACGCCTACACCGAGTCGTTCGACGATCGCTTCTTCTTCGAGATCGTGCAGCGGCGCGACTACGACGCGTACGGCGCGACGAATGCGCCGGCGCGGATGGCGTCGCAGGCACAGGCGGACGCGTAGCGCGCGTCCCAAGGTTTGCCCGCAAGCCGGCGCGCGACAAAGCGCCGAGAATGGCGCCCGCCATCCTGCCGGCCGCCCTGAGTCCCTGTGCCCCCTGCCGTTCCATCTCCGCGCTTCGTCACCGGCTCGCTGCTGCGGCATGTCTGCGTGATGTCGGGCACGGCTGCCATCGGGCTGATGGCGGTGTTCGCGGTCGACTTGATCAACCTCTTCTACATCTCGCTGCTGGGCCAGCAGGAGATCGCGGCGGCGGTGGGCTTCGCGGGGGTGGTCGGGTTCTTCCACACGTCCTTGTGCATCGGCTTGACGATCGGCATCAGCGCCGTGGTGTCGCGCGCCGTGGGGGCCGGTCGCACTTCGGACGCGCGGCGCATCGCCACGTCGAGCATGGTGTTGATGGTGG
>JAMFRW010000346.1 GCA_026224975.1 Rhodoferax sp. | reverse complement strand
TGGACGGCATCGATTTCCTCGCCAAGCTGATGCGCCTGCGGCCCATGCCGGTGGTGATGGTCTCGACGCTCACCGAGCGCGGTGCCGAAGTCACCATGCGCGCGCTCGAACTTGGCGCGATCGATTTCGTCGCCAAGCCCAAGATCGGCGTGGCCGACGGCCTGAAGCTGCTCGCCGAAGACATCACCGACAAGGTCCGCATCGCGTCGAAAGCCCGCATGCGCAAGCCCATCATCCCAGGTGCGCCGCCGACCGCGCCGGTCGCACCGCAAGGCTCGGCCGGGCACGCTGCGGCCAGCGCCGCGCCGCGCGCCTCGGCCAGCAGCAGCATCGGCCGCCTCTCGACCGAGAAGATCATCTTCATCGGCGCTTCGACAGGCGGCACCGAAGCCACCAAGGAAGTGCTGATGAGCATGCCGGCCGATTCACCCGCCGTCGTCATCACCCAGCACATGCCGCCGGGCTTCACCAAGAGTTATGCGGCGCGGCTCGATGGCCTGTGCCGCATCCGCGTGGCCGAAGCGAAGGACGGCGAACGCATCCTGCCGGGCCATGCCTACATCGCACCGGGCGGCTTTCACCTGAGCGTGGAGCGCTCGGGCGCCAACTACGTGGCACGCGTGCAGGACGGCGAGGCCGTCAACCGCCACAAGCCTTCGGTCGAGGTGCTGTTCAAGTCGGCCGCTCGCGTGGCCGGGCCGAACGCCCTCGGCATCATGCTCACCGGCATGGGCGCGGACGGCGCCAAGGCGATGAAAGAAATGCGCGACGCCGGCAGCTTCAACCTCGTGCAGGACGAAGCCACCTGCGTGGTCTTCGGCATGCCGCGTGAAGCCATCGCCGCCGGCGCGGCCGACGAAGTGCTGCCGCTCGGGCAGATCGCCCCGCGCCTGATCGAGCGCCTGCGTAGCACGCTGGGCAGCTCGCACAACCGGGTCTGATCCGCCGCTAGACCGCAGCGCTGACAAGCACATCGAGCGCTTGCCCCGGCGCCGATGCGAGCCGACAATCGACGGCATGGGCACCCCGGCCGAGCCCCTGCTGCACGAGTTGCTGACCCTGCTGCTGCAGCAGGCCGGCGCGCAATTCGGTGCGCTGCTGCGGGTGCAGCAAAGCACGCTGAGCTCGGTGGCCACCACGCCCGATACCCCGGTGCCACAAAGCATCGTGACCCACGTGTGGCGCAGCGGCGAGCGCATGTTGCTGCAAGACGCGCTTGCGCCCCACTCCTTCACCGCCGATCCGGCCCTGGCCGCCAGCGGCGCACGCTCGGTGCTGGCCTTGCCCATCGCGCGCCAGGCCAGCGTCACCGGTGTGCTCTACCTCGAACACCGCGGCGCGACCGGCGTCTTCACGCCGGCCAGCGTGGCGGTGGTGGAGCAGCTCGCCGCGCAGGCCGCGATCTCGCTCGAAGCCTCGCGGTTGTATGCCGAACTCGCCGAGCAGCAGCGCACGCTGGAAACCGAGGTCGAGGCGAACACCGGGGAGCTCAAACGCAGCCGCCACATCCTGCAGACCATGATCGACGGCATGCCGGCCATGATCTCGATGAAGGGTCTGGACGGCTGCTACCTGCTGCACAACCGGCACTTCGCCGAACAGGTGGGGCGCGCCGGCGAATCGCTCATCGGCTACCGCGCCGACGAACTCTTCGAGCCCGAGCAGGCCGCCCGCCTGACCGGGCGTGACGACGAGGTGATGCGCACTGGCCGCATCGTGCGCTCCGAAGAGAACATGGTGACCCTCGGCCATTCGGCGCTGGTGCAGATCGTCAAGTTCCCCATGCTCGATGCCAGCGGCGCGATCGATGCCATCGGCACCATTTCGATGGACGTGACCGAGCTCAACAGCGCGCGCATCGCCGCCGAAGCCGCGGCGGAAGCCAAGAGCCAGTTCCTGGCCAACATGAGCCACGAGATCCGCACGCCCATGAACGCCATCCTCGGCATGTCGCACCTGGCGCTGCGCAGCGGGCTCAACGCGCAGCAGCAGAACTATGTGCAGAAGGTCGAATACTCGGCGCGCTCGCTGCTCGGGCTGATCGACTCCATCCTCGACTTCTCGAAGATCGAAGCCGGCAAGCTCGAGCTCGAATGCCGCGCGTTCAACCTTTGCGAGGTGCTGGACAACCTCGACAGCGTGATCGGGCTTCAGGCGGAAGAGAAAAAGCTCGAGCTGCTGTTCGACATTGCGCCCGATGTGCCCACTGCGTTGGTCGGCGACCCGATGCGGCTCGGCCAGGTGCTCACCAACCTGTGCAACAACGCGATCAAGTTCACCGAGCGTGGCGAGGTGGTCTTGCGCATCGACGCGGTCGAGCCCGACGGCCACGACATCTATCACGCGACCCTGCGCTTCTCGATGCGCGACACCGGCGTCGGCATGTCGGCGGCGGAGCGCGAGCGGCTCTTCAAGCCCTTCACGCAAGCAGATCCTTCCACCTCGCGCCGCTATGGCGGCACCGGCCTGGGCCTGGCGATCAGTTGGCAGATCGTGCGCCTGATGGGCGGGCACATCGAGGTCGACAGCATCCCCGGCAGCGGCAGCACCTTCAGCTTCGACGCGCGGCTGGGCTTGCAGCCGGCGACGACCGGTGCGGCATCACCGAACGACGCGGCCACGTCGGCACAGCGCCTGCGCGGCAAGCGCCTGCTGCTGGTCGACGACAACGCCACCGCGTGCGGCATCTTGATGGCAATGTGCGACAGCGCGGGCGGTACGGCCGAGAGCGCGCGCGACGCCTGGGACGCGATGCGCGCCGTCACCCTGGCGAAGGACGCGAGGCGGCCGTTCGACCTGGTCGTGATCGACGGCCGCATGCCCGGCATGGATGGCGCCGAGTGCGCGCAAAAGCTCGCCCGCGGCGCCCACGGCGAGCGGCCGGTGGTGCTGATGTGTTCACCCTTCGCGCGCGATGGCTTGATGAAACGCCTGGCCGCGTTGCAGCTCGTGCCGGCCGCGGTGATCGCCAAACCGGTGATGGCCGGGGCGCTCTTCGATGCCTGCGCCCACGCGCTCGGTGCGCCGCCGCGCGAGCGCGCGCGCCGCGAAGCCGCGCCACCGGCCGAGGCGATTCAACGCGCGTCCTTGCAAGGCGCGCACGTGCTGCTGGTCGAAGACAATCCGATCAACCAGGAACTCGCGCTCGAACTGCTGCGCGAGGCCGGCATGGTCGTCGCCGTGGCCGAGAACGGCCGCGAAGCCATCACGCTGCTTGAACGCGAGGCCTTCGACCTGGTACTGATGGACTGCCAGATGCCGGTGCTCGACGGCTACGACGCCACCCGCGAAATCCGCCGCCGTCCGCAATGGGCCGATCTGCCCATCATCGCGATGACGGCCAACGCCCTGTCGGGTGACCAACGCAAGGCGCAGGAAGCCGGCATGAACGACCACATCGCCAAGCCCATCGATGTGGACCTGATGTTCGACGTGATCGCGCGCTGGCTGGACACGCGCCGCGCCGCCGCCGCGGCCGCGTCGGCGGCGATCGAAGCGGCGCAGACGTCGGCCACCCATGCGGCCAACACCGCCGCCAACACGGCTGCTGTCAACGCGGCTGCTACAGCCGCCAGGAGCACTCCCGTGCCCACACCCACGAAGGCTGCCACCCCAGGCTTGCCCGAAGAACTGCCCGGCATCGACATGCGCATCGGCCTGACCAGCACCGCCGGTAACGCCAAGCTCTATCGCCGCCTGCTGGTCAAATTCCGCGACAGCCAGGCCGGCGTCGCCAGCGCCTTCCGCGGCGCGATGGCGAACGGTGATTACGCCACCGCCACACGCCTGATCCACGACCTGCGCGCCATCGCCGGAACGTTGGGTGCGCATGTGGTCGAAGAGCATGCGCGTGTTTTGGAGGCGGCTTGCCGGGACGGCGAAAGCGTGGAGCAAATCGAGGTGCTGACGGCGCGTGTGGCGGAGGCGCTCACATCAGTCATAGCAGGTCTCGCCGCGCTCGGCAGTTAGGTTGCCCCAAACGTCAAGGCAAAAACAGCGTCTGCAGATCGTTCAAGAAGTCGAAGCCGCGCTCGGTCGGCCAGACGCGAACGAAGTCGCGGGCGATCAGGCCCTGACGCTCGGCGGTGTCGAGGCCGGATGACAGCGCGGCGAGCGAGAGGCCAGTGCGGTCGGTGAAGCGGGCGAGGTCGAAGCCCTCGCGCAGCCGCGTCGCGTTCAGCATGAATTCGAACGGCAACTGGTCGCGCGGCACCTCTTCGTCTTGCGCGATGGCGTGGCCGGCGAACACCTGCGCCATGTAGCTGGCCGGCTCGCGAAACCGCGTTTGCCGCAGCACGCGGTGTGGGAACGAGAGCTTGCTGTGCGCGCCGGCGCCAATGCCGAGGTAATCGCCGAACTGCCAGTAATTGAGGTTGTGCTCACAGCGGTGCCCCGGCCGCGCGAACGCCGAGACCTCGTAGCGCTCCATGCCGGCCACCGCGGTGCGCGCGGTGATGAGGTCGAGCATGTCGTAGGCGGTGTCGTCGTCGGGCAGTGCCTCGGCACCGGTCGGCGGGTACTTGGCGAAGACGGTGTTGGCTTCCAGCGTGAGGTGATAGACCGAGAGATGCGGCGGCTCGAAGGCCAGCGCCTCGGTCAGGTCAGCCTCGAACTCGGCAAGCGTCTGGCCGGGCAACGCGTACATCAGGTCGATGTTGAAGGTGTCGAACGACGCCTTCGCTTCTTCGACTGCCGCCCTCGCCTGCGCCGCATCGTGCACACGCCCGATGGCGCGCAGCTTGGTGTCGTTAAAGCTCTGCACGCCGATCGACAAGCGCGTCACACCCGCGGCGCGGTAGCCGCGAAACCGGTCGCGTTCGAAGGTGCCGGGGTTGGCCTCCAGCGTGATCTCGCAGCCCGGTTCGAGTGGCAGGCGGGCGCGGATGTCGGCGATCAGGCGATCGATCTCTTCCGGAGAAAGCAAGCTAGGCGTGCCACCACCGATGAAGACGGTATGCACGCGCCGGCCCCAGATGAAGGGCAACGCGGCTTCGAGATCAGCGCAGATCGCATCGAGGTAGCGCGCATGGTCGGGCGCGCTGCGCGGGCCGGTGCCGGGCTGCGCCGAAGCCGGCACTTCATGCGAGTTGAAGTCGCAGTACGGGCACTTCTTGAGGCACCACGGCAGGTGCACATAGAGCGAGAGCGGGGGCAGCGCGGCGAGCGAGAGGATGCCGGGGCGCATGTAGCGCACGAGGCGGTCGGCAACGGGCTCCTGGCTTGGCGCAGGCGCCAACTCCGGCGTCGACGCTTCGATGCGGATCATGCGCTCGCCCTTCTCCGGCAACGGCGCCTCATCCAAGCCGCCAGACCTCGCGCATCAGCACGCGCATCTGCGCCGCTGCGAGCGCGCGGTGGCTGTGCGCGTTCTTGGTGGCCGCATCGAGCGCCGCCACGGTGCAGCCGAGTGCCGGGATGAACATCAGCGGGTCATACCCGAAGCCGCCGTCACCACTCGCGTCATCGACGATGCGGCCCTGCCAACGCCCCACCGCGATCAACGGCTCGGGATCATCGGCCGAGCGCACCGCCACCAGCGTGCTGACGAAGCGCGCGCTGCGGTCCGGCTGGCCCTGCAGCCTTTCGATCAGCAACTCGTTGTTGGCCGCATCCTGAACGCGGCGCTGCGCTTCGCGATCGGCATCGGGCAACACAACGCTCGCAAAGTGCGCCGAGCCCACGCCCGGCGCGCCGCCGAGCGCATCGACGCACAAGCCCGAGTCATCGGCGATCGCCGGCCCTTTCGATTGCGCCGCCGCGTGGCGCGCCTTGGCCAAGCCGTTCTCGATGAAGGTGCCGTAGGGCTCTTCGGCTTCGGTGATGCCAAGTTCGCCTTGCGTGATCAGCTCGACCGCCAAGCCATTGAACAACGCTTGCAGCTCACCCAGCTTCTTGCGGTTGTTGGACGCGAGCACGAGCCGCATGTTCATCGCTTTGGACCTGTTGTCAGGCAGCCGCCAGCGCAACCCGCTGCGCCACGATCAGCTCGCGAATGCCCTTGCCGGCCAGGTTCAGCAGCGCATCCATTTCGATGCGCGAGAACGCCGCGCCTTCGGCCGTGCCTTGCAGTTCGACGAAGCCGCCGGATTCGGTCATCACCACGTTCATGTCGGTGTCGCAGGCCGAGTCTTCGACGTATTCGAGGTCGAGCAAGGGTGTGCCGCCCACGATGCCGACCGAGATGGCAGCCACGAACTGGCGGATGGGCGATACCGACGGACTCAGCTTGCCTTGCGCCTGCAGCCAGGTGATCGCATCGTGCGCGGCCACGAATGCGCCGGTAATGGCTGCCGTGCGTGTGCCGCCATCGGCCTGGATCACATCGCAATCGAGCGAGACGGTGCGTTCGCCGAGCGCCTTCAGATCGAACACGCAGCGCAGCGACCGGCCAATGAGGCGCTGGATCTCCTGCGTGCGGCCGCTTTGCTTGCCGCGTGCGGCTTCGCGGTCGCTGCGGGTGTGGGTGGCGCGCGGCAGCATGCCGTATTCGGCCGTCACCCAGCCTTCGCCGCTGCCGCGCTTGTGCGGCGGCACTTTTTCTTCGACCGATGCGGTGCACAGCACCTTGGTGTCACCGAAGGCGACGAGCACCGAGCCCTCGGCGTGCCTGGTGTAGTGGCGGGTGATGGTGACCGGGCGCAGCGAGTCTGCGGGGCGAGCTTGGGTGCGTTGGAATGTCATGGCGCGTATTGTCCATGACCTGTCTTGTCGCGGTTTGACCGCGTTGGGGTCAGCTCTTCTTGTGCTGCGACGAGCGCCGGATCGCCTCGTTGATCTCGCGGATCGAGCGTTCGATCTCCGCATCGTCCAGCTCATCGGGCGCGTCGGTCCCGATCACGCTGGCCTGGATGGTGGACGCAAACACTTCGTCGCCGAGTGCCTGCGTCGAGACGCCGACGTTGCTCTCGCTGTCTTCTGCCGATTCGAATTCGACGGCCAGCACCGAGACGTTGTCGCACTTGGGCCCACCGTTGCGCAGCGCTTGCTCGACCAGTTCGGGCACCGAATCCGAGATGGGATGGTTGGCGAGCTGTTCGGTGATGACCGCATCGGTCACCGTGCCCCAGAGGCCATCGGAGCAAAGCATCACGCGGTCGCCCGGCTGCATCAACAGCGGGCCCACGGTATCGACCACCGGCTTGCCCGGGCTGCCGAGGCAGGTGAAAAGCACGTTGCGGTTGTAGCGGTCGTTCATCGGCACGACCTGGTTCAGCGTTTGCTGCAGCTCCGAATACGAATGGTCGCGGGTGCGGGCGATGAGCTTGCCGCCGCGCACCAGGTAAAGCCGCGAATCGCCGCAATGCGCCCAGTACGCCGCGTTGCCCTGCAGCAGGCAGGCGACCAGCGTGGTGCGCGGCGTGTCGTCCAGTGTTTTCTGGCTGGCGTAGCGCAGCAACTGGTGGTGGCCGGCAATGATCGACTCCTGAAGAAATTTCAGCGGGTCGGGCAGGGTCGGCTTGCAATCGCGCTGGAACAGTGCGGCCATGGTCTGCAGCGCCAGTTGCGAGGCGACCTCGCCTTCCGGATGGCCGCCCATGCCGTCTGCCAAGGCGAACAGGCCCGAATCCCGCGTGTAGCAATAGCCCATGCGGTCTTCGTTTTTTTCACGGCCACCTTTGCGGCTGACCTGATAGACAGAGAAACGCATGGTCGGGTTCGGTCAGGCTTTGGCGCCTGTGGTCAGGTTTTCGAGTTGGAGCTTCAAGCGCTCGCTGAAGCTGAGCTTGGTATAGCGCCGTTCGGTCTCGCGCGCCAGCTCCTTTTGTAACGCGAACACACTTTGAGGCCGCGATAGCGGATCGAGCGACATGCACCACTCGGTCACTTCGATCAGGTTGTCGGAATACACGTTGCGCAGGCGCGAGAGGCTCAGTGCCAGGCGGTCCTTGTCGATTCGCTGGGGCGCATCGTTCGGGGGGTAGCCTTGCATGCAGGCGTAGATGCACGCGCCGATGGCGTAGATGTCGGTCCAGGGGCCGAGCGTGCCATCGCGCCGGTACATCTCGGGCGCGGCAAAGCCGGGCGTGTACATCGGGCGGATGAAGTTTCCTTCCTTGCTCAGCACTTCGCGCGCGGCGCCGAAATCGAGCATCACCGCCTTGTTTTCGTTGGTGATGAAAATGTTGGCAGGCTTGATGTCGAGGTGCAACATCTTGTGCTGATGCACGATGCGCAAGCCGCGCAGGATCTCGTCGAACAACGAACGGATCGTGCTTTCGCGAAAGACCTTGTCGCGCTTCAGATCGCGCGCGGTGACGATGAAATCCTGCAGCGTATCGCCCTGCAGGTAGTTCATCACCATGT
>JAMFRW010000345.1 GCA_026224975.1 Rhodoferax sp. | reverse complement strand
CGTGGCCGCCGGGCCGGTGACCACCACCGCCCTGCCCTGGCGCGTGACCTTGCGCAGCAGCCGGCAGGCGTAGTGCGCGCGGTCTGGCACGTTGAAGTGGAAGCTGACCTCTGTCATCCAGGCGCGTGATATCGGGCCGGGCGGGCGATGGGCGCGGCTCGCCTCAAGCCGCCTGCGCCAGCACGAAGTGCGTGAGCAAGGGCACCGGGCGGCCGGTCGAGCCCTTGGCACTGCCGGATTTCCAGGCGGTGCCGGCGATGTCCAGGTGGGCCCAGCGGTACTTGCCGGTGAACTTGGCGAGGAACATCGCCGCGGTGATCGCACCACCCGGGCGGCCGCCGATGTTGGCCACGTCGGCGAAGTTACTCTTGAGGCCTTCGCCGTATTCTTCGTCGAGCGGCATGCGCCAGCACGGGTCGAGCGCGGCAAGGCTCGCCGTGCCCATCTGCGTGGCGATGGCGTCGTCGGCCGTGAACAAGCCCGAGTGATGGTGGCCGAGCGCGATCACGCAAGCGCCCGTCAGCGTGGCCACATCGACCACCACGGCCGGTTCGAAGCGCTCGGCATAGGTCAGCGCATCGCACAGGATCAATCGGCCTTCGGCATCGGTGTTGAGGATCTCGATGGTCTGGCCCGACATGCTGGTGACCACATCGCCCGGTTTCACTGCGCTGCCGTTGATCATGTTCTCGCAGCTCGGCACGATCACGACGAGGTTGAGCTTGGGCTTGAGTTCGGCCACGGCGCGCAGGGTGCCGAGCACGCTCGCGGCGCCGCCCATGTCGAACTTCATCTCGTCCATTTCGCCGGCCGGCTTGATGGAAATACCGCCCATGTCGAAGGTGATGCCCTTGCCGACCAGCACCACCGGCTTTTGCGATTTGGGCGCGCCTTCGTAGCGGGCAACGATGAACTTGAGCGGCTGGTCGGAGCCTTGCGCCACGGCGAGGAAGGAGCCCATGCCGAGCTTTTCGACTTCCTTGCGGCCCAGCACTTCGACCTTCAAGCCATAGTCCTTGCCCAGCTTCCTGGCCTGATCGGCCAGGTAGCTCGGCGTGCAATGGTTGGCCGGCCGGTTGCCGAACTCGCGCGCCAGCGCCACGCCCGAGGCCACGGCTTCACCGCGCGCCAGGCCTTGCTGCGCGGCTTTCGAATCGGCCTTGCTGCAGAGCAGCGTGACCTTGCCGATGGTCGACGCAGGCGGCGCGCTCGGCTTGCTGTGGCGGTAGACGTAGGTGCAGTCCTTGACGGCTGTGACCAACGCTTCGGCATGCGCATCGCTCAGTGCGCCGGTGCCGGCCCAGCCCACGGCCACGTGCTTGGCACCGCTGCCCTTGATCTGGTTGATGCCTGACACCACGGCGGCCTTGAAGGCCTTGGCCGAAGCGTTGGCTGCCACGGCAAACACCACGCGCGGCGCGCGAATGCCTGCGGGGCGGTGCAGATAGATGGTCTTGCCTGCCTTGAGCTTGATGTCGCCCTGGTCGACGGCATCGCTTAGCGCTCCAGCCAACGGTGCATCGAGCGTGGCATCGACCGCGTCGCCCACGGCGATCAGGAGCAGTGCATCGCAGGTCAGGCCGGCCAGTGCGCCGGGTGCGGAAACTTGGATACGGAAGTCCATAATGGCCCGTTCTGTCAACAAGCCGACGATGTTATTCGAGTCCACTTTGCGCCGAGAGCTGGCCCGTAACTTCGGCGCGACCCTGGTCGTGATCCTGACCATCACGATCACGATCATGCTCATCCGCACGCTGGGCCAGGCCGCCGTCGGCCGCATCGCACCGCAAGACGTGGTCCTGTTGCTGGGCTACATCGCGCTTGGCCAGTTGCCGACCATGCTGGCGCTTTCTCTCTTCATCGCGGTCGTGGCCACGCTCTCGCGCATGTACCGCGACAGCGAAATGGCCATCTGGTTCGCCAGCGGCCTGAGCCTGAGCCGATTCGTGCGGCCTGTGCTGCGGCTGAGCTGGCCGGTGCTGCTGGTGATCGGCCTGCTGGCACTCTTCGTGTGGCCGTGGCAGAACCAGCGCGGTGTGGAGCTGAAGTCGCGCTTCGAGCGCCGCTCCGATCTGTCACGTGTGGCACCGGGCCAGTTCCAGACCTCGAACGACGGCACGCGCACCTTCTTCATCGAGCGTGATGCCGAGAACTCGGTAACCGGGCGCAACGTGTTCATCCTCTCGACCATCGGCCCCACCGAATCGGTCACCTCGGCGCGCAGCGGCAATGTAGAGGTGGTGGGCGACGACCGCTTTCTGGTGCTGCAGCGCGGCCAGCGCAACGAGCAGAACATGAAGACTGGCGAGAAGACGCTGGCCCGCTTCGACACCTACCGCGTGCAGGTCGGCGAACGCATGCTGTCGGCCGTGGACAACCTGCCGCCCAAGGCGCGGGCCAGCATCGAGCTGCTGCGCCAGCCCACGCCTGCCTCCCAGGGCGAGCTGGTGTGGCGGCTCGGCCTGCTGCTGGCCGCCGCCAACATGGTGCTGTTGGGCATCGGCCTCTCCGCCGCCAACCCGCGCCGGGCCAGCAACTGGAATCTGATGTTCGCGCTGATGACCTTCGTCGTTTACTACAACGTGATCAACCTGACGCAGGCCTGGGTGGCCGGTGGCAAGGTCGGCATGGGCACTGCCCTGATCGCGGCCCACGGCGGCGCCTTCGTGATCGCGATGTTGCTGCTGCGCTGGCGCGAGCAGGGCAACCAAAGTTTCACCGGCTGGTTCGGGCTGCGTTCCAAGGTGGCTGGATGAAGACTGTCCGTCGCCTTTTTTATGCGGACATCTTGACGGCCGTGATGTTCGTCGGTCTGGCCTTTCTGTCGCTCTTCTACTTCATCGACTTCGTCGATGAACTGGGCGATGTGGGCACCAACGGCTACACATTCCCCATGGCGGCGCTCTACACGCTGCTGCTGCTGCCGGCGCACTTGTACGAGGTCACGCCGATCGCAGTGTTGATAGGCACGATCTACGCGCTCTCACGGCTGGCGCAGTCGTCGGAATACACGATCCTGCGCACCGGTGGCCTGGGGCCTGGCCGCGCGCTCTCATTGCTCGCCACGCTGGGTCTCGCCTTCGGCGTGCTGACCTACGTGGTCGGCGACTACCTCGCTCCGTTCAGCGAAAGCCAGGCCACGCGCCTCAAGGCCAGCGTCAAGGGCGGCCTGCGGCTGGGGCGCTCGGGCGCCTGGCTCAAGGACCACGCCATCACGCCCGAGGGGGAGCGCAGCTACTCGATCAACGTCGGCTCGGCCGGCTCACGCGGGCTGCTGCACGACATCCGCATCTTCGAATTCGATGCCGATGGCCGACTGCTGCGCCGCATCGGCGCGGCGGATGCGCAGGTCGAGCCCAATTCGGCCTGGCGGCTGAGCGATGTGAGCATCACGCATTGGATCGGCGGGCCGGATGCAGCCGCGTCGGGCGTGGCCGGTGGCGCGGGCGCAGCCACGGCCAAGGTCACGGGCGAAGCGGCCGAAGCGCCCGAAGAAAAGCTCGCGACCTACAACTGGCACAGCACGCTTTCGGCCGCGGTGGTGGCCGCCGCCGTGCTGCCGGTGGGCAACATGTCGACGGTCGAACTCTTTCGCTACATCGGCCACCTGGCCAGCAACGAGCAAGCGGCGGCGAGCTACCAGATCCAGTTCTGGAAGCGCGCGCTCTACCCCTTCGCCTGCCTGGTGATGGTCGGCCTGGCGCTGCCGTTTGCCTACCTGCACGCACGCGCCGGCGGCGTGAGCCTGAAGGTCTTCGGCGGCGTCATGCTGGGCATCAGCTTCGTGCTGCTCAACAACGTGGCCGGCCACCTGGGCCTGCTGCGCAACTGGACGCCCTGGATCGTGGCGGCGACGCCGAGCGCGCTCTACTTGCTGCTCTCGATGGCGGCCTTCAGCTGGCTGGTGCGCTATCGATGAACGACGACATGCCCGTCGCGCGACGCGGCTTGATCCTCTTCGCCCACGGCGCGCGCGACCCGCGCTGGGCGCTGCCGTTCGAAGCCATCGCGCAGCGGGTTCGCTCGCGGGACGATCAAGTGCAGGTCGCCCTCGCCTACCTCGAATTGATGACGCCCTCGCTGCAAGAGGCGGCCGATGCGCTGGTAGCGGCCGGCTGCGGTCAGGTCGATGTAGTGCCGTTGTTCCTGGGCGCTGGCGGCCATGTGCGCAAAGACTTGCCGGTGCTCTTCGATGCCATCGCCGCGGCGCACCCGGCCGTGCGCTGGCAGTTGCACCGCGCCGTCGGCGAGATGGAGTCTGTCGTCGATGCCATGGCGCAGGCCGCCATCGAGCTGACGCTGCACCCGCCACAACCGGCCTCTTGATCAACAACGCCAGGCGCGTTGGGGAATAATCCCGCCGATCAACAGATCGCCAGGGAATATGAACCTTCACCAGTTCCGCTTCGTGCAAGAAGCCGTGCGGCGCGATCTCAATTTGACCGAGACCGCGAAAGCACTTTTCACCTCGCAGCCGGGCATCTCCAAGGCCATCCTCGAACTCGAAGGCGAGTTGGGCGTGGACATCTTCGCGCGCCACGGCAAGCGGCTGCGGCGCGTCACCGAGCCGGGCCAGCTCGTGCTGAAATCGATCGAGGCCATCATGCGCGAGGTCGGCAACCTCAAGCGCATCGGCGAGGAGTTCTCGAAGCAGGACGCCGGCACGCTCTCGATCGCCACCACCCACAGCCAGGCGCGCTACTTCCTGCCCGAGCCGGTGGCGCAGTTCCGCAAGCGCTTCCCCAAGGTCAACATCAGCCTGCACCAGGGCTCGCCCGATCAGGTGGCGCGCATGGTGCTCGAAGAGACGGCCGATGTGGGTCTGGCGACCGAATCGCTGCCGGGCTACGAAGACCTCGTGACCCTGCCCTGCTACGAATGGCACCACGCGGTGGTGATGCCGGCCGGCCACCCGCTGGCGCAGCTCGAACGCATTTCGCTCGAAGACCTGGCCGCGCTGCCGCTGGTCTCCTACCACCCGTCGTTCAGCGGGCGCACGCGCATCGACCAGGCGTTTGCGGCGCGCAAGCTCAAGCCGAACTTCGTGCTCGAAGCCATCGATGCGGACGTGATCAAGACCTATGTGCGCATCGGCTTGGGCGTGGGCCTGGTGGCAGAAGCTGCGGTGCGTGACGACCCGCCAGGTGGTGATCTGGTGTCGCGCCCTGTGGGCCATTTGTTTGGCCAGAACGTGACACGTATCGCCTTCAAGCGCGGCGCCTACCTGCGCAACTTCGTCTATGCCTTTGCCGAGATGACCTCCGACCGGCTGACCCGCGCGCTGATCACGCGGGCGATGGGGCCGGACCCGCAAGATCCTCTCGATTACCAGCTTTGACTTTCATCCATAGCCCTCACCATGACCATGAACGCTCCCCGAACGCCGGCAATCGAAAGCCGCCTGCCGAACGTCGGCACCACCATCTTCACCGTGATGTCGGCACTCTCGCAGCAGCACGGCGCCGTCAACCTGGGCCAGGGTTTTCCGGATTTCGATTGCGATCCGCTGTTGATCGATGCGGTGACCGCGGCCATGCGCGGTGGCTTCAACCAGTACCCGCCGATGGCCGGCGTGGCGGCGCTGCGCGAGGCGATCGTCGCCAAGGTGGCTGCGACGTATGGCCGCGAATACGACGCCGGCACCGAGGTCACGGTGACGGCCGGCGCCACGCAGGCGATCCTCACCGCCATCCTCGCCATCGTGCACCCGGGCGACGATGTGATCGTGCTCGATCCCTGCTACGACAGCTATGAGCCCAACATCGAGCTCGCCGGTGGGCGCTGCGTGCATGTGCCGCTGACGCCGGGCACCTTCGCGCCTGACTTCGCGCTGATCGCCGCCGCCATCACGCCGCGCACCCGCGCCATCATCGTCAACACGCCCCACAACCCGAGTGCCACGATCTGGTCGGCCGAGGACATGCAGCGCCTCGAAGACCTGCTGCGCCCGACCGACATCATCGTGATCGCCGACGAGGTCTACGAGCACATGGTGTTCGACGGCGCGCTGCACCAGAGTGCGGCGCGCTTCCCCGACTTGGCGCAGCGCAGCTTCGTGGTGTCGAGCTTCGGCAAGACCTACCACGTGACCGGCTGGAAGGTGGGTTATGTGGTAGCGCCGGCCGCGCTGATGGCCGAGTTCCGCAAGGTGCACCAGTTCAACGTGTTCACCGTCAACACGCCGATGCAGCACGGGCTGGCCGCCTACATGGCCGATGCCTCGCACCACCTCGGCCTGGCCGCGTTCTACCAGCGCAAGCGCGACCTCTTCCGTGCGGGCCTGGCGACGACGCGGCTGCGCTTGATGCCGAGTGAGGGCAGCTTCTTCCAGTGCGTGGATTACTCTGCCGTGAGCGACCTGACCGAAGAGGCCTTCTGCCGCTGGCTCACCACCGACGTGGGCGTGGCAGCGATCCCGCTGGCGGCGTTCTACCAGGGCGGCTTCGAACAGCGCATCGCGCGCTTCTGCTTTGCGAAGAAGGAAGAGACGCTGGACCTGGCGCTGGAGCGGTTGGCGAAGCTCTGAGCCTCCGCCGCGAGTTCAGCGGTAGTGGTGCCCGGTGCCCGAAGGCTTGACCGGCACGTCCAGGTTCAGAAAGCCGGAGTCGATGTCGAAGTCGATTTCGTTGCTGGCCGGCTTGGCTGATTGCGCCGCCGTCACCGCCTTGGGCGCGGGCAACGAGATGTCCAGATCGACCGGGCCGGTGAGTGCATCCTCGCGTTCGAACTCGATGGCGGGGCCCGCGTCTTCGATCAGGCGTGACACGCCGGCGCCGGTGCTTTCGGCTTCTTCGTTTTCGGGTAACTCTTGCTGCGGCGGCTCGAAACGCGCGGTAGCTTCGCCCGGCGTCGGCATCTCGTCGCCCAACGGCAGCAGCAGGTCGACATCGCCGCTGCGGCCTTCGCCGCTCGCGCTGAAGTCCTGGCCGCTGACGATCACATCGCCGGCATCGTGCTCTGCCAGATCACGTGCGATCGAATAGAGAAACAGCAGTTCGCGGTAAGCCGGCAGGTCGAAGGTTTCGTCGCTGGCGTTGCGACGGAACAGCGAGGCGTCGATGATCTTCATCACCCGCGTGGGCATGATCCAGAGGCCTTGCAGCCGCGCCAGGATCTCGGGGTAGTCTTCCAGCGCACAGCCCAGTTGCAGGTCGGCATCCCACTCCGGCGCGTAGGCGCTGAAGCGGCGGTTGAAGCGCTCGCGGATGCGCTGGTAGGCATCGGTATCGCCGCGGCGGCGGTAGACCTCCAGCAGCTTCAAATACGGCAACGGGCTGTTGCCTCCGCTGCTGCGCACATGGCTCATCAGCAGGTCGATGGCGGCTTCGTCCTGGCCGAGCACGATGAAAAACTCGGCTTGCTGTTCGAGGTCTATCAGCTCTTCGACCGTCAACTCTTGCGCCGGCTCCGTGGCCACGGTACGCAAGCCAGGCTGCGATGAGGTGTTGGTGCTGCTGGTCGCGACGATGTCGACCAACGGCATGCGCTCGGACGTGGGCGAATCGGCCGCGCGCGCCGCGGCGGCCGTGATACCGCCCATCGCACCGACCGTGGCGCCACCGAGTGGCGCGGGTGCCGATGCCGGTCCGAACACGCTCTCGCTCATCTGGCTGGGGCTGGCGTCGCTCACGGGGGGCGGCGCGGCCCACCACTGGGCGGCAGTCGGCGCGTGCGACTGGCGCCACCACAGCGCCGCGGCCAGCGCCGCCAGCAAGGCAGACAAACCCGCCAGTGCGTAGACCAGCGGGTTCGAATAACGATCGGTTTCGGCGTCCTTGAGGCGCGACTGCAATTGATCCAGGCTCTGGCGCGTGGCCTGCGATTCGGTGCGCAGGCGCGTCATGCCGTCTTCGAGCCGCTGGATGCGTTCGCGCTCCAGGTTCAGCAGGGCAGTCTGTTCTGCGGCTTTGGCTTGTGCGGCCGAAGCCGCTGAAGCAGCAGCCGCCAGCGCCGCCACATCGACGGGTGACGAAGCGGCCTGCGCGGCGATGGCCGGCGCTGCTTCGAGCTGCAGCCGCGCGCCGCCGGCCGTTGCCGGTCTGGACGGTGCGGCGCGGGCGATGGCCACCACGGGCGGCTTGCTCTTGCGGCGCGCTTCGGATCTCAGTTTGCTTGCGGCAGAGGCGACTGCTGTGCCGGCTGCCGGCACCGGCCGCGATGCGGTGCGGGTGCGAGACGCTGCTGCGGGGCGATCGGATGACTTGTCCGCTGGGACAGCCGCGGGGCGCTGCGCAGGCCGTTCGCTCCGCTGCGCCGCAGAAGCCGCCGCCGCAGCCTGCACGATCGCAACAAGCGGTGCCAGTTGCGAATCGGCGCGCTGCGGTGCAAGCGCTTCGGTCACGGGCTCAGTCGGTGCCAGTGCCATTCCGGGCGGGTCGATGAAAGTCACGAAGCGGCGCGACATCCTGGCGGTGCAACCGACCGTCACATTGACGGTGAGCACCGGCTCGTCGATCAAGGTATTGCTGGTGACGCGCACGCTGCGCTCGTTGGCATCGCCACCCGGCTCCAGCGTCACGCGGACCTGGCTGGCTTGCAGACGGCTGTCACCCGAGTAGACCTCGGCCGAGACGCATTCACGCGCCAGCGATTCCTGATCTGTCAGGCGTACCGTCGCCGCGAAGTTGAGCGGCTGGCCGAGCTGCGTCTGGTTGACGATGCGCCCGAATCCCAAGGCGTGCGCCGCCGGGCTGGTGAGCCACAGCGTGATCGCGACGACGATGAAGATACGGGCTCTTTGCATGCGTGAGAAGTTCGGCTCGAAAGGCAGTGGACAAGAAGTGCGAAATGTGCCAAATGCGACATTGACTCTAGCATGAAGAAACATTCGTTCACGCTCGAAAAGCGCCCTGTTTGCAGCCCTGCTCATGACACAATTTTTGCCATGCCATCAGAACTTCTGACCGAGCGCCAAGGCGCCACGCTGGTGTTGACGATCAGCGATCCTGCGACCCGCAACACGCTCTCGGAGCAGGTCTTGTCCGCCGGCATCGAGGCACTCAACGTGGCCGAGGCCGACAGCGCAGTGCGCTGCGTGGTGCTGCGCGGCGATGGCTCGCACTTCTGCGCCGGCGGCAACCTGCAGGGACTGATCGCGCGGCGCCAGGCGGGGCCGCCGGCGCAGGTTCGCATGCTCGAACACCTGCACCAGTTCATCGAGGCGATCCGCGTCTTCCCCAAACCGGTCATTGCCGCGGTCGAAGGCGCAGCGGCGGGCGCCGGCTTCTCGCTGGCGCTGGCCTGCGACATGGTCGTGGCCGCCGAAGACGCACGTTTCATCCTCTCGTACGGCCGGCTCGGTCTGTCACCCGACGGCGGCGCCACCTGGCATCTGCCGCAAGCCTTGCCGCGCGCACTGGTGCAGCAGATGGTGTGGCTGGGCGAGCCGCTTTCGGCACGTCAACTGAACACCTGGGGCTTGGTCAACTGGGTCGTCGACTCCGGCCAGGCGCTCGCCGAAGCCTTGCGCTTGGCCTCAAGGCTGGCCGGGATGGCGCCGAACGCGATCACCAGCGGCAAGGAGCTGGTGCAGGAAGCGGCAGGCCGCACACTGCATGCACAACTCGGCGCGGAGCGCGATCACTTCGTCGAGAACCTGTTTCACGAAAACGCCGCCGAAGGCCTGCGGGCCTTCGACGAAAAGCGGCCACCGAACTTTCGTTGAGCAGCGCGCTCGTGGGGGCGGGCGAGACAACCCGCCCGGCGGGTAGCGGTGTACCCGCCGCCGGGTGCGCCATCCCCCGCCCGGCGGGTGGCGGCGTATCCCGCCGCCGGATGCGCCATCAAGTGCGATAGCTGGTGTCCATCCGGTCGAGCCGGCGCAGCAGGCCCGGCCAGGTCAGCGTGCCGCCACCCACGCCCAGCGTGCCGACGCGCGATTGCTCCTGCGCCGTGGCGATGATGCGCGGGTCGACATGCGTCAGCTCAGTGCCGCCCGACATCGCGCGGACCTGGATGGTGCAGACCGTCTCGAACAGATACATGCTCAGGAAAGCTTCCGGGATCGTCGCGCCCAGCGTCAGCAGGCCATGGTTACGCAGCATGAAGAAGTTGTTGGTGGTGCCGAGATCGGCGACAAGCCGCGGCTTCTCGTCGTCACGCAGCGCCACACCTTCGTAATCGTGATATGAAAGGCCCGACAGCACGAAGATCGATTGCTGCGAGATGGGCAACACGCCGCCCTTTTGCGCCGAGACGGCAATGCCGTTGAGTGTGTGCGTGTGAAGCACGCATTGCGCGTCGTGGCGCGCGCCGTGGATCGCGCTGTGGATGGTGAAGCCGGCGGGGTTGACGGGGAAGGGCGAGTCGTCGAGCTTCTTGCCGGTGAGATCGATCTTGACCAGGCTCGAGGCGGTGATCTCGTCGAACATCAGGCCGTAGGGGTTGATCAGGAATTCGTCGTGCTTGCCGGGCACGCGGGCGCTGATGTGGGTGAACACCAAGTCGTCCCACTTGAACGCCGCCACGAGCCGGTAAGCGGCCGCGAGGTCGACTCGCGTTTGCCACTCTTCGGGGCTGACTTCGTTCTGGCGGGTGGGGATCTTCAGCAGGGGTGCGTTCATCGGGGTCTCCGGGTATTTGGGGGCGGGTGCGCCGCTCATCCACAATAGGCTGGTGCAGCAACGTGATGCTGTCACATCAGCGACTAAACATGAATAGCCCCGTTCTTACAATCAGCGAACGCTCCAACATCGAATCAGGCTCTTGGTTCTCGAAACTCTCATCACCTCTGCGCAACGCCATCCTGTCTCGGGCCATGGTGCGGCGTTTGCAGGATGGAGCGATGTTGTCCGCACGCGGCGCCCCGGCCGACGAGTGGTGTGGCGTGGCCAAGGGCGCGGTCCGCGTCAGCTCGGTCTCGCTCTCGGGCAAGCAGATCACGCTGACGTATGTGGAGCCCGGCACCTGGTTCGGCGACATCTCGCTGTTCGACGGCATGCCGCGCACCCACGATTCGAATTCGCACGGCGAGACCACCTTGCTCGTCGTTCGCAAGGCCGACTTCAAGGAATTGCTGTCGCAGCACGTGGAGTTGTACGACGCATTGCTGCGCCTCAATTGCAGGCGCCTGCGGTTGATGTTCGACCAGGTGGAAGACCTCAACACCCGCCCGCTCGCCTCGCGCCTGGCCAAGCAGATACTGCTGCTGGCGCGCAGTTATGGCGTCGCGCAGGGCGAAGAAATCCGCATCGGTCTTCAGCTCGCGCAGGAAGACCTGGCGCAGTTGCTCGGCGCCTCGCGCCAGCGTGTCAACCAGGAACTCAAGGGCTTCGAACGCGACGGCGCTGTGCGCATCGAGCCGACCCGGCTCGTGGTGTTGTCGAAAGAAAAGTTGCTGGCGATTTCGGCGCGTTGATCCGGCTGACCATGGGTTGGTCTGCGGGCTCCACGCGCCGCCCCTAACCCTCGATCATTGTGAGTCCCATGGAAGCAAATGCCGGTACCAAACCCGTCTCCGAACAGCACGCCTTCGACACCGCGGCCCTGCAGGCCTTCCTGCAAGCCGGGCTCGAAGGTTTCGAGGGGCCGCTCACAGTCGAACAGTTCAAGGGCGGGCAGTCCAACCCGACCTACAAGCTGATCACGCCGAGTCGCTCGTATGTGATGCGCAGCAAGCCCGGCCCGGCCGCCAAGCTGCTGCAATCGGCCCACGCGGTCGACCGCGAGTTCACGGTGATGAAGGCGCTGCACGGCAGCGATGTGCCGGTGCCGAAGATGTATTTGCTCTGTGAAGACGAAAGCATCATCGGCCGCGCCTTCTACGTCATG
>JAMFRW010000344.1 GCA_026224975.1 Rhodoferax sp. | reverse complement strand
TTGGTGAAGTCCTCGACGTACTTCTCGTTCACGCGCGCCGCACGCTCGAGCAGGCGCGAGTGGAGATAGAACACGTCGCCCGGATAGGCTTCGCGGCCCGGCGGCCGGCGCAGCAGCAGCGAGACCTGGCGATAAGCCACGGCTTGCTTCGACAGATCGTCATACACGATCAGCGCATCTTCGCCGCGGTCACGGAAGTACTCGCCCATCGTGCAGCCGGAGTAGGCCGACACGTATTGCATCGCGGCCGATTCGGCAGCGGTCGCGGCGACGACGATGGTGTATTCCATCGCACCGTTGGCCTCGAGTGCGCGCACCACGTTCTTCACCGACGACGCCTTCTGGCCGATGGCAACGTAGATGCAGGTCATGTTCTGACCCTTCTGGTTGATGATCGCGTCGATCGCCACAGCCGTCTTGCCGGTCTGGCGGTCACCGATGATCAGCTCGCGCTGGCCACGGCCGATCGGCACCATGGAGTCGATGGACTTCAGGCCGGTCTGCATCGGCTGGTCGACCGATTTACGGGCGATCACGCCCGGGGCGATCTTTTCGATCGGCATCGAGAGCTTGGCGTTGATCGCGCCCTTGCCGTCGATCGGCTGGCCCAGCGCGTTGACCACTCGGCCCTTGAGTTCGGGGCCGACGGGCACTTCCAGAATGCGGCCGGTGCACTTGACCACGTCGCCTTCGGAGATGTGCTCGTACTCGCCCAGGATCACCGCGCCGACCGAGTCACGCTCGAGGTTCAGCGCCAGGCCGAACGTGGGCGTGCCATCAGCCGTGGCGGCGAATTCGAGCATTTCACCCTGCATCACGTCCGACAGGCCGTGCACGCGGCAGATGCCGTCGGTCACCGAGACAACGGTGCCCTGGTTGCGGATGTCGGTCTGCGCACCAAGACCTTCGATGCGGCTCTTGATCAGCTCGGAAATTTCTGCGGGATTCAGATTCATGGCCTATCTCCAAATGTTCAGGAGGTGTCCGAAAACGGGTCGGGTGATGCGCCGCTGCCAGCCGTCAGGCTGTGAGCGCCGCACGCATTTGTTGGAGGCGCGCCTTGACGGAGGTGTCGAGTACTTCGTCGCCGACGACGACGCGCACGCCGCCGATCAGCTCGGGCTCGATCTGCACCGTGGCGTTGAGCTTGCGGCCGAAGCGCTTTTCGAGCGACGCCGACAGCTCGGCCAATTGCGCCGGGTCAATGGCGAATGCACTGTAGACAGTCGCATCCGACACGCCGGAGCGCGCATTGACCAACGCACGGAACTGCGCCGCGATCTCGGGCAACACGCTCAGGCGGACGTTGTCGATGACGGTGCGCAGCAGGTTCTTCGAGGCGTCGTTCAGCGGCACCTTGACCACCGAGGTGATCACGTCGAACACCTGTTCGGCACCGGCGGAAGGCGCCTCGGCGAACTGGCGCAACTGCGCATTGCCGGCCACGGCCGCCAAGGCATCGATCTGCTCGGTGGCCTGCTTCAGGTCACCGCTGGCGGCGACCTGGAACAGCGCTTCGGCGTACGGCCGGGCGAGGGTTGCGAGCTCGGCCATGGATTACAGCTCGGCTTTCAATTGCGACAGCAAGTCGGCATGAACACCGGCGTTCACTTCCTTGCGGAGGATCTGCTCGGCGCCCTTCACGGCCAGTGCGGCGACCTGCTCACGCAGCGTCTCGCGGGCCTTGATGGCTTCCTGCTCTGCTTCGGCCTTGGCCGACGCGATGATCTTCGCGCCTTCCTCGGTCGCGCGGCTCTTGGCCTCTTCGACCATCTGCTGCGCCAGGCGCTCGGCATCGGCCAGGCGCTGCGTCGCGTCCTTGCGGGCGGAAGAGAGTTGCTCTTCGACACGCTTGTTGGCGTTGCTCAACTCGGCCTTGGCCTTGTCGGCGGCCGACAGGCCGTCGGCGATTTTCTTCGCGCGCTCGTCGAGTGCCTTCACGATGGGCGGCCACACGAATTTCATCGTGAAACCGACCAGGATCAGGAACACGATCATTTGCACGATCAGCGTAGCGTTGATGCTCACAGTGTTGCCTCTGGTGGGAAGAAAGAATGGCCCCGGGATGAACCGGAACGGCTTACTTCGGCAGGTTGGCGATCTGTGCCAGGAACGGATTGGCGGTGGCGAACCACAGCGCAATACCGGTACCGATGATGAACGCGGCATCGATCAGGCCGGCCAGCAGGAACATCTTGGTTTGCAGTTCGTTCATCAGCTCGGGCTGGCGCGCGGCCGACTCGAGGTACTTGCTGCCCATGATGCCGATGCCGATACATGCGCCGACGGCGCCCAGTCCGATGATCAGGCCAGCGGCGAGGGCAACAAAGCTAATGACTTCCATGGTGACTCCAGTTGAGGTTTGTTAGTAGAGAAAAAGAAAAGTGAAATCTCTGTCGAGAGATGCCGCGGGAAAACTCGAAAAATCAGTGGCTGTCGTGCGCCTGGCCGACATACACAAGCGTCAGCATCATGAACACGAAGGCTTGCAGGGTGATGATCAGGATGTGGAAGATCGCCCACACCGAGCCGGCAATGATGTGCCCGAGGGTCAGCAGGATGCCGGTGGTGGTGAGCGCAAAGGCGCCACCCATCAAGGCGATCAGCATGAAGATCAGTTCGCCAGCGTACATGTTGCCGAAGAGCCGCATGCCGTGCGAGACCGTCTTGGCGACGAACTCGATCAGTTGCATCAGCAGGTTGACCGGCCACAGGAACCACTTGTCGCCGAATGGCGCCGCGATGAGTTCGTGCGCCCAGCCGCCTGCACCCTTGATCTTGACGTTGTAGATCAGGCAGACGACCAACACGCCGAGCGACAGGCCCATGGTGATCGAGAGATCGGCGGTCGGCACAACGCGCAGATGCGAGAGGCCGAACACATGCTCGCCGATGTAGGGCAGCAGGTCGACCGGCAGCAAGTCCATCGCGTTGAGCAAAAAGATCCAGACGAAGACGGTGAGCGCGAGCGGCGCCACCAGCCTGCGGCTGTTGGCGTTGTGCACGATGCCCTTGGCCTGGCTGTCGACCATCTCGACCAGCAACTCGACGGCAGCCTGGAAGCGGCCAGGCACGCCGGAGGTGGCCTTGCGCGCCGCCAGCCACAACAGCCAGCACCCGACCACGCCGATCACGATCGTGAAGAAGGTCGAATCCCAGTTGATGACCGAAAAGTCGGCCGGGCCTTTCATCTTCCCGTTTTGCAGATGCTGCAAGTGGTGAATGATGTATTCACCAGCGGTGGGAGCGCTCTCGTGGCCTTCAGTTGCCATGCTTGTGTCCTGAACCCTTGTCGTCCGACTTACCCGCGCGCCACAAGAGCGCGACCCAATTGACCTTCATGCACACCACCATCGTGAGCAGCAGCGTTGGCCAGCTCAGTTGGGGCACCACTTTGGCGGCGATCACCAACATCGCGATCGCCACTCCGATTTTCAGCATTTCCCAGAACAGGAATCCGGCGGCCGCAGCCATCGGGTTTCTCGTTCCGCGCGTCATCCCGCGGGCCAACAAGGCACTCGGGACCACGGTGGCGGCCACGCCATAGAGCGCGGACCAGACAGCGCTTTCGCGCTGGGTGAAAACCCAGACCATCGCGACACACACCAGGCCGGCAACGGCCTGAGCCGCCACCACACGCCAGGGCGACACCTGCGGGATCTTGTTCCTCACGACTTGCGCCTCTTCGGGCGTTAGCTTGTGAAACGGCAACTGCTCTCGATCGTCGTCGAATCGGGCGTCATCGGCGATGATTTGATTCATGGTTCTCGCGCAGCCACTCGCAGCAAAGCCTCGGAATTATATGTGTAAAGCTGCGCGTTTCTACTCTCCCGAAGGCGCACGGCTGTTGTTTCCTGCAGCCCAGGTTGTGGTATGCGCGGCGCGCGCTGCACGTTCTTTGGGGCGATGCCATCATGCCGCGCATGCCTGACTTCACGCCACGCCGCACGCTGCCTGCCAGATATCTCGTGATCCTCTCGATCGCCACCTTCACGCTGTGGCTTGCGGCCGCCGGCCCCTCAGCCCACGCACAAGCCGCCAGCGCGGCTTCCAACCCAACGATGCCGAGACACCACCGCGCCAAAGGTTTCCAGAACAACTATCTGGAGTTCGAGCCGCGCGGACTCTTCGATCTGCTGAAGTGGAAGTTCGAGGCCACGCGGGACGGCCTGCCCATGCCCCCGGCCACGCTCACGCCGGTTGTCGCGCCCGACACCTCGTTCATCCAAGCCAACGCCGTCGCCGGCAACAGGATGGAGCCGGCCATCACCTGGATAGGCCACGCAACGGTGCTGGCGCAGTTCGGCGGGCTCAATGTGATCACCGACCCGGTGTTCTCGGAACGTGTGTCGCCAGTCGCTTTCATCGGGCCGAAGCGTCATGTTCCACCGGGCATGTCGCTCGCGCAGCTGCCGCACATCGATGTGGTGCTGATCTCGCACAATCACTACGACCACCTCGACGATGCGAGCGTACGCGCGCTCAACTCGCAAGTTGGCGGCTCGCCGGTGTTCATCGTGCCGCTGGGCATCAAGGCCTGGATGGCGGGGCGCGGCATCGTCAACGTGGTCGAACTCGACTGGTGGCAGAGCTACCCCATCGCCGCGCCCGCCGGGCCGGTGGAAGTGTTTCTCACGCCTGTGCAGCACTGGTCGGGCCGCGGGTTGAACGATCGGCTGGCCACGCTCTGGGGCGGCTATGCCGTCTTTGCGCCGGACTTCCATCTGTTCTTCACCGGTGACACGGCGTACTCGAAAGACTTCACCGACATCCGCCAGCACTTTGCCTCGCGCCAGCGGCCGGAGCAAGGCGGCGGCTTCGACCTGGCGCTGATCGCCCTCGGCGCCTACGAACCGCGCTGGTTCATGCGTACGCAGCACGTGAACCCGGCCGAGGCGGTGCAGATCCATCTCGACGTGGCGGCCAAGCGTTCGGTCGGCATCCATTGGGGCACGTTCGAACTGACCGACGAATCGCTGGACGAGCCGCCGCGTGCGCTGGCCAAGGCGCGAGCCGAGAAAGGTTTGGCGGACGATGCGTTCGTGGTACTGGCGATCGGCGAGACGCGCAAGCTGCCGCGGCGCGCGGTGCCTTGAGCGCAGCGCGCGCCTGAGCGTCTACAACGCGAAATTCACCGGCAGCCCCGGCACATCGACCTCGAACGCCAGCACGCAGCCAGCGAGCGGCTGATCGGCCAGCTCGGCAGGCGGGCGGTTCTCGCGCGAGGTGGTCACGTAGATCGTCTTCAGATCATCGCCACCGAAGCACGGCATGGTCGGGCAGCGCACCGGCAGCTTGACCTCGCGCAGCACCTCGCCTTCGGGCGACAGCCGCAGCAGGCGCTGGCCCTCGAACATCGCCACCCAGTAGCAACCTTCGGCGTCGACGGCCGCGCCATCGGGCCTGCCGCCATAGCCTTCGAGCGACTGGCCGGCTTGCTTGACCGGGAAGCTCGCGAAGGTCCGCACATTGCTGATCTCGCCCATGGCCGGTTCGAAATCGGCCGCGAAGATCGTGTGCGCCTTGGTGTCGCTCCAGTACATGGTGCGGCCGTTCGGGCTCCAGCCCAGGCCGTTGAGCGTGGTCACGCCGTCACGCTGGCGCACCAGTTTGTCGCCGTGCGTGAGGCGGTAGAGCGCAGCCAGCGGCGGGTCGCGCGGCTCGTAGATGGTGCCGACCCAGAAGCGGCCTTGCGGATCGCACTTGCCGTCGTTGAAGCGCTCTTTCGCCGGCTCGTACGGCGGCTTGGCGACCGCCGTGCGTTTGCCGGTGGCCGGGTCGAAGCGCCAGAGGCCATCGCGCATGGCGAGCAGCAGCGAGCCATCGAGCAGCGGCGCGGCGCTGGCCACATCGGTCTCGAAGTTCCAGTGGTCGAGCAGGCAGTGCCGCGGGTCGAAGCGCTGCAGCGCGCGGCCGGGGATGTCGCAGAAGTACAGCGCCTTCTCGCGCGGATGCCAGAACGGCGATTCGCCCAGCAACGCCGGCTGGGCGAAGGCGGCGCGCACCGTCGGCTGGCCGACGCTTGCAACGGCCACGGGTTGCGTCGACGACAAATCTTCCCCCATCAGACGACCGCGACGTCGAGCTTCATCACCGCATCGAAGCTCTCGCCCGGCGCGATGCTGCGCAGGCCGTGCGCCAGCGGGTCGGCCATGTGGATGGCGTTCGAGACATGGCTCACCGGCTCGACGCAAAAGTACGGCTTGTCCTGCGGCGTGTACACGACGAGGTGCGTCAGCGAGGAGCTGAGCTGCAGCGAGAACTTCTCGTCGCGGATGCGCGCCGGACCCTTCCAGCCATCGAAGCAGTTGTCGAAGTCGAGGTGCGCCACGTCGCTGTCGATGCCGGGCTGCGCGACCTTGCGCACGGGCAGTTCGGCGGCATCGGCATCCCAGCGGTCGGAGAGTTCGATGTGCAGGCGGCTGCGGCTTCGCTTGGTGAAGTACGGGTGCCAACCCAGGCCCACCGGCTGCGCGACATCGGCGGTGTTGGTGAAGACCATCTGCACGCTCATCGACTGCGGCGTGAGCGTGAAGTACTGGCTCACCTCGAAGGGAAACGGCCAGTCGGCATCGGCCGTGTGCTGGTAGCGGATCACCACCTCGACGGTGTTGCTGGAGACGATCTCCCACGGCCGCAGCCAGCCCACGCCGTGCACCGAATGCGGGCTGTCGCCGAAGTTCGGCTGCGTGGTGTATTCATGGCCCTTCCAGCGAAAGTGCCGGTGGCCGAGCCGGTTCGAATACGGCACCAGCGGGTAGCTGGCCGAGGGCCGCGAGGCGGTGAGCGCAGCCGGTTCGACCGAACGCAGGATGGGCGTGTCGCGATGCCACAACCCGGCGATGCAGCCGCCCAGATCGGGGCGTAGCGCCAAGCGCAACGCGCCGGCATGGAGTTCGAATTGTTTTTCTTCGGATGACGAGGATGAAGCGTTGGCGGCTTGCGGCATCGGCGTGGATGAATCTGTCATGGCCCTCCCGGTGGTTCGAAACCTGCGCCGGTGCGCCGGACAGCGCCGCCCCGCAGGTGAACATCATCCTACGCTCGTCCGGCTGCTCTCTTGGCGCAGGGTGGCCTGCCGCAGGCATGGATTACCCGGCTTGGCGGCGACCCAATCTCAGAGTTCGGCCTTGAGGTAGTGCGCGCCGGCGATCGGGTTGAAGTAGTACGGCGGGATCTCTTCGAAGCCGAGCGTGGCGTAGAGCTCGCGGGCCGATTCCATCTCGTCCAGCGTGTCGAGCAGCATCACCGAATAGCCGGCGCGGCGGGCTTCGTCGAGCAGTGCCTGTGCGAGCGCGCGGCCGAGGCCGAAGCGGCGAAAGGCCGGTCGCACATAAAGCCGCTTCATCTCGCAGGCATTGGCGTAGTCGCAATCTGCCAAGGGTCGAAGGCCACCGCAGCCGGCCAGCGCATCGCCGACGAAGGCCAGCAGCAACTGGCCATTCGGCGCGGCGTATTCGCCCGGCAGCGAGGCGAGCTCTTCCTCGAAGTTCTGGAAGCACAGGTCGATGGCGAGGCTCTTGGCGTACTCGCGCAGCAACTCGCGCGTCGGCTCGATCAGGTCGGCCGATTCCAGCCCCACCAGCGTGATCTCGGGCGGGTCGTCGTCTTCGGCGGGCATGGGTGAAGCTTGCACGGCGTGTGGAACGTATGTAGGTGCCTCAGTCGCCGAGCGCGACGACCCAGGCGACGCCGGCGGCGCACAGCGCGAACAGCACCAGCGCGATCACGCGAGAGAGCGCATGGTCGGTCGACGCCGGCACATCGCCCGCCAGCAGCTTGTCGCCCGTCAGCATCGGGCCGACGAGGTTCTGCTTTTTCTTGACGAGGTAGAACAGCACAGCCGCAATGTGCAGCACAACCAAGCCGATGATCAGCCACTGGCCGAAATTCTTGTGCCAACTCGTGAGCAGGCTGCTGGTGGCGCCGCTCACGTACTTGAGCAAGGGGCCGGAATTGGAAATCTCGTCGTCGGCAAAGAGGCCGGTGCCGACCTGCAGCGCCAGGATGCCGATCAGCCCGAAGACCGAGAACGCGCCCAGCGGGTTGTGGCCGACGTGCAGGTGCTCGTCGGCATGGCCTTCACCACGCAGGTAGCGCAGCGTGGTACGCGGCGCATAGAGGAAGGCTGCGAAGCGCGACCAGCGCCCTCCCACCAAGCCCCACACCAGCCGGAACGCCAGCAGCGCGAACACCGCGTAGCCCAGCCTGAAGTGCCAGACCATCGCGTTGCCGCCCAGCCAGGCGCTGATCACCGACGACACCACGCAAATCGCCAGCGCCCAGTGGAAGATGCGCGTCGGCAAGTCCCAGACGCGCACAGGTTCGAGCTCGCTGCCTGTTGCGGGGTTGTTTCGCGCCATGAAGGTGTGCGGCCGCAGGGGCCTGAGGGTTTGCCAACCCGAAAGATAACCGCAGAGCCGTTGGCCTTGGCTTGCGCTTCCGAACCGGGCGCGAATTTTCGGGATGTCGGAATAAACCGCGAAGTGCCTGCGTACACTCGGCGACGCCCGGTCGGCACGCGTTGTGCCGACTCCGTGCCACCCCCCAGCCTCACGCCAGGAGAAACTGCATGACCCGTTCGTTCACGACGCTGTCGATGGCCGTCGCCGCCTTCATCGGCTGCACCATCGCACTGCCCGCCGCCGCCCAGTTCGCCAAACCCGAAGACGCCATCAAGTACCGCAAGGCCGCCTTCACGGTGATGGGCGCACACTTCGGCCGTGTCG
This sequence comes from Rhodoferax sp., assembly GCA_026224975.1. GTDB lineage: Bacteria > Pseudomonadota > Gammaproteobacteria > Burkholderiales > Burkholderiaceae_C > LMDS01. The sequence goes on along the minus strand of JAMFRW010000344.1, from coordinate 174 downwards.
CCGGCATGGCCAACGGCAAGATCCCGTTCGACGCCAAGGCCGCCGCCGAGAACGCAGAGATCGCCACCTACATGTCCAAGCTCCCTTATGCCGGCTTCGTGCCCGGCAGCGACAAGGGCGACACCAAGGCCGAGCCGAAGATCTGGACCGAGATGGACAAGTTCAACGCCGCCG
>JAMFRW010000343.1 GCA_026224975.1 Rhodoferax sp. | reverse complement strand
GGTCACGTCGGCAATGATCTGCATCCACAGGTCGGAGTGGCTGGCACCACCGACCACGACAAGGTGCGCATCGAGCGCTTCCACACCCCGCACGCCGGCCTCGATGTTGTGGCGCAGCGCGAAGCTCACGCCTTCGAGCACCGCGCGGTAGAGGTTGGCGCGGCCGTGGTGCAAGCCCAGGCCCACGAAGGTGCCGCTGGCCTGCGCATCCCACACGGGGCTGCGCTCGCCCATCAGGTAGGGCAGGAACAGCAGGCCATCGCTGCCCGGTGGCAGCGGCGCCGCATCGCGCTCCAGCAGAGCGTGCGGGTCGATGCCTTGCGCGTGGCCGGCGGTGATCTCGGCCTGGCAGAAGGTCTCGCGAAACCAGGTGACCGAGGCGCCCGCAGTGATTGCGCCGCCGAACACATAGAGGTCGCTCGCGCCGTTGAACACATGCGGCATGGCGATCAGCCCGTGCCGCGCATCCACTTGCTGGCGGATGGTTCCCCAGCACATGCTGGTGCCCAGCATCGCCACGTGATTGCCCGGCTGCGCCGCGCCTGCGGCCAGCGTGGCCACGGCCGCATCCACGCCACCGGCCATCAGCGGCAGGCCGGCGGGCAGGCCCAGGCGCTCGGCCCAGGCAGGCAGCAGCGGGCCGACGATGGCGCTGGATTCGACGAGCCGGTCGGGCATCATCGATCGCGGGATGCCGAGCATGGCCAGCGCTTCATCCGACCAGCCACGTGCCGCGATGTCGTAGACGCCGCCGATGTTGCCGGCCGAGCTGTGGTCCACCGCCACCTCGCCGGTGAACTGTGCGTTGACCCAGGTGTTGGGCGGCTGAAACTGGTGGATGCGCTGCCAGATGGCCGGCTCCTTCTCGCGCAGCCACAGCATCTTGGTGTAGCCGTGGTAGCTGTCGATGCCGTTGCCGGTGATGTCGTAGAGGCGTTCGACATCGACGTTCCGGCGCACCCATTCGACCTCGTCCTGCGCGCGCCGGTCCATCCAGATCAGGCAGGGGTAGAGCGGCTCGCCGGCCTCATCGACCGGGATGCCGCTGCCGCCGTAGAGGCTGGTCACGCAGAGCGCCTTGACCGATGATTTGTCGACGCCCGACTTGTCCATCACCCCGCGGATGCAGGCGACCACCGCATCCAGCCACACGCTCGGCCATTGCTGCGCCCAGAGCGGGCGCGGCGTTTCGACCTGGTAGGCCTGCGAGGCCTGCGTGACGATGCGGCCTTCGGTCGTCACCATCACGGCCTTGGTGCTCTGGGTGCCGATATCGACACCGACCACATGCTGCGCGCTGCCCATGACTTCAGCTCCGGTCCGGCTTCAGCAGAACCTTGATCGAATCCAGCGAGTTGGCCAGCGCAAAGGCCTTCTCCCATTCGCCCAGCGTGAAGTCGTGCGTGACGATGCCGCGCGAGGTGAGCAGGCCGCGCTCCATCAGGTCGATGACGACGGGGTAGCAGTAGGGCCCGAGGTGGGCGCCGCGCACGTCCAGCTCCTTGCGGTCGCCGATGATGGACCAGTCGGCCGTCGTGTCCTTGCCGAACACGCTGAACTCGACGAAGCGGCCGAGCTTGCGGATCAGCTCCAGCCCCTGCGTCACGCCGACCGGCACGCCGGTGGTCTCGATGTAGACATCGCAGCCGTAGCCGCCGGTCAGGCCGTCGATGATCTGCTTGGCGTTGTCGGTGGTGGGGTTGATGGTCACATCGGCGCCGAAGGCCGCTGCGAGCGCCAGGCGCGCCGGCACCAGGTCGATGACGACCAGCTTCTTCGGTGTCTTGAGCCTGGCAAGCTGCACCATGCCCAGGCCCAGCGGGCCGGCGCCGGCGATCACCACCACGTCGTCGAACTGGATCTCGGCACGGTTGACGGTGTGCACCGAGCAGGCCATCGGCTCGATCATCGCGGCGTCGCCGACCGACAGCGATTCGGGGATCTTGTGGACGCGCGAGGTCGGCGGCAGGCGCATGTAGTCGGCCATGCCGCCATCGGCCACGATGCGCTGGAAGCCGAAGATGTTGTGGACCTCGCACATGTGGTAGCTGCCACTGGTGCAATAGCGGCACTTGCCGCAGGGCACGATCTGCTCGGCGATCACGCGGTCGCCGATCGTCACACCAAAGTGTTCGGTGGCGCCGGGGCCGGCCTCCACCACATAGCCGAAGAACTCGTGGCCCGGGATCACCGGCGCCTTCACCCAGGGCGATTGGCCGTTGCCGCCCCAGAACATCGCCGCGCCCGAATGGCACTTGCAGTCGCTCGCGCAGATGCCGCAGGCGGTGATCTCGATGATCAGCTCGTTCGGGCCAGCGGTGGGTTTGGCCACGCGTTCGAGCCGGTAATCGAGGGGGCCGTGGCAGACCACGGCTTGCATGTCGGGGGTGGGGTTCATGGTGGGCTTGGGGTCAAGAGTTGTCGGTTGCTGGAACGGCAGGCAAAGCGCTGCCCTCACCCGCTCGCGGCGGGTGTCGATGTGGTTCAGGGAAGGAGCGGGGCCTGCGTCAGACTAGCGTCTCGCACACGGCG
>JAMFRW010000342.1 GCA_026224975.1 Rhodoferax sp. | reverse complement strand
CGGCGAATACGGGCGCGACTGGCATCGCGCGGGCCAACTCGAGAACAAGCCCAATACCTGGCGCGACTTGATCGCCGTCTCCGAGGACATGATCGCCCAGGGCTACACCGCGCCCGCGCACCTGGCCATCGGCGGACGCTCGGCAGGTGGCATCACGATGGGCCGTGCACTGACCGAACGCCCCGACCTGTTTGCCGCGGTGGTATCGGGTGTTGGCTGGCACAACCCGCTGCGCTATGTCGTCGAACAGGACGGCTACGGCGAAGAGCCCGAATGGGGTGCCATCAGCGATCCTGCGGGCTATCGAGCACTCAAGGCCATCGACAGCTACCAGGCTGTGGTCGATGGCACGAAGTACCCGGCCGTCCTGCTCACGACCGGCTTGTCAGACCCGCGAGTTGCGCCGTTTCACGTCGCCAAGATGGCCGCCCGCCTGCAAGCCGCGACGAGCAGCGGAAAACCCATCCTGATGCGCGTCGATTTCGACGCTGGCCACGGCATCGGCTCGACCCGCCCCCAGGCCGATGCTGAGGCGGCAGATACCTATGCCTTTATTCTTTGGCAGACGGCGAGTGCTGCGCCAGGGCGGTGAGCATGCGCACCCGATTTGCGCGCTGGGCTCGCGTTCCTGAGTTGGAAGCTTGGTGGCGCAGTGGGCGGAGATCGGCCACTATCAGTCAGTCACCAACGGCAGCTTCGGGGCAGTCCAGTCTCGCCCGACGACCGACCTACGATTCTGCGATCACCACGGTAATGCACGTGAAATGCCGCTCCTGCTGGAGCGCTAGATTTTGAGTTGCGAGGACGGGGACACGGGCCGATGGATGAACCGATGACGAGCTTGCTCAACGACGTGTCTTGGTCGTTTTCAGAACCTGTCCCTCAGTCGCCTACAAAGCTACTAGAGGCGGCCTGCGCTTACGCCGCGGACATGGGCGTCGAGGACCCGAGCAAGCGCCTCCTGCAAAGGCTTCCGTTCTCCGACGTACGCCTCAAATATGAACATGCCATCCAGACACCCGGCGGTGGCTGGCAGGAAGCCGAGGACGAGGTTCGGGTAGTGGGATCACAGTCGGCACGATTGACGGGTGCAGATCTGCTGTGGGAACTGCACGTTTCATGCGCTTCTACAGTGGGTGGAAGCGACCGGCACTTTTTTGAAGGGCTCGAGCTTGCAGACGCAGGCGCCGAACGTGTGCCTCCGACGTACCGTGTAATTCTCGGCAGCTAGATTGCTCTGAAAGTCGGTGGTCGGCCACAAGCAGCCGGTTGCAGGTGTCCGCTTCGGAGTGGCTGAACGCACGGCAAAATCTAGCGATGGCAAGAACGAACAAACATGCTGATGGCACGCTCTGCCCCGAGGGCACGGCGCTGCTGCCATCCCGCTTCCGAGCCTGCTGCGCGTTCTTCGAAGCACACACGCGGGCTTGCTACTTCGATTTGCGGTTCGAGTGGTGGGCGAAGGCACGCGGGTGGTTTGTCACTATCGCGCCGCAGGCTGGCGGCGGCGGTGTCGCGATCCACTACTGCCCGAACTGCGGCTCGGCGTTGACGGCAAAGGCGCGTCGAGCTGCTGCCGTGCAAGTCGATGGTGAGCGGCCGTAGCCGGCCAGGTGCTGCCGTTCGCGAGCGACTGGTATCGAGCTCTTCGGCGTAGGGTGGCCCAGGGCTGCGAGACACCGTACGATCGGCACCTGCAGACCCGACATGAGGTACCCATGATCTGTCATGAGTGCGGCAAAGAACATGCTGTAGATGAGCTGGAACTGACTTTTTACGGTCAGATGACGTCGCGGCTCTGCTCGCTGCTCGGGCTGCGTGAGCCGGCTCATCGCTTAGCGATGGGATGCGGATTCCACGGCCAAGGTCACTGCGCTGAAATACTTAGATAGCCCGACAGGTCGAGCATGCTGTGTTCGATACGGCCTGCGGCGGACGGTGCTTCGGCGGAGGTTGCAGCCGCGGTAGTGAGTGCACGGTTGCGCTGGTCGATTGCCTCGTGCGTTAACGGGATGATCGAGGCCAGGCCCTCTTCGAGGATGCCGTGGTTGGCGGCGACAAAGGGCCGCACGACCCGCTCGTAGGCGGCAAACGCGGCCCCGTGATCAGCGTGCAGCGCCAACTCACTGGCCAGCACATAGGCACCGACCAGCCCCAAGCTCGTGCCCGTCCCGGTCAGGAAGGACGGCGCATACGCGGCGTCGCCGACCAGGGCGATGCGGCCCTGGGAATACTGCGGCATCTTGATCTGCTTGATCTCGTCGAAGTACAGGTCGTCGGCCACGGCGAGGGCGCGCAAGAGATCTGGCACGAGCCAGCCCCAGTCGGCAAAGGCCTCTGTCACCAGCTTGCGCTGGTAGACCTGATCGCGCCCCTGCTCGGACGTCAGCGGCGGGTGGGCCAGGTTGAAAAAGACATGCACCCTCTCGCTGTTCCCCGGCGCATACAGCGTGACCATCTGGCCTGGCCGGTTGGCGATCACGCCCTCGTGGCTGATGCCGAAGGTATTGGGCAACTCGAAACCGGCAAAGCAGAAGCCGATGTTGCGGTCGAACAGGTGCTCCGGGCCGAAGACCAGTTTGCGGGTGTTGGAGTGCAGGCCGTCCGCGCCGATCACCAAGTCGAATCGGCCGTGTGTGCCGTCGTCAAAGCTCACGTCCACGCCGTGCTCGGTCTCGGTCAGCGCGGCAATGGAACTGTTGAAACGATAGCTGACCGTATTGCGGGTCAACTCATAGAGCAAAGTGGTGAGCCGACCCCGCGGCAGTTCGACATCGCGTCCGATGCGGCCGCCGGTGATGACTTCCGGCCGCACCGACACCATGGGTTTGCCCGAGTCATCGACGAAAGTCACCAGGCGCGAATCGATGTGGGCTTCTTCCAGCGGCGCGGACAAGCCCATGCGATCTGCCACCTCCATCGCATTGCCACGCAAGTCGATCGGGTAGCCGCCGCCGCGCACAGCGCCGGCCCTCTCGATGATGGTAACGGCAAAACCGTAGCGATGCAGCCAGTAAGCCAGCGCCGGCCCGGCGATGCTGGCACCGGAGATCAGGACCGAACGGCCGTTGGCATGCGATTTTTGAGAGAGAGCGGTGGACATGGAATGACTCCTTGCAATAAGATGCATTGAAGGATCTAATTTAGCATGAGACACTAACAAGATGCAAGAGTGAATCTTATTTTTTGGAGGATTTGCAATGAAGGAACGGCGACGTGGGGCGGATCTGGAGGCGGCGATCCTGGACTCCGTTTGGGCAGAGTTGACCGAAAGCGGCTATGTGAACCTGACGATGGAGGCCGTGGCCACAAGGGCAGGCACCAGCCGTCCGGTCCTGAACCGCCGTTGGAGCAATCGCGCTGAACTGGCCTTGGCCGCGATCCATCAGCAACTGGTCAAACACCCCATGGGGGTAACTGCGAGCGGCGCCGTGCGCGACGAACTACTCGCCCTGATGAACCAATTTGCCACGCGCGCCGGCGCCCTGGCGGCCAACATTCTGGTCATCTTTGGCGAATATTCCGCCGCGACGGGGTCATCGCCGGAAGCGATTCGCGCGCAACTCGCTTCCCGCGAAACCGATGCCCTTGCCGCCGTTCTGGCCCGCGCAGTGGCGCGCGGCGAGATCGACGCCGCCAAACTGAAGCCACCGGTGTCGACCCTGCTGATCGACCTGTTCCGGCATCACGTCATCATGAATCTCGCCGCCCCTGGACCCGAACTGACGCGTGCCTGGGTGGACGAGGTCTTCTTGCCGCTGGTGCGAGCGAGCCGGAGCCAATCTGATCGCGCAGCATATGGCTTGCCGACAGGCTGACCGTCAAGCCCTGAACAAGCGTGCCCGGTGCGCGACGCGTGAAGTACTGGGGTGGCGGTTTCGAGCCATCGCAACCGCACCGAGCCGCGTGGCGCGCCAAATGGATAGACGTGCGAGGCCGGTTCGCTGAGCAGGGCCTGAGCCCGACACTTGACAGGATTCAGGCTTGCAGACATCAATCGATCTGCAATGCAACGATTACAAGCGCCCGCCTCGCGAACGAAGACGGCTGGAATGGGGCGGGTGGTGTCGTTCCCTGCCTGTCTGCAAGCCGGAAGAGCGCGCGGTCTCGCCGCGGCTACTCGACGGTACGAAAGTCGGGTATCGGGCGCCCAATCTTGAGATGTCTACGACCGGTATGGGTCGTTCACTGCCCACCGCAGTCCCAAGCCCAACGACAGCAAACCGAGCCGTACCGGACTTTCAAGATCGAGCGCAGCCGCTGCCTGGCCAGCCTCAAGTCACCGGCGCCGGATTGAACAGCACCAGCGAGTTGTGCAGCTTCCAGTGCTCGGCCCAGGTCTTCTTGCCGCTCGCCACGTCCAGCATCAAGCGGAACAGCTCCCAGCCCATCTCGGGAATCGTCGCCTCGCCGTCGGCGATGCGGCCCGCGTTGACGTCCATCAGGTCGTGCCAGCGGCGCGCGAGGTCGCTGCGCGTGGCCACCTTGATCACCGGGCACTCGGCCAGGCCGTAGGGCGTGCCGCGGCCTGTGGTGAAGACGTGGAGGTTCATGCCGGCGGCCAGTTGCAGCGTGCCGCAGATGAAGTCGCTGGCGGGAGTCGCCGCGTAGACCAGCCCGCGCTGGTCGGCGCGCAGCTTCTCGCCCGGCGGCAGCACGTGCGAGATGGCCGACGAGCCGCTCTTGACGATGGAGCCCATCGCCTTTTCCGCGATGTTGGACAGGCCACCCGCCTTGTTGCCGGGCGTCGTGTTGGCGGCGCGGTCGACGCGGCCGCGGTCGAGGTAGCGGTCGTACCAGCCCAGCTCGCGCACGATGGCCGCGGCCACCTCGGGCGTGGCCGCGCGACTGGTGAGCTGGTCGACGGCGTCGCGCACCTCCGTGTTCTCGCTGAACATGATCGTGGCGCCGGCGCGCACCAGCAGGTCGGCGCAGAACCCCACCGCGGGGTTGGCCGTGACGCCGGAGAACGCGTCGCTGCCGCCGCACTGCACGCCCACCACCAGCTCGCGGGCGGGAATCGTCTCGCGCCGGCGCGCGTCCAGGCGCGCGAGGTGCGGCGTCGCGCTGG
>JAMFRW010000341.1 GCA_026224975.1 Rhodoferax sp. | reverse complement strand
GTGATCACGCCCTTGCCTTCGAGGTGGGCGGCCATGCCCAGCAGCTGGCCGATGGTGATGACGCCGGTGCCGCCGATGCCGGCGACGACGATGCCCCACGCCGTATCGGCATTGGGCAGCGTGGGCATCGGGATCTCCGGCAGTGCCGCAGCGCCCTTCGCCTTGACAGGGGCTACCTTCTTCAGCTTTCCCTCGACCGACACGAAGCTCGGGCAGAACCCGTTGGCGCAGGAGAAATCCTGGTTGCAGGTGTTCTGGTTGATGCGGCGCTTGCGGCCGAATTCGGTCTCGACCGGCTCCACGCTCAGGCAGTTCGATTGCACCGAGCAGTCACCGCAGCCTTCGCATACCAGCTCGTTGATGACCACGCGCTTGGCCGGGTCCACCAGCGTGCCGCGCTTGCGGCGGCGGCGCTTCTCTGTCGCACAGGTCTGGTCGTAGATGATGATGGTGCAACCTTCGATTTCGCGAAGCTGCTTCTGGATCGCATCCAGATCGTCGCGGTGGTGAACCGTCACACCTTTGGCCAGGCGCGAGGCGATGTCGGCCTCCTGGTACTTCTCCGGCTCGTCGGTCACGACGACGATCTTGACCGCGCCTTCGGCATCGAGTTCGCGCGTCATCTCCGGCACCTTCAGCGTGCCATCGACCGGCTGGCCACCCGTCATGGCGACCGCGTCGTTGAAGAGGATCTTGTAGGTCACGTTGACCTTGGCCGCGATGCTTTGCCGCACCGCCAGCAGGCCCGAGTGGTAGTAGGTGCCGTCGCCCAGGTTGGCGAACACATGCTTGTCGGTCGTGAAAGGCGCCTGGCCGACCCACGAGACGCCTTCGCCGCCCATCTGGCTGAAAGTGACAGTCGAGCGGTCCATCCACACGGCCATGTAGTGGCAGCCGATGCCGGCCACGGCGCGCGAACCTTCGGGCACCTTGGTGCTGGTGTTGTGCGGGCAGCCGCTGCAGAAGAAGGGCGTGCGCTCGCCGCTGTCGATGGCCTGCACGACGAGGCTGCGCTCCTTGGCTTCGATCAACGCGATGCGGGCGTCCATGCGGGCGGTGGTGTCGGCATCCACACCGAGCTTCTTCAGACGCTTGGCGATGGCCTTGGCGATGATCGCCGGTGTGAGATCGGCTTGGGCGCGCAGCAGCCAGTTCTTGCTCGGGTTCGGCTGGCTCCATTCGCCACCACTCTCGTCGCCTTCGACTTCATCGAATTTGCCGAGCACGTTGGGCCGCACGTCGGAGCGCCAGTTGTAGAGCTCTTCCTTCAACTGGTATTCGATGACCTGGCGCTTTTCCTCGACGACCAGGATCTCTTGCAAGCCCTGCGCAAAGTCGCGCGTGATCGTCGCTTCAAGCGGCCACACCACGTTGACCTTGTGCAGGCGGATGCCCAGGCGCCGGCACTCGGCGTCGTCCAACCCCAGGTCGTGCAAGGCCTGGCGCGTATCGTTGTAGGCCTTGCCGGAGGCGATCAAGCCGAAGCGGTCGTTGTGCCCTTCGATCACGTTGTAGTTGAGCTTGTTGGCACGCACATAGGCGAGTGCGGCATACCACTTGTGGTCCATCAGCCGGGCCTCCTGCTCCAGCGGGGCATCCGGCCAGCGGATGTGCAGGCCGCCTTCGGGCATCTGGAAGTCGGTGGGGATCACGATGTCCACACGGTCCGGGTCCACGAACACGCTGCTCGCCGATTCCACGATCTCCTGGATCGTCTTCATGCCCGACCACACACCGGCAAAGCGGCTCATCGCAAAGGCGTGCAAGCCCATGTCGAGGATGTCTTGCACGCTGCTCGGGAAGAACACCGGCAGCCCGCAGGCCTTGAAGATGTGGTCGCTCTGGTGTGCCGCCGTCGAACTCTTGGCGATGTGGTCATCGCCCGCCAATGCGATCACGCCGCCGTGCTTCGACGTGCCCGCCATGTTGGCGTGCTTGAAGACATCGGAGCAGCGGTCCACGCCCGGCCCCTTGCCGTACCAGATGCCGAAGACGCCGTCGAACTTCCTGCTTTGCGGGTACAGGTCGAGCTGCTGCGAGCCCCAGACGGCGGTGGCGGCGAGCTCTTCGTTCACGCCCGGCTGGAAGACGATGTTGCGTTCGGCCAGGTGCTTCTTGGCTTGCCAGAGCGCCTGGTCGTAGCCGCCGAGCGGTGAGCCGCGGTAACCGCTGATGAAGCCACCGGTGTTGAGTCCCTCAAACGCATCGCGCTTTTTCTGCAGCATGGGCAAGCGCACCAGCGCCTGCACGCCGCTCATGAAAGCGCGGCCGTTTTCGAGCGAATACTTGTCGTCGAGCGAGACGGTTTCCAGCGCTTTGCGGATCGATTCGGGAAGGGGCGCGTTCATCGGTGGTTCACTCCTGGGGATGGTGCATCGAGGGTGCGGGCCGGGCTCGTGACCCGGCTGCGGGCTTGGCGCAAACTGTGGTTCGAACCAGACGACAAGTCTATTGATTCGAACCCGTGAAGTCTTTTCTTTGTTTGCCCTATTGCGACCGGTCGGAGCAATAATCTTGCTCTGCGCGGGCGAATGGAGATCAGATGGCGCTGAAGAAGCCGAGTTCCGCGAAAACCCTGAGCGTCGTCGGCGGCGAGCCGGCAGAGCCGCATGGCGCCGAGCTCGATCGTTACGACATCGCGATCCTGCGCGAGCTGCAGGTGGATGCGCGTTTGTCCAACGCCGAGCTGGCGGCCCGCATCGGCTTGTCGGCCGCGCCGGCGTGGCGGCGCGTCAAGTGGCTGGAAGAGCAGGGCTTCATCACCGGCTACCGCGCCGAGATCGACCGTCGCAAGATCGGCCTGGGCGTGCTGGCCTTCGTGCGCATCGATGCCGACCGCAACACCGCCGCCGCCACCGCCGAACTCGAAGCCGCGATCCGGCTCATTCCCGAAGTCATCTCCTGCCATTACATTTCGGGATCGGGCACGTTCGAGCTGCAAGTGATGGCCACCAACCTCGACGCGTTCTCCAAGTTTTCACTGGAGACCTTGTTGAACCTGCCGCATGTGAAGGATCTGCACACCAGCTTTTCCCTCGGCGAGGTCAAGGCGGGGGGCGCTTTGCCGCTCTCGCACTTGCGCTCGGCCTCCGGAAGGGGCACCTGATGAGCGCGCACGGCCTGCCCAACCCCAATCCGGTGGCGGCCGTTTCGGCGCCCCGCCCGCCTGTGGCCGCACCGGCGATCGCCGAACTCCGGCGGGCGTTCCTGCCGCGCCTGATCGATGCCTTCCTCGGCACCGACAAACGCCGCCGCGCGCGCCTCGCGCAGTGGGCCATCACGCTGATCGTCTACGTGTGCAGCGCCGCCATCATGGCGCTCGGCGTGGCCGAATCGATCATCGCCGAGCAAGCCTTCGCCGGCTGGTGCGCCTTCGTCGTGCTCGGGCTGGTGGGCGGCTACGCGCTCATCCGCGGGCCGTGGAGCGAGCACCTGTCGGACTCCGGCGTCAACGAGGCGCAGATCGTGTTCGGCCTGGCGACCGTTCTCTGGGCCTACCTGATCTGCGGTCCGTGGCGCGGCGCCACGCTGTTCCCGCTGATGCTGATCCTCACCTTCGGCGCGTTCTCGTCCACCTGGCGCCGGCTCGCCGCGCTGACGGTGATGGCGCTCGCCGGACTTGCCGCGGCCATCGCCTTGCTGCACGAGCTGCACCCGCGCCACTTCGACCTGCGCGCCGACATCGCCAACCTGCTGGTGCTCGCGGTCATGCTGCCGGCCTGCTCGGTGGTGGCGGCGCGCCTCTCATCGCTGCGCGCCAAGCTGCACGGCCAGCGCGACGCGCTCGCCATCGCGCTGGCTGAAATGCACCGCCTCTCCACGCGTGACGAAGTTACCGGGCTCAAGAACCACCGCCGCATGCAGGAGCTGCTGGAGTTGGAGCATCGGCGCAGCGTGCGCTCCGGGCGGACCTTTTGCCTTGCGGTGATCGATCTGGAAGACCTCTCGCGCGCGGCCGAGCTCCGCAATGGCGTGACCGGCGACCCCCTGCTGCGCGCCTTTGCCGACGAAGCGCTGGGCGCCATCCGCAGCTCCGACATGCTCGGCCGCTGGGAAGAAGACCAGTTCCTGCTCATGATGCCCGACACCCGCGCCTCGCTCGCCCGCCTGGGCGTGGACCGCCTGCGCGACCGCACCGAAGCCATCCGCCTGGATGCCGCCAACGCGCCCGCCGCCCTCACCTTGGCCGCCGGCGTTGTCGAACACATCGCCGGCGAGTCCGTCGGCGATGCTGTGGCCCGCGCATGCCGAGCGCTGCAAGCCGCCAAGGCGCAAGGGCGCAATCGGGTTGTGGCGGGTTGAAGTTGGGTCACCGTCCGGCTGACGGCCGTGACCGCGTCACCCCCGAAGACCTCGATGTCTCACCCGCATTGCTCGGCCTGCGCCTGGCGCGGCCGGGGCGGCGGGCGGCGGCGATGGCGGTCGATCTGCTGGTGGTGGGCTTGCTTTCCAGCCTGGGGCCGCATCACTTGTTTTCTTCGGGCGCGGGTGACGACAGCGGCGTGACCGTCATTGGGCCGGATGGCGTGCGCAAGCTGGTGCTGGACGATGACGACGACGAAGCGGCCGAGGATGCGCCGCGCAAGCTGGTGGCGAAAGCAGCCAGCGCGCCGGCGTCTGTCGTTGTCGCCGCCAGTGGCGCTGCGTCCGCTTCATCGCAAGAAATCGCCGCGGCGCTGGCCCTGCGCGTGGCCACGCTCGAAGCCGAACTGGCCGAGGCAAAGAAGCCCAAGCGCTTTCATCCGCAGGCCGAGCTGCGACGCTGGCTGCGCGGGCTGGGCGTGGGCTTCGGCTGGGCGGTTGTGTATTTCTCGCTGCTGCCGGCGTGGTGGAACGGGCAGACGCTGGGCAAGCGCTTGTTCTCGCTGCGCGTGGTCGAACTCACCGGCAAGCCGATGACGGTGTTGCGCTGCCTCAAGCGCTACGGCGGCTACGCCGCCGGCATGGCGACCGGCCTGCTGGGCTTTGCGCAGGTGTTCTGGGACAGCAACCGGCAGGCCATCCAGGACAAGACGGCGCACACGGTGGTGATCGATCTGCGGGCGGTGGGTTCGCCGGAGTGACAGTCAGCCGGGCGCATCTTCTTCCTCTCCCGCCGGCAGGTGGATCAACCCGGTCGTGTAGTTGTATTCGAACACCTCGCCATGCCGGCCCCATTCGATCGCGGTGCGCAGCACGCGTTCGGCCTCGGCCGCATCCAGGCTCTCGCTGAGCAGGCGCAGGAAAGGTTCTTCGGGCAGCGCGCCCGAGGCTTCCTGCTCCAGGCTGTGGCGGATGTGTGCGGCGAGCGGCACGTGCGCCAGCAGTTGTTGGCCAAAGAGTTCCTGCCGCAGCTTGTGTTCGGCGTCCACATAACACTGGCCGAGCGGCGTGAGGTGCAGGTCGCCGTCGGCGAGCTTTGCCAGGCCGAGCAGCGCCACGGCCTGTGCCAGCGGCAGCAACTCGTCGTCGGTGAGTTCGGTTTCTTCGGCCAGGCGCGGCAGGTCGGCACGGCCACCGAAGCCGTCGCCGGCCAGCATGTCGAGCAGGCCTTCCATGCGGCCCACATCGGCCTCGGGCAGGCGCTCGGCGAGGGTGAGGCGAGCGGGTTCCTCGGCAGTCCCTTCCGCAGCGCCTTCGGTCGTGCGGCCGGCGCGGCCACTGCCGGCGGTCATCAGCGCGTAGACCTCATCGATGAGTTGTCGCACCTCGGCGCTTTCGGGGTTGCGCGGGCGCGGCAGGTGCACCGCGAGTTGAAAGCGCACGCGGCCCGGGTCGCTCGCGAAGATCAGCACGCGGTCGGCCATCAGCACGGCCTCTTCGATGTTGTGCGAGACGACGAGGATCGCCTTGGTCGGCATGGCTTTGCGCGTCCAGAGGTCGAGGATTTCCTCGCGCAGGCGCTCGCCGGTCAGCACATCCAGCGCCGAAAACGCTTCGTCCATCAAGAGCACTTCGGGCTCGACGACGAGCGCCCGCGCAATGCCCACGCGCTGGCGCATGCCGCCCGAGAGTTCACGCGGCAAGGCGCCTTCGAAGCCGGTCAGGCCGATGAGGGCGATGGCCGCTTCGGCGCGGCGCGCGCGCTCGTCGGGCGCCACGCCGCGTGCTTCCAGCCCGAGTTCCACATTGGCCTGCACCGTGAGCCACGGGAACAGCGCGAACGACTGGAACACCATGCTGATGCCGCGCGCCGGGCCGAAGAGCGGCTGGTCGCGGTAGCGCACCTCACCGGCATCGGCGGCGACCAGCCCGGCCATGATGCGCAGCATGGTCGATTTGCCCGAGCCGCTTTGCCCGAGCAGCGAGACGATCTCGCCCTCGGCCAGCCGGAAGTCCACGCCTTCGAGCACCGAGCGCGCGGTGCCGTCGGCAGAGCGGAAGGACTTGCCGACGCCTTTCAATTCGACGATTGCTTGTGCCATGGACGGAGCCTCAAAAATGCATGCGGTCTTCGGCCATCCGGTACAGCCGCCGCCAGACGAAATGGTTCATGCCCATCACGAAAACGCACATCACGCCGATGCCGAGCGCGATGCGCGGGAAGTCGCCGATCGCTGTCATGTGGGCGATGTAGCTGCCGAGGCCCTGGGCTTGCAAGGTGGTGTCGCCCCAGCTCACGTATTCGGCCACGATGCTCGCGTTCCATGAGCCGCCGCTCGCCGTGATGGCACCGGTGACGAAGCTCGGGAATACGGCGGGCAGCAGGTAGCGCCGCCACTTCAGCCAGCCGGTCAGGCCCAGGTTGTGGGCGGCGTAGCGCAGCTCGGTCGGCACGGTGGAGGCGCCGGCGATCACGTTGAACAGCAGATACCACTGCGTGCCGAGGATGATCAACGGCGAGAGCCAGATGTTCGGGTTCAGGTTCCACGTGACAAGGAACAGCACGGCCACCGGGAACATCAGGTTCGCCGGGAACGCGGCGAGGAATTGCGCGACGGCCTGCAGCCTGCCTGCCCACACCGGGTTCATGCCGATCCAGACGCCGATCGGCACCCAGATGAGTGCCGCGATCAGGATCAGCAGCAGCACGCGGGTCATCGTGTAGAGACCGAGCACGAAGACATGCAGCACCTCGCTGGCGCTCACCTCGGCGCGGATG
>JAMFRW010000340.1 GCA_026224975.1 Rhodoferax sp. | reverse complement strand
CAACGGCCTCGTGCTCGGGAGCATGTATGCGCTCGTGGCACTCGGCTACACGATGGTCTACGGCATCATCAACCTGATCAACTTCGCCCACGGCGAGGTTTTGATGGTGGGCGCCCTGACGAGTTGGACCGTCGTCACCGCCATGAAGGACCTGGGCCTTCCCGGTTGGCTGTTGCTGTTGATCTCGCTGGCCTGCGCGATCGTCGTGTGCTCCATCCTCAACTACTCGATCGAGAAGATCGCCTACCGGCCGCTGCGCAACGCGCCTCGCCTGGCACCGTTGATTACCGCCATGGGCATGAGCCTGCTGCTGCAGACGCTGGCAATGATCATCTGGAAGCCCAACCCCAAGCCCTATCCCATCCTGCTGTACAGCGAGCCCTTCAACGTGGGCGGCGCGGTCATCAACACCACGCAGATCGTGATCCTGGTCGTCACCGCGCTCACGCTCAGCGGGTTGATGTACCTCGTCAACAGGACCAAGCTCGGCCGCGCGATGCGTGCCACCGCCGAGAACCCGCGCGTCGCCGGCCTGATGGGCGTGCGGCCCGATGTGGTGATCTCGGCCACCTTCGTCATCGGCGCCGCGCTGGCGGCGTTGGCCGGTGTGATGTACGCGGCCAACTACGGCTCGGTGCAGCACACCATGGGCTTTCTGCCGGGCTTGAAGGCCTTCACCGCGGCGGTGTTCGGCGGCATCGGCAACCTGGCCGGCGCGATGGTGGGCGGCGTGCTGCTGGGGCTGATCGAAGCGCTGGGTGCCGGCTACATCGGCGCCATCACCGGCGGCGTGCTCGGCAGCAATTACCAAGACATCTTCGCGTTCATCGTGCTCATCCTCGTGCTGACGCTGCGCCCGCAAGGCCTGCTCGGCGAGCGTGTGGCAGACCGCGCCTGAGCCCAGGAGAACGAACATGACGACCTCCTCCAAGAACAAGCTGCCCGTCTTCCTGGTTTGCGCCGTGCTGTTGCTGATCGTGCCGCTGTTCGCGCAGCAGTTCGGCAACGCCTGGGTGCGCATCATCGATATCGCGCTGCTCTATGTGCTGCTCGCGCTCGGCCTCAACATCGTGGTCGGTTATGCCGGCTTGCTCGACCTCGGCTACGTGGCCTTCTACGCCGTCGGTGCCTACATGTTCGCGCTGCTCGCCAGCCCGCATTTGACCGACACCTTCCCGGCGATTGCCGCGATGTTCCCCAACGGGCTGCACTTCCCCTGGTACGTGGTACTGCCGCTCGGGGCGCTTGTCGCGGGGACCGCGGGCGTGCTGCTCGGCGCGCCCACGCTCAAGCTGCGCGGCGACTACCTCGCGATCGTCACGCTCGGCTTCGGTGAAATCATCCGCGTGTTCCTGGCCAACCTCGATGCGCCGGTCAACATCACCAACGGGCCCAAGGGCCTGGGGCAGATCGACTCGATCAACATGTTCGGCTTCGACCTCGGCAAGACGCACGAGATCTTCGGCATGGATGTGCCTTCGGTCAGCAACTACTACTACCTCTTCCTGGCTGCAGTGATCATCGGCGTGCTGATCTGCTACCGGCTCGAGCGCAGCCGCATCGGCCGCGCCTGGATGGCGATCCGTGAAGACGAGATCGCCGCCAAGGCCATGGGCATCAACACCCGCAACCTGAAGCTGCTCGCCTTTGGCATGGGCGCGACCTTCGGCGGCGTCTCGGGTGTGCTGTTCGCGACCTTCCAGGGCTTCGTCTCGCCGGAGTCGTTCTCGCTGCAGGAGTCGGTGATGATCGTGGCGATGGTCGTACTCGGCGGCCTGGGGCACATCCCCGGCGTGATCGTCGGTGCGCTCCTGCTCGCGGCCTTGCCCGAAGTGCTGCGTTATGTGGCAGGCCCTCTGCAGCAGATGACCGATGGCCGGCTCGATGCCTCCATCCTGCGCCAGCTGCTGATCGCACTCGCCATGATCGGCATCATGCTGTCGCGCCCGCGCGGCCTCTGGCCTTCGCCGGAACACGGCAGGGCAGCGGCGCCCGACCCGGCGGCGCAGCCGCACATGTCGCTCAACCCGGCCGAGCAGATACCGCCGCCGGTCACGCACATCGTGCCGACCTCGGAATGAACGGGAGCAACCCATGAGCGAAACCATTCTCAAGGTCAGCGGTGTCTCCAAGCGCTTCGGCGGTTTGCAGGCGCTGTCGGATGTCGGCATCACCATCCTCAAGGGCCAGGTCTACGGCCTGATCGGCCCCAACGGCGCCGGCAAGACGACCTTCTTCAACGTGCTGACCGGTCTTTACACACCCGACGCCGGCAGCTTCGAACTCGGCGGCAAACCCTACAAGCCCACGGCGGTGCACGAAGTGGCGAAGGCGGGCATCGCGCGCACGTTTCAGAACATCCGCCTCTTCGCCGAGATGACGGCGCTCGAGAACGTGATGGTCGGCCGCCATGTGCGCACCGGCTCCGGCCTGGTCGGTGCAGTGTTTCGCACCAGCGGCTTCAAGTCCGAAGAAGCCGCCATCGCCAAGCGTGCCCAGGAACTACTCGACTACGTCGGGATCGGCCGCTTTGCCGACTACAAGGCGCGCACGCTGAGCTACGGTGACCAGCGCAGGCTCGAGATCGCTCGCGCGCTCGCGACCGACCCCAAGCTGATCGCACTCGACGAACCCGCGGCCGGCATGAACGCCACCGAAAAAGTCGTGCTGCGTGAGCTGATCGATCGCATCCGCAAAGACGGCCGCACCATCCTCTTGATCGAGCACGACGTGAAACTCGTGATGGGCCTGTGCGACCGGCTCACCGTGCTCGACTACGGCAAGCAGATCGCCGAAGGCACGGCCGCCGAAGTGCAGCGCAACGAGAAGGTCGTCGAGGCCTACCTCGGCGCCGGCCACAAAGCGCACTGACCCCGGGCAACGGAGAAAACCACATGGCAACCACACTGCTCAAGGTCAAGAACCTGAAGGTCGCGTACGGCGGCATCCAGGCCGTCAAAGGGGTCTCGTTCGAGGTGAACGAAGGCGAGCTCGTCAGCCTGATCGGCGCGAACGGGGCCGGCAAGACGACCACGCTCAAGGCCGTGACCGGTACGCAGGCCTCGGCCGCCGGCGAGATCGAGTTCCTCGGCAAGCCGATCAAGGGCCAGGGTCCCTGGGATCTCGTCAAGCAAGGCCTGGTGATGGTGCCCGAAGGCCGCGGCACCTTCACCCGCATGACCATCACTGAGAACCTCCAGATGGGCGCCTACATCCGCAGCGACGGCGGCATCCCGGCCGACATCGAACGCGTGTTCATGCTGTTCCCGCGACTGAAGGAGCGCCGCAACCAACTGGCCGGCACCATGTCCGGCGGCGAGCAGCAAATGCTGGCCATGGGCCGCGCGCTGATGGGCGCGCCAAAACTGCTGATGCTGGATGAGCCGAGCCTCGGCCTGGCACCAATCATCGTCGCCGATATTTTTCGCATTGTCGCCGAGCTGAAAGCCGCCGGCGTTGCGGTGCTGCTGGTGGAGCAGAACGCACAGGCCGCGCTGGCCATCGCCGACCGCGCCTATGTGATGGAGCTCGGCGAGTTCATTCTGGATGGCACGGCGGCGGATATCGCGGCGAACCAGCGCGTGGTGGCGAGCTATTTAGGGTTCCAGTACGAGGGCGCCAGCGCGATTTGATGCGGCGGCGAGTTGTCGTCATGAAGCGAAGTTGTCATTCCGGGGCGCGAGCAGCGTAAGCTGCAAGCGAACCCGGAACCTCGATAT
>JAMFRW010000339.1 GCA_026224975.1 Rhodoferax sp. | reverse complement strand
GACTGGGCCTGCTTCGACAAGATCCTCGACTGCCTGCGCGTGCTCGAAGACGACGAATCGCTACTCATCCAGTCCGGCAAGCCGGTGGGCGTGTTCAAGACCCACACCGACGCGCCGCGGGTTCTGTTGGCCAATTCGAATCTCGTACCGAAATGGGCCACCTGGGAGCACTTCCACGAGCTGGATCGCCAAGGCCTGTTCATGTACGGGCAGATGACGGCCGGCTCGTGGATCTACATCGGTACGCAAGGCATCGTGCAAGGCACGTATGAAACCTTCGCCGAAGCTGCGCGCCAGCATTACGGCGGCAGCCTGGCCGGCAAGTGGATACTGACCGCGGGCCTCGGCGGCATGGGCGGCGCACAGCCGCTGGCCGCCACCTTCGCCGGCGCGGTTTCGCTGAACATCGAGTGCCAGCAGGCGAGCATCGACTTCCGCCTGCGCACCCGCTACGTCGACGAGCAGGCGACCGTCCTCGACGACGCGCTCGCCCGCATCGCGAAGTACACCGCCGAGAAAAAGGCCGTCTCGATCGCGCTGCTCGGCAACGCTGCGCGCATCGTGCCGGCGCTGGCGGAGCACTTCAAGAACGGTGGAGCGAACAGGCCCGCGCTGGTGACCGACCAGACCTCTGCGCACGACCTGATCCACGGTTACCTGCCGGCCGGCTGGTCCGTGGAGCAATGGCAGGCCGCGCAGGCCGATTCATCGCAGCATGCCGGGCTGAAAGCCGCCGCCGCGAAAAGTTGCGCCGAGCACGTCAAGGCCATGCTGCTATTCCAGGCGATGGGCGTGCCGACAGTCGATTACGGCAACAACATCCGCCAGGTCGCGTTCGATGAAGGCGTTCAGCGCGCGTTCGACTTCCCCGGCTTCGTGCCGGCCTACATCCGCCCGCTGTTCTGCGAAGGCAAGGGGCCGTTCCGCTGGGTGGCCTTGTCGGGCGATCCGGAAGACATCCGCAAGACCGACCGCAAGATCAAGGAACTGTTCCCGCACAACGCCCATGTGCATCGCTGGCTCGACATGGCCGGCGAGCGCATCGCGTTCCAGGGCCTGCCGTCGCGGATCTGCTGGCTGGCGCTCGGCGAGCGGCATCTGGCGGGGCTGGCGTTCAACGAGATGGTGCGTACTGGCGAGCTGAAGGCGCCGATCGTGATCGGCCGCGACCACCTCGATACCGGCTCCGTCGCGAGCCCGAATCGCGAGACCGAATCGATGCGCGACGGCACCGACGCCGTCTCCGACTGGCCGCTGCTGAACGCGCTGCTGAACACGGCCGGCGGCGCGACCTGGGTCTCGATCCACCACGGCGGCGGCGTCGGCATGGGCTACTCCCAGCACGCCGGCATGGTGATCGTGGCCGATGGCAGCGAGGCAGCGGCCAAACGGCTGGCGCGCGTGCTCGTCAACGACAGCGGCTCGGGCGTCATGCGGCATGCGGATGCCGGATACGAACTCGCGATCCAGACGGCGCGGGAGCAGCAGCTCAACCTGCCGATGCTGGGGCGGTGAGCGCGGATCGGGTGGTGGCTGCGGATTCGAGGGCGCCTCCTCGGCTTGGCGCTGTGTCTGTCGAGCGCTTCGACTTGCGCGCGATCGTTGCGCAGCCATGGAAAAACGGCGCCGGCGTCACGCGGCAAATTGCGGTTTCGCCGGCCGATGCGGGGGTGGCGGATTTCGATTGGCGCATCAGCGTGGCCGAGGTCGAACGGGATTCGCCGTTCTCGGCTTTTCCGGGGGTGGATCGTTGCATCGTCCTCGTGCGTGGCGTCGGCATGCACTTGAAATCGGCGGGCGGCGAGGTCGATCATCGGCTGGATGAGCCCTTGGCGCCCTTCCGTTTCCCCGGCGATATGCCACTTGAAGCGACGTTGATCGGTGGGGCGTGCAGTGACTTCAATGTGATGACGCGGCGGGGAGTGTGGCGTAGTGAGGTCGTGGTGCATGCGGCGGCGTTCGATGTGCGGGCTTGTAATGTGTTCGTGCTGCTTTGCATCGAGGGCGAATGGCAGGTGCCGGGCATCGCAGAAGCCATCGCTCCGATGGAAGGCGTTGTCTGGCGAGCAATCGATGAACCTCTTCACATCCACCCCACGCGCTCCGGCTGCATCCTCGCCATCCGTCTGTGCCACGATCGCCTCGCATGAAGTCATCCCTCTTCGCCCCGTACGCCCTGCTCCCCAGCGGCTGGGCCAGCAACGTGCTGATCGTCTGGGACGAAGCCGGAACGCTCACGTACGTCACCCCCGACGCGACACCCGCTAGCGACATTCGAAGAGCGACCGGCGCCATCGTTCCTGGCATGCCCAACCTGCATTCGCATGCCTTCCAGCGTGCCTTCGCCGGCCTCTCCGAATACCGCAGCGCGGCCGGCTCCGGCCCTGGCAGCAGTGAAAGCGCCGACAGCTTCTGGACCTGGCGCGACCTGATGTACCGCTTTGCGCTGGCGCTCACGCCCGATCAGCTCGAAGACATCGCCACGCATCTCTACATCGAGATGCTGCAAGCGGGCTACACCTCCGTCTGCGAGTTCCACTATGTGCACCGCGACCCGGCCGGCCAGGCCTATGCCGACCCGGCCGAAATGTCGATGCGTTTGCTCGCAGCGGCGCGGCGCGCCGGCATCGGCATCACCCTGCTGCCGGTGCTCTACCAAGGCGCCGGCTTCGACCAACAACCGCCGCGAGCCGACCAGCGGCGCTTCACCAACAGCGTCGATCAACTGCTGACCATCGCCGAGCGCCTTCGCGCACCCGCGCTGGCCCAAGGCGCGAGTGTCGGCGTCGCCCCGCATTCGCTGCGCGCCGTCGGCCCCGCTGCGTTGCTTGAACTGGTCACCGCGTGGACCGCGATCGACGCCACGGCGCCTATCCACATCCACATCGCCGAACAAGTGCAGGAGGTGCACGACTGCATCGCCTGGTCCGGCCAGCGCCCGGTGCAATGGCTGCTCGACCACACGCCGGTCGATGCCCGCTGGTGCCTCGTCCACGCGACCCACATGACGGCTGACGAAGCGAACGCCGTTGCCGCCACCGGTGCAACCGTCGGCCTCTGCCCCAGCACCGAAGCCAACCTGGGCGATGGCGTGTTCGATGCCGTGGTCTACGCCCAAGGGACAGGGAAAGGGCCGGGCGCTTGGGGCATAGGCTCCGACAGCCACGCCAGCGTCAGCGCGGCCGAAGAACTGCGCCTGCTCGAATACACCCAGCGCCTCGCCCGGCAGCGCCGCAATGTGCTTGCCAGCGCAACGCACCGCCAAGTCGCCGATCACCTCTGGCTTGCGGCGCTGCAAGGCGGCACGCGCGCCAGCGGTCGGTCCCTCGGCGGCTTGCAAGTCGGCGAGCAAGCCGACTTCGTCATGCTCGATGGCGCCGGCTCGCTCGCCGGCCTGTCGCCCTCGCAAGCGCTCGCCAGCCACGTCTTCGCCAGCCACGGCCGCAACGCCGTGCGCGATGTGTGGGTCGCCGGCCGCCAGGCGGTGCAGGGCGGCGAACACGCGCTGCAAGGCAACGCCTGCGAGCGCTTCGTTGCTGCCCGCGCCCAACTGCTGAGCCACGTCTGACCATGCCGACCACCGTCGATCTGCTGATCCGCAACGCCCGTCCCGTCACTTGCGTGGATGACGACTGCGCCGTGTCGCCCGCCTCCTACATCGCCATCGCCGAAGGCCGCATTGCCGCCATCGGCCCCACGGCCTCGCTGCCATCCACGCTCACGGCGCACGAAGAGATCGATGCCGAAGGCGCGCTGCTCACGCCCGGCCTGATCGATTGCCACACGCACCTCGTCTACGCCGGTGACCGCGCGCGCGAATTCGAGATGCGGCTGAAGGGCGCGAGCTACGAAGAGATCGCCAAGGCCGGCGGCGGCATCCTCTCGACTGTGCGCCACACGCGCGAAGCCAACGCAGCCGACCTGATGGCGCAATCGGCCCGGCGCCTCAAGGGCTTGATACAGCACGGCGTGACCACGGTCGAGATCAAGTCCGGCTACGGCCTCTCGCTCAAGGCTGAACTCAAGTGCCTGCAGGTGGCGCGCAGCCTCGGCCAAACGCATCCCATCGACGTGCGCACCACGCTGCTCGCGGCGCACGCGCTGCCGCCGGAGTTCGCCGGTCGGCCCGACGACTACATCGATCACGTCGTCGAACACATCGTGCCCGAGGCCGCAAGGCTGCAACTGGCCGATGCGGTCGACGCCTTCTGCGAAAACATCGCCTTCACGCCGGCGCAAACGCGGCGCGTGTTCGAGGCGGCGCGTGCGCACGAGCTGCCGGTCAAGCTGCACGCCGAGCAGCTTTCCAACCAGGGCGGAGCAGCGCTCGCGGCCGAGTTCGATGCGCTCTCGGCCGATCATCTGGAGCATCTGGACGAAGCCGGCGTCTTCGCGATGGCACGCGCCGGCACGGTGGCCGTGCTGCTGCCGGGCGCGTATTACTTCCTGCGCGACACGCACCTGCCGCCCGTCGCCCTGCTGCGCGACTACGGCGTGCCGATCGCCATCTCGACCGACTGCAACCCCGGCACCAGCCCGACGACACACCTGCCGCTGATGATGAACATGGCCTGCACCCTGTTCCGCCTCACGCCCGCCGAAGCTTTGCTCGGCGTCACCCGCCACGCGGCGCGGGCACTGGGTTTATCGGCGAGCAAGGGCACGGTCGAGCCGGGCAAGCAGGCCGATCTGTGCTTGTGGGATGCGGACCATCCGGCTGAGTTGTCTTATGCGATCGGTGCCAGTCCGCTGCGGGCGCGGATTCATCGGGGGAGCGTGACGAACCAGTAACCGTTCGGGCTGAGCTTGTCGAAGCCTGGTGTGGCACTCGCGACAGGCACTTCGACAGGCTCAGTGCGAGCGGGGATGTGGGCACAGTGCGAGCGGGGATGTGGGCACAGTGCGAGCGGGAATGTAGGCTCAGTGCGGGCGGAACGCGGGTTCAGTGCGAGCGGATTCTCATCGTCCCAACGCCCCCACCGCCGCCTGCAACATCCGCCCCAGCAACGGCTGCACCTCCCCCGCCAAGTCCGCCCGATACCCAAACGGCGCCGTCTCGTTCATGTAAATGCACTGGCACATCTCCAGTTGCAGCGCATGCACTCCCTCCGCCGGCTGCCCATACGACCGCGTGATGTGCCCGCCCTTGAAGCGGCCGTTGGTGATGTGGGTGAAGCGGTCTTGCCCGGTCATCACGGCCTCGACTGCCGACTGGATGGGCGCCGCGCAGGCCTTGCCGTCGGCCGTGCCCAGGTTCAGGTCGGGCAGCTTGCCGTCGAAGAAGCGGGGCAGACGGCTGGCGATCGAATGTGCGTCCCACAGGATGACCTGGCCGTGCAGCGCGCGCAGCCGCGCGAGTTCGCTCGCGAGCGTGTCGTGGTAGGGCCGCCAGTAGCGCTCGCGGCGCGTCGCCGATTCGGCCGCATCGGGCGCCTGGCCGGCGCGGTACAGCGGCTCCTTGCGGAAGGTGTCGGTCGGCAGCAGGCCGGTCACGTCTTGCCCCGGGTAGAGGCTGGTGTCTTCGGGTGGCCGGTTCAAATCGATCACGTGGCGGGCATGGCGCGCGGCCAGCAGCGTGGCGCCCATCGCCTCGGCAAACGCATAGAGCTGCGGCAGGTGCCAGTCGACATCGGCGCGTTGCAAGGCGGCGTCGGTCATGCGTGCGGCCAGCCCCTCGGGGATGTGCGTGCCCGCGTGCGGGAACGAGATCAGCAGCGGCGCGTTGCCTTGAATCAGCGTGTGGATCGGCTCGTCCATGGGTGCCTCAAGTGGTCTAGACCGGTTGATTTCGAAGTGTAGACTCGACGCCACCCGCAAAGCCTTCGGAACACCACCAAGGGCCCGCGGCACGCGGCTTGCATGACGCCGGCCGCCTACCTCTTGTTCAGGAGTCACGATGCATTCCAGCGCCCGCCGCCTTGTCCCGAATCGACCTTCGACAGCGCGCCCCGTCGCGGCGCATGCCCTGCTCGGCACTGTACTCGCCGTCGGCCTGCTCGCCGCCGCGCCGGCTTTCGCGCAGGAGACCAAGGTGGCCATCGCCATTTCCGGCTGGACGGGCTTCGCGCCGCTCACACTCGCCAACGAAGCCGGCCTCTTCAAGAAGAACGGGCTGGACGTGACGATCAAGAAGATCCCGCAGAAAGACCGCCACCTGGCGATCGCCTCCGGCGATGTGCAATGCGCCGCAACCACCGTCGAAACCTGGGTGGTCTGGAACGCCAACGGCGTGGCCACCACGCAGATCTTCCAGCTCGACAAGAGCTTCGGTGCCGACGGCATGGTGGTCAAGCCGAGCATCGCCAAGATCTCCGACCTCAAGGGCAAGACCGTCGCCGCCTCGGCGCCGGGCACCTCGCCCTACTTCGGCCTCGCCTGGATCCTGAAAAAGAACGGCCTGTCGGTCAAAGACGTGAAGGTGCTGACGCTCGAGCCGCAGGCCGTCGCCAACGCGATGATTGCCGGCACCACCGATTTCGAGGCCGGCATGACCTACGAGCCGTACCTGGGCGCCGTGCGCGCCAAGCCCGAGGCCGGCAAGATCATCGCGACCACGCTCGACTACCCGATGGTGATGGACACGTTCGGCTGCACGCCAAAATTCCTGAAAGAAAATCCCAAGGCCGCGAAGGCACTGGCCGAGAGTTATTTCGAGGCACTCGACCTGATCAAGAAAGACCCGAAAAAGTCGTTCGAGATCATGGGCGCCGATGTGAAGCAGAGCGGCGAAGCCTTCGAGAAATCGCAGGCCTACCTGCGCTGGCAAGACCGCGCGGCCAACCAGAAGTTCTTTGGCGGCGAATGGCAAACCTTCACCAAGGAAGCGGCCGATTTGCTGCTGGAGATCGGCAACATCAAGCAGATCCCCGACATCAGCACGCTCTCGGACACCAGCTTCATCAAGTGAGTTCGGTTCTGCACGATGCTCAAGCCCTTACGTGAAGTCAGCCCCGGCGCGCGCTCGGGGCTGGGCCTGCTCTTCTTCGTGCTGTTCTTCGCCGTGTGGGCCTTCGCCACGCTCGGCGGTTTCGTCTCGAAGACCTTTCTCGCCGACCCGATCACCATGGTGCGGTCAGGCTGGACGCTGCTCGCCGAGCAGGGCTTCGCGAAGGACATCGGCTTCACCGTGTGGCGTGTGCTCGGCGGCTTCCTTCTGGCCGCGCTCATCGCCGTGCCGCTGGGCGTGGCGATGGGCGCTTACAAGGGCATCGAGGCGTTCTTCGAACCCTTCGTTTCCTTCGCCCGCTACCTGCCGGCCTCGGCCTTCATCCCGCTGCTGATCCTGTGGGCGGGTATCGGCGAAGCGCAAAAGCTGTCGCTGATCTTCCTCGGCTCGTTCTTCCAGCTCGTGCTGATGATCGCGATGCAGGTCGGCGGCATCCGGCGCGACTTGGTCGAGGCCGCCTACACACTGGGCGCGAGCGACTGGGGCATCGTCAAGCGCGTGTTGCTCCCGGCCGCCGCGCCGCAAGTCGCCGAAACGCTGCGGCTGGTGCTCGGCTGGGCCTGGACGTATGTGATCGTCGCCGAACTGATCGGCGCCTCCAACGGCATCGGCCACATGATCACCGACAGCCAGGCGCTGCTCGCCACCGACCAGATCATCTTCGGCATCATCACCATCGGCGTGATCGGGCTGGTGTCTGATCTCGCGTTCAAGCGCGCGAACCGGGCGATGTTTCGGTGGGCATCGATTTGAGTTTTTTATGCTCGTTGCGCTCGTTGCGCTCGGTGTGCGGCTGGTCTGAGCGGCTACGGCGCGCCCGGGCAGGCGTCGGT
>JAMFRW010000045.1 GCA_026224975.1 Rhodoferax sp. | reverse complement strand
TCTACACCCTGTCGGTCCTGCGCATCTTCGAAACGCTGAGCCAGGCCATGTACAACTGCAAGAGCACGGAGCCGGTGAAGGTCGCGTTTGCGCTCGAAGGCCTGAAGATGAAGAGCGTTTTCGGTGGCGACATCGAAATGCGCAAGGCCGATCATCAACTGCAGCAGACCCTCTACATGTCGGTCTGGCAGAAGGCCGATGCCAAAAATAACTACAAGCCCGAAAAGACCGACATGACGTTGGCGCCGGTGGCAGAATTTGCGCCGTATGTCTCGAGCACGCCGACGAGCTGCCAGATGGTGCGCCCGGCCGCTTCCTGAGCGACAGCGCCTCTGGCGAGGCATTCCTCTTTGGGAT
Organism: Rhodoferax sp.; assembly: GCA_026224975.1. GTDB lineage: Bacteria > Pseudomonadota > Gammaproteobacteria > Burkholderiales > Burkholderiaceae_C > LMDS01. Next base: position 29,146 of record JAMFRW010000045.1, on the reverse strand, counting down.
GCTTCGGTGAGCGAGGCCCGACCGGCTGATTCCGTCGGGCCTTTCTTCTGTTGTATCGCGATCGATTTCTGCGCCGCTGCGTCGGCGCCTGTGCTGGGTGAGCGACCCAGCGTTTTTTGCCTGCCTGCACCCACCCGATGGAGTTCTTCACCATATCGATGCTCAACGGCCTGAGCTATGGGCTGTTGCTCTTCATGCTCAGTTCGGGCCTGACGCTCATCTTCAGCATGATGGGCGTGCTCAACTTCGCGCATGCGAGTTTCTACATGGTCGGCGCCTATGTGGCGTATTCGATCGCACGCGTCGTCGGCTTCTGGCCGGCGCTCGTCATTGCGCCGCTGGTCGTGGGCGTGCTCGGCGCGATGTTCGAACGCTTCAGCCTGCGCCGCGTCCACAAGTTCGGCCATGTGCCGGAGCTGCTGGTGACCTTCGGTCTCTCCTGGGTGCTGCTCGAACTGGTGCAACTCATCTGGGGCCGCACCGCGGTCGAATTCCATCCGCCCGAAGTGCTGCGCGGGCCGGCGTTCACCATCGTCAATTCGTCGGCCGACGGCATGCATTTCCTGTTCGGCGCAGCGCCTTCGGCCATGTGTTCGGCTGCCGACGCGGCCGTTCGAATCGTGTGTTCGCCATTCCCGGCCACGCGCGGTTTCATGATGCTGATCGCCCTCGTGATGCTGGTCGCGCTGTGGCTGATGCTCACCCGCACCCGCATCGGCCTGGTGATCCAGAGCGCGCTCACGCACCCTGAAATGGTCGAGGCACTCGGCCACAACGTGCCGCGCGTCTTCATGCTGGTCTTCGGCGCCGGCTCCGCGCTGGCGGGCCTGGCCGGTGTGATCGGCGGTAGCACCTTCGTGACCGAACCGGCGATGGCGGGCACGGTCGGTGCGGTCGTCTTCGTCGTGGTGGTGGTCGGCGGCATGGGGTCGCTCGCCGGTGCCTTCGTGGCCTCGGTGCTGATCGGCGTGGTGCAGACCTTTGCGGTGGCGCTCGACTACTCCGTCGGCAGCGTCATCGCGGGCCTCGGCATCAAGCTGAGCGCCGGTGCTGCGGACTATTCGCTCCTGAAACTCACGGTGTCGCAAGTGGCGCCGATTCTCCCGTACCTGTTCATGGTCCTGATCCTGATCTTCCGGCCCAAGGGCCTGCTCGGAAAGCGCGAGGGCTGACCCATGAGCGCAACTTCTGGAACCCTCAACCCCTCCGGCGCTGCGCGGGCGGGCATCGACACCACCCGCTGGCTCGTCTGGGGTGGCTATGCCCTGGTGCTGCTCTGCGCGCCGCTGATCTTCGGCAGCAGCCTGTCCATCACCATGCTCTCGCAGATGGGCATCGGCATCGTCGCCTGCCTCTCGTTCAACATCCTGCTGGGGCAGGGCGGCATGCTCAGCTTCGGGCATGCGGTGTATTCGGGGCTGGCCTCGTACGTGTCGATCCATGCGCTGAACGCCATCGCCCACAGTGGGCTCGGCCTGCCGGTGAGCCTGATCCCGTTGTTGGGAGGATTCGTCGGCGTGTTCTTCGCGGTGATCCTGGGTTATGTGACCACCAAGAAGGCCGGCACGACCTTCGCGATGATCACCATGGGCCTGGGCGAACTGGTGTATTCGATGTCGGCCATGGTGCCGGAGTTCTTCGGTGGTGAAGGTGGCGTCTCGGCCAACCGCGTGGTCGGCAAGGCGGTCATGGGCATCAGCTTCGGCCCGCAGATCCAGGTCTACTACCTGATCGCCATCTACACCATCATCTGCACGGCGGCCATGTTCGCCTTCACGCGAACGCCGCTCGGCCGCATGCTCAACGCGGTGCGCGACAACCCCGAGCGCGTCGAATTCATCGGCTACAACACGCAGCGGGTGCGCTACATCTCGTTCATCATCGCGGGCTTTTTTGCCGGAATAGCCGGTGGCATGTACGCGCTGAACTTCGAGATTGCCACGGCCGAAGTCGTGAGCGGTGCGCGTTCGGCGATCTACCTGTTCTTCACCTTCCTGGGTGGCATGACCTTCTTCTTCGGCCCGATCATCGGCGCCGTGCTGATGGTGCTGGCCTTCGTGCTGTTCTCGGAGTTCACCAAGGCCTGGCCACTCTACCTCGGCCTGATCTTCGTCTTCATGGTGATGTTCGCGCCGGGCGGCATCGCCAGCCTGATCATGATGAATGTTCGCGTGGCGGCGTACGGCAAGCTCTCGCGCTTGCTGGGCTGGTATGCGGCGTTGACGGTTACGGCACTGATCGTGCTGGCCGGCTTTGCGGCCATGGTCGAGATGCTTTACTTCCTGCAGTTCAGCGGCGGCTCGGGCACCACGCTCAACTTCGTCGGCCTGGCGCTCGACCCTTGGCAGGTGAGCCACTGGCTGGGTGCGGTCGCAGTGCTGATCGTGGGCGTGGCCTTGTTCGAAGGGGTGCGGCGGCGCTTTGCCGCGCAATGGAGCGACGTGCAAACCGAAATCGAAGCCGACATTCGCCGCAAGGAGGCCGCATGAACACAGCAGCCTCCAATTCGACATCGCCTTACGCGATCGAACTCAAGGACCTGCGCAAGTCCTTCGGCAAGACCGAGATCATCCGCGGCACCAATCTGGCCGTGAAGCCGGGCGAGCGCGTGGCGATCATCGGGCCGAACGGCGCCGGCAAGTCGACGCTCTTCAACCTCATCAGCGGGCGCTTCGGCGCGACCAGCGGCGAGATCCTGCTCGGCGGCAAGCGCATCGACGGCCTGCCGCCGTACGAGATCAACCGCATGGGTCTGGCGCGCAGCTTCCAGATCAGCAACCTCTTCGGGCGGCTCTCGGTGTTCGAGAACCTGCGCTGCGGGGTGCTCTGGTCGATGGGCTACAAGTACGCGTTCTGGAAGTTCCTGTCGAACCTGAAGGATGCCAACGACCGGGCCGAAGAGCTGATGCGCATGATCAAGCTCGAGCGCAAGCACGACACGCTGGCCATGAACCTGACCTACGCCGAGCAGCGCGCGCTCGAGATCGGCATCACCATCGCCGGCGGCGCCAGCGTGATCCTGCTCGACGAGCCGACCGCCGGCATGAGCAAGAGCGAAACCTCGCGCTTCATCGACCTCATCCGCGAGGTCACGGTCGGCAAGACGCTGCTGACGGTGGAGCACGACATGGGCGTGGTCTTCGGCCTGGCCGACAAGATTGCGGTGCTGGTGTACGGCGAGGTCATCGCCTTCGACTACCCCGACGCGGTGCGCGCCAATGCGCGGGTGCAGGAAGCCTATCTCGGTTCGGTGCTGGCCGATCAACAAGCTGCGGAGGCCGGCGTCTGAGCCGGCAGTGAACGAATGCTGCAACTTCAAGGGCTGCATGCCTACTACGGCAAGAGCCACATCCTCCACGGCGTCGACATGCGCGTGGGCGAAGGCGAAATCGTCGCGCTGCTGGGCCGCAACGGCTCCGGCCGCTCGACCACTGTCAAGACCATCATGGGGCTCGTCTCGGGCGAGGGATCGGTCAAGTTCCGCGACCAGGAGATCCTGGGCCACCACACCTTCGACATTGCCCACCGCGGCATCGGCTACGTGCCGGAAAACCGCGACATCTTCCCCAAGCTCACCGTCGCGCAGAACCTGATCCTCGGCGAGAAGCGCGGCAAGACCAAGCCGCGCTGGAGCTACGAGGACATGTACCAGATGTTCCCGCGGCTCAAGGAGCGAGAGCACACCGAAGCCGGCGTGCTCTCGGGCGGCGAGCAGCAGATGCTCACGCTCTGCCGCACGCTGATGGGCGACCCGGATCTGATCATGATCGACGAGCCGACCGAAGGCCTCGCGCCCAAGATCGTCGAACTCGTGGGCCAGTACCTGCGCAAGCTCAAGGATCGCGGTGTATCGGTCTTGCTGGTGGAGCAAAAGCTCACCATCGCGCTCGAAATCTCGGAACGTTGTTATGTGATGGGCCACGGCAGCATCGTCTTCGAAGGCACGCCGGCCACGCTGCGCGCCAATGCCGATGTGCGCAAGGAATGGCTAGAAGTGTGAGCCTCTCACTGGTGCGTTTCAAGGGCTGCCAAGGCCTTTGTCACGCGCCGTAAAACACCAGCGCTGTCCCGCCAGAGACAGCGCTTTTTTTTCGCCAGCGCCTAGAATCGCACGACCGTTCTTTTTCGCGTTTCCCTAGCTTCAAGACCCACCGGAGAGCACCGCATGAGCGCCACCTACGAAACTCGCGGCAACGTCGCTGTCATCACGCTGACCAACCCGCCCGTCAACGGCCTGGGCTATTCCACCCGCCTGGGCATCGTCAATGGCCTGGAGCAGGCCGAGGCCGATCCTGCCGTCAAGGCCATCGTCCTCACCGGTGCCGGCAAGGCCTTCTCCGGCGGCGCCGACATCAACGAATTCGGCACGCCCAAGGCGCTGGCCGAACCCAACCTGCTGAGCGTGATCCTCGCGCTCGAAGCGAGCACGAAGCCCGTTGTCGCGGCCATCCATTCGGTGGTCATGGGCGGCGGTCTGGAACTGGCGCTCGGCTGCCACTACCGCGTGGTCGCCCCAGGCACGCTGGTCGCGCTGCCCGAAGTCAAGATCGGCCTGCTGCCGGGTGCTGGCGGCACGCAGCGCCTGCCGCGCGTGCTGGGCCTGGAGACCGCGCTCAACATGATCGTCAGCGGCGAGGCCGTCAAGAGCGAACTGCTGATGCAGGCGCCCGGCCAGAAGCTGTTCGACAAGCTCGCCGATGGCGATGTGGTCGCGGCCGCGGTGGCCTTCGCCACCGAGAAGATCGACGCGCGTCCGTTGCCCAAGGTTCGCGACCTGAAGGTCACGCATCCGAATGCCGACGCCTATCTGCAATTCGCCCGCAACATGGTGGGCGGCATGTCGAAGAACTTCCCGGCGCCGCTCAAGTGCCTGGACGCCGTGGCCGCATCGGTCAAGGGCAGTTTCGACAACGGCATGAAGGCCGAGCGCGAGTTGTTCACCGCGCTGATGTTCACGCCCGAAAGCAAGGCGCTGCGCCATGCCTTCATGGCCGAACGCGCCACGACCAAGATCCCCGACGTGCCGGCCGACACCCCGGTGCGTGACGTGAAGAAGCTCGCCGTCATCGGCGCCGGCACCATGGGTGGCGGCATCGCGATGAACTTCCTCAACGCTGGCATTCCGGTGGTGATGCTCGAGATGAAGCAGGAAGCGCTCGACAAGGGCGTGGGCGTCATTCGCAAGAACTACGAAGCGCAGGTCAAGAAGGGCAAGTTGAAGCAGGACAAGCTCGACGCCCGCATGGCGCTGCTCACCACCACGCTGAACTACGGTGACCTGAAAGACGCAGACATGGTCATCGAAGCTGTGTTCGAAGACATGGGTGTGAAGGAAACCGTGTTCAAGACGCTCGACGAAGTGATGAAGCCCGGCGCGATCCTGGCCAGCAACACCTCCACGCTCGATGTCGACAAGATCGCGGCCTTCACCAAGCGCCCGCAGGACGTGATCGGCACGCACTTCTTCAGCCCGGCCAACGTGATGAAGCTGCTCGAGGTCATTCGCGGCGAGAAGACCGCGAAGGATGTGCTCGCGACCGTGATGCAGCTCGGCAAGAAGATCAAGAAGACGACCGTGGTCTCGGGCGTGTGCGATGGCTTCATCGGCAACCGCATGATCGAGCAGTACTCGCGCCAGGCCGGCTACCTGCTGGACGAAGGCGCGACGCCGGCGCAGGTCGACAAGGCGATGGAAAAGTTCGGCATGGCCATGGGCCCGTTCCGCATGGGCGATCTGGCCGGCAACGACATCGGCTGGTACATCCGCAAGCGCCGCGCGACCGAGCAGCCCGACCTGCGCTACAGCAAGACGGCCGACCTGCTCTGCGAACTCGGCCGCTTCGGCCAGAAGACGGGCGCCGGCTGGTACGACTACGTGCCGGGCAAGCGCGATGCAATTCCGAGCAAGATCGTCACCGACATGATCGAGAAGTACCGTGCCGACCAAGGCATCACGCCGCGCAAGATTTCCGATGACGAGATCGTGCACCGCCTGGTGTTCGCGCTCGTCAACGAAGGCGCGAAGATCGTCGAAGAAGGCATCGCCTCGCGCGCTTCCGACATCGACATGGTCTACCTCACCGGCTACGGCTTCCCGCTGCACCGCGGTGGCCCGATGAACTACGCCGATCAGGTCGGGCTGTTCAACGTGGTCTCGGCGATGAAGCGCTTTGCGGCCAACCCGGCGGACGACGCCACCTTCTGGAAGCCCGCGCCCTTGCTGGCCAAGCTCGCGGCCGAAGGCAAGAGCTTTAGCTAAGACGCGAGCCGCGGCCGGAAGCGAAGCGACCCTGACACCGTGCGCAAACTGCTCGCGCTCATCGGCATCGTCGTTCTCGCGCTGGCCGTCGCCGTCGGCGCGAAGACCCTGCTGATGCCTTCGCGCCAGTTGACGGTCGCGCCGGCCACGCCGGTCAAGGTCGACATGGCGGCAGCGGCCGAACGGCTCGGCGCTGCGGTGCGGTTGAAGACGATTGCCTCGCGCGACGATGTCGATGCCAACGCGGGTGAGTTCACGGCGCTGCATGCGCTGCTGCAGGCCAGCTTCCCCAAGGCACATGCGGTCTTGCGACGCGAAGTGATCGGCAAGTATGGCCTCGTCTACACGTGGCCAGGCAGCGATCCGAAGCTCGCCGGCATCGGCCTGATGGCGCACCAGGACGTGGTGCCGATCGCGCCCGGCACAGAGGGCGATTGGCAACAGCCGCCGTTCTCCGGCGTTTTGCGCGATGGCTTCGTCTGGGGCCGCGGATCGTGGGACGACAAGGGCAACCTGATGTCGATGATGGAGGCGGTCGAACTGCTCGCCGCCTCGGGGTTCCAACCGCGCCAGACGATCTACCTGATCTTCGGCCAGGATGAAGAGATCAGCGGGCTGCGCGGCGCGGCGCAGGTCGCCAAGCTGTTCAAGGAGCGCGGCATCCATTTGCAGTTCGTGCTCGATGAAGGCTTGCTGATCACCGACGGCGTCCTCAAAGGCCTGGACAAGCCCGCCGCACTGGTCGGCGTCGCGGAGAAGGGCTACATGAGCCTTTTGCTGACCGCGAGTGCAACGCCCGGCCATTCGTCGATGCCGCCACCCGAGGCCGGCCAGTCGGCGATCGGCATGATGAGCACTGCACTCGCCAAGCTCGAAGACCAGCAGATGCCGCTCGCAGTGCGCGGCCTGTCGCGCGAAATGTTCGAGACGCTGGCGCCCGAGATGACCGGCATGAACCGCGTGTTCCTGTCGAACATGTGGCTCTTCAAGCCGATCATCGAAGCGCAGTTGAAAAAGGGCGCGAGCACCAACGCTTCGCTGCGAACCACGACTGCGTTGACGGTGATCAACGCCGGCCAGGCCGACAACGTGTTGCCCGGCCGCGCGAATGCAACGGTGAACTTCCGCCTGCTGCCGGGTGACACCAGCGATGCGGTGATCGACCATGTGACGCAGACGATCGCGAACCCGTCGATCAAGGTCGAGAAGTCGCCGGGCATGTCGGAGGCTTCGAAAGTGGCCGCTACCGACGCGGCCGGCTTCCAGCTGATCAACAAGACGCTGCGCCAATTGCACCCCGACGTGATCGTGGCACCCGGCCTGATGATCGGTGCCACTGACTCGCGACATTTCGATGGTGTGGCCGAGAACGTCTACAAGTTTTCGCCGGTGCGCGCCAAGGTCGAAGACCTCAAGCGCTTTCACGGCACCAACGAACGCATCTCGACGGCCAATTACGTCGAACTGATCCAGTTCTATCACCAGCTCATCGGCAACACGGCGCCCGCGCCCTGAATACCGAATTCGTACCGAATGACCACCGAAGAGCAACCCTCCAGCCACACCGCCCCGAGGAGACACCCATGACCGACCGCGCCACCTTCACCCGCATGGAAGCCAGCACGCCAGACGACTGGCGCAAGATCGGCGCCGAGTTCGCGCCCTTCGCCCGTCAGTTGCCCGACCGCCTGATGGCCCATCTGAAAGTGCTCGAAGGCGACTACGGCGGCTTCCCTGTAGACCGCTACACGCATTCGCTTCAGACGGCCACGCGCGCGCTCAAGGCCGGGCGCGACGATGAGTACGTGGTCTGCGCGCTGTTCCACGACATCGGCGACACGCTCGGCACCTTCAACCACTTCGACATCGCCGCGGCCGTGCTCAAGCCCTTCGTGACCGAAGAGAACCTCTGGATGGTGCAGCACCACGGCATCTTCCAGGGCTACTACTTCTTCCACCACATCGGCCTGGACCGCAACCTGCGCGACCAGTTCACCGGCCATGCGCACTTCGACCGCACGGCCGAGTTCTGCGACCTCTACGACAACCCGGCCTTCGACCCGAAGGGCGAAACACTGCCGATGAGCGAGTTCGAGCCCATGGTGCGGCGCGTCTTCGCGCAGCCGCGCAACAGCATCTACAAGGCGGCGACCAACATGAACCTGGCCGATGTGCCGGCGGGTGCGGTGGCTCCGGCCACAGCGCCAGCAGCCGTCACTGCCTGATCCCTTTCTTTCAATCCGTCCAATCTTTTACGTCGACTCTTTTCCGACGAAACCTTTTTCGAAAACCAGGAGCAAGACATGACCAGCGCCGTGATCGTTTCAACCGCCCGCACGCCCCTCGCCAAGAGCTGGAAGGGCGCCTTCAACATGACCCACGGCGCGACGCTCGGCGGCTTTGCCGTCAAGGCCGCCGTGGAGCGCGCCGGCATCGACGGCGCCGAAGTCGATGACGTCATCATGGGTTGCGCCACGCCCGAAGGCGCGACCGGCTCCAACATCGCGCGCCAGATCGCACTCCGCGCCGGCCTGCCGATCACGACCAGCGGCATGACTGTCAACCGCTTCTGCTCCAGCGGCCTGCAGACCATCGCGATGGCCGCGCAGCGCATCATCGCCGGCGAGTCCGATGTGCTGGTCGCCGGCGGCGTCGAGAGCATCTCGTGTGTGCAGAACGAGGCCAACCGCCACATGGGCGCCGACCCGTGGCTGGTCGAGCACAAGCCCGAGATCTACTGGAACATGCTGCAAACCGCCGAGCAGGTGGCCAAGCGCTACAAGATCGGTCGCGAGCGCATGGACCAATACGGTGCCGCCAGCCAGCAAAAGGCTGCTGCCGCGCTCGAAGCCGGCAAGTTCACCGACGAGATCATCGCCTGCACCGTGACCACCGGCTATGCCGACCCGGTGATGGGCCTGCGCACCAAGGAAGTGACGATCAAGAACGACGAAGGCATCCGCGCCGGCACCACGTATGAGGGCATCAAGGACCTGCGTTCGGCCTTGCCCGGCGGCCTGATCTCGGCCGGCAACGCCAGCCAGTTCAGTGACGGCGGCGGCGCTTGCGTGCTGATGAACGAAGAGCTGGCAAGCAAGCGCAACCTGAAGCCCATCGGCCGCTTCCTCGGCTTTGCGGTCGCTGGTTGCGAGCCCGATGAAATGGGCATCGGCCCGATCTACGCCGTGCCCAAGGTGCTGAAGAAGCTCGGCCTGACCGTCGCCGACATCGACCTGTGGGAACTGAACGAAGCCTTCGCCGTGCAGGTGCTTTATTGCGCCGACACGCTCGGCATCCCGATGGACCGCCTCAATGTGAACGGCGGCGCCATCGCCGTCGGCCACCCTTACGGTGTGAGCGGCCAACGCCTGACCGGCCACGCGCGGCTCGAAGGCACGCGCCGTGGCGCCAAGCGCGTCGTCGTGACGATGTGCCTCGGCGGCGGCATGGGCGCGGCTGGCGTCTTCGAAGTTCTGTAAGGCCATGGCCGAGCCGGTGAACGTCGACTCGGCTGCCTTTCTCGCGATGGGCCGCGAGGCACTGGCCTCGCAGCCCTTCAGCCGCCTGCTCGGCGCCGAGCTGAGCGCGCTCGAACCGGGGCGCGTCGAACTGCAGCTCGCGCTCACCGACCAGCTCAAGCAGCAGATGGGTTTTGCGCACGGCGGCGTGGTGAGCTACCTCGCGGACAACGCGTTGACCTTTGCTGGCGGCACGGCCATGCGCGTGCCCGTCGTCACCAGTGAATACAAGATCAACTATGTGCGCCCGGCCGTTGGCGAGCGGCTGATCGCGCGGGCCCGCGCGGTGCACGTGAGCAAGTCGCAGGCGGTCTGCCAGTGCGAAGTGTTCGCGGTGGTGGGCGGGCGGGAGAAGCTTTGCGCGATTGCGCAAGGGACGATCGCGAAGCTGGGCGGGGCACCATCAGCCGACGCCGCGTGAATGACTCCCTCTCCCCAAGGCGGCGAGGGAGTTTCTTGCTGAACATCTCGAAAAATCACGCTCCATGACCTATCGCCAAACCTCCGACTTCCTCCTGTACGACTGGCTGGATGTCGAGTCGCTGCAATCGCGCACGCGCTTTGCCGACCACTCGCGTGAAACCTTCTCGTCGGTGATGGACACCTGCGAGAAGATCGCGCGCGAAAAATACGCGCCGTTCGCGCGCCTCACCGACACCGAAGAGCCCTGGTTCGACGGCGACAAGGTGCACCTGCCGGAGGCCACGCACATCGCGTGCAAGGCCTATGCCGATTCCGGCATGCTGGCCGCCGCGCAGGACTACGAGATCGGCGGCATGCAGTTGCCGTGCGTCGTCGAGATGGCGGCCAACAGCTTCTTCGGCAAGGCCGGCATCGGCGTCGGTGGCGGCAGCATGCTGACGAGTGGCAATGCCAACCTGCTGATGGCGCACGGCACGCCGGCGCAGATCGAGGTCTTCGCCAAGCAGGAGTTCTCGGGCCGCTTCTCCGGCACCATGTGCCTGAGCGAGCCGCAGGCCGGCTCCAGCCTTTCCGACATCGTGACCCGGGCAGTGCCGGATGGCGATGACGGCGCGGGCGATCCCCTCGGCCCGCGCTACCGGCTGCGCGGCAACAAGATGTGGATATCGAACGGCGAGCACGAACTCTCCGAGAACATCATCCACCTGGTGCTCGCCAAGATCCCCGGGCCCGATGGCAAGCTCATCCCCGGCACCAAGGGCATCTCGCTCTTCATCGTGCCGAAGAAGCTGGTCGGCGCCGATGGCGAACTCACCGGTGAACGCAACGACGTGGCGCTGGCCGGCCTCAACCACAAGCTCGGGTATCGCGGCATTCCCAACACGCTGCTGAACTTCGGCGAAGGCAAGTTCCCGGTGCGCGCGGCGAATGGCGGTGGGCTGGACGGTCAAGGCTCGGGCGCCATCGGCTACCTCGTCGGCAAGCCACACGAGGGCCTGGGCTGCATGTTCCACATGATGAACGAGGCGCGTATCTCCGTCGGCCTGGGCGCGGCGACCATCGGCTATGCCGGTTACGAAGCCTCGCTCGATTACGCCATCAATCGCCCGCAAGGCCGGCCCACCGGCCCCGGCGGCAAGGACGCGACACGCCCGCAAGTGCCCATCATCCAGCATGCCGACGTGAAGCGCATGCTGCTGGCGCAGAAGAGTTATTGCGAAGGCGCGCTGGCGCTCGAGCTGTATTGCGCCCGGCTGGTCGATGAGTTGCACACCGGCGACAAGGCCGCCGCGGCCGAAGCCGGCCTGCTGCTGGAGATGCTCACGCCGATTGCCAAGAGCTGGCCGAGCGAGTGGTGCCTGGAAGCCAACAGCCTCGCCATCCAGGTGCTGGGTGGCTACGGCTACACGCGCGATTTCCCGGTCGAGCAGTACTGGCGCGACAACCGCCTCAACATGATCCACGAGGGCACGCACGGCATCCAGGGGCTCGATTTGCTGGGCCGCAAGGTGGTGATGCAGGAAGGCGCCGGCCTGTCCCTTGTCGAGGCGACCATGGTCAAGACGATTGCGCGGGCCGAGTCGGTTGCGGCGCTTGCCCCACATGGCAAGGCGCTGGCCGACGCGATCCGGGCAGTGCGCGCCGCGACGGCCGGCGCATGGTCCACCGGCAACCCCGAAGAAGCGCTTGCCAACGCCACGCCCTACCTGCAGGCCTTCGGCCACATGGTGCTGGCCTGGGTATGGCTCGATGTGGCGCTGTGCGCCGAACGCGGCTTGAAAGATGCCGCCGAGCCCGACCTTCTGCACGGCAAGCTGGCAGCCTGCCGCTACTTCTTCCACTACGAACTGCCGCGCATCCCCGCGTGGCTAGCGGTCGTCGAGACACGCGACGACACCTGCCGCACGATGGCGCAGGCCTGGTTCTGAACATCCACAGGAACAAACACCATGAGCACCCCCGTCCAGAAACTGTTCGATCTGAGTGGCAAGACCGCCCTCGTCACCGGCGGCTCGCGCGGCCTCGGCCTGCAGATCGCCGAGGCGCTCGGCGAGGCCGGCGCCCGCATCCTGCTGACCTCGCGCAAGGCCGGTGACCTCGAAGAGGCCGCGGCGCACCTGCAGGCCAAGGGCATCGCCACGCTGTGGGTCGCGGCCGATGCCAGCAAGCCGGAAGAGATCCAGCGCGTGGCCGAAGACGCGATGAAACGCCTCGGCCAGATCGACATCCTCGTCAACAACGCCGGCGCCACCTGGGGCGCGCCGGCCGAGGATCACCCGCTGGAAGCCTGGGACAAGGTGATGAACCTCAACATCCGCAGCATCTTCCTGATGAGCCAGGCGGTGGGCAAGCTCAGCATGATCCCGAGGAAGCAGGGCCGCATCATCAACGTCGCTTCCATCGCGGGCCTGGCCGGCAACAGCGCCGACATGTCCATGGTGGCCTACAACACCAGCAAGGCGGCGGTGGTCAACTTCACGCGCACGCTGGCCGGCGAATGGGGCAAGTACAACATCAACGTCAACGCGCTGGCGCCGGGCATGTTTCCCAGCAAGATGACCCAGGGCACCTTCGACCGCGTTGGCGCCGATGTGCTGGCTGCGAGCGCTCCCCTGCGGCGCGTGGGCGATGACGACGACCTGAAGGGCGCGGCGCTGCTCTTCGCCTCGCAGGCCGGCAAGCACATCACCGGGCAGATCCTGCCGATCGACGGCGGTGTGAGCGCCATCATCGCGGGCTGAGGTTCGGCGATGTCGACCTTCACCGTTCACATTCCCTTCGTCGAGATGCTCGGCTTCGAGCTCATCTCGTTCGATGCCGGGCATTCGGAGATCGCGCTCGACATGCGCGAGGAGCTGAGCAACTCGCGCGACATGGCGCATGGCGGCGTCTCGATGACGCTACTCGACGTGGCCATGGCGCACGCGGCCCGCAGCCCCAACCAGCCCGGCCAGAGCGACACGCACGGCGTCGTCACCATCGAGATGAAGACCACCTTCATGCGCCCCGGCGTGGGCCGGCTCACCGCGCGCGGCCACCTGATCCACCGCACGGCCACGATGGCCTTCTGCGAGGGCACGATCGTCAACGAGTCCGGCCTGGTCGTGGCGCAAGCGACCGGCACCTTCAAGTACATGCGGCCACTCGCGCCGCGGGCCGACGGCAGCAAACGCTCGCAGCCGCTGGACGCTTCCGAGTGAGCGGCGCGGCCAGTTCGAATCACAGCCATTCCACGAGACAAACACCATGACCACGAACAAGCAGATCCACCTCGTCTCCCGCCCGACCGGCGAGCCGACCACTTCCAACTTCGCGCTGATCGAAGCCGCTGTGCCCGAGCTGCAAGAGGGCCAGGTGCTGGTGAAGCATCACTTCATGAGCCTGGACCCGTACATGCGCGGCCGCATGAACGATGGCAAGAGCTACGCCGTGCCGCAGCCCTTGAACACGGTGATGGGCGGCGGCACCGTCGGTGAAGTGGTCGACTCGAAGAACCCCACCTACAAGGCAGGCGACAAGGTCGTGGGCATGGGCGGCTGGCAGCAGTACAGCGTGGTCAACGCCAATGCACCGGGCGCGCTGCGCAAGGTCGACACGGCGCACATTCCGCTCTCGGCCTACCTCGGCTCGGTCGGCATGCCGGGCGTGACGGCCTGGTACGGCCTCATCAAGATCTGCACGCCCAAGGCCGGCGAAACCATTGTGGTGAGCGCGGCCAGCGGCGCGGTCGGAAGCGTGGTGGGCCAGTTGGCCAAGTCGCGCGGCTGCCGCGTGGTGGGCGTGGCAGGCGGTGCCGACAAGTGCGGCTACGTGGTCAACGAACTGGGCTTCGATGCCTGCATCGACTACAAGGCGCATGCCGATGCCAAGTCGCTCTACGAGGCTTTGAAAGAAGCCACGCCCGATGGTGTGGATGGCTACTTCGACAACGTCGGCGGCCCGGTGCTCGACGCCGTGCTGTCGCGCATGAACGCCTTCGGCCGCATGGCCATCTGCGGCATGATCGCCGGCTACAACGGCGAGCCGATTCCGCTGAAGCAGCCGCAGCTCATCCTGCAATCTCGCCTCAAGGTCGAAGGCTTCATCGTCAGCGAGCACATGGAAGTCTGGCCCGAAGCGCTCAAGGAGCTCGGCACGCTGGTCGCGACAGGCAAGCTGAAGTTCCGCGAGTCGGTGGCGCACGGCATCGAGTCGGCGCCCGAAGCCTTCATGGGTTTGCTCAAGGGCAAGAACTTCGGCAAGCAGCTGGTCAAGCTGGTCTGAACGTCGAATGAGAAGGCCGCGCCGCCTGGCCACCGCACCGTGAGGGATCGATGAACAACTTTGCTGAAACTGCCCGCGCGGCGCATACCATCGGCGCGCCGCTGTTGGGTGCCACTACCCATGAGGTCACCAACCAGCCTGAACCGCTGAGTGGCTACAACGTCTACACCGGCGATCGTGCGCTGCGTGACGCGCTGGCCTTTCATCGGCCGGGGGCTGTGGGCGATGCTGCCGAGGCGTCGCAGCGTGCGCTGGGCGCACTGCTAGGCAGCGCCGAGATGCAGACCCATGCGCGGCTCGCCAGCATTCACAAGCCCGAGCTGCGCACGCACGACCGCTTCGGCCACCGCATCGACGAGGTCGAGTTCCATCCCAGCTACCACGCGCTGCTCGGTGCGGCGGTGAACGCCGGCCTGCACGGCACGCCGTGGGCGCGCGGGCCGGGCGCTCACATCGAGCGCGCGGCGTCGTTCCTGATGTTCACGCAGTTGGAGCCTTCGGTGCTGTGCCCGGTCTCGATGACCTATGCGGTCACGCCGGCCTTGCGCAGCAACGCAGCAGTCTTCGGCGACTGGTTCAGCGCGCTCTCGAGCACGGCGTACGACCCGCGGCTCGCGCCGGTGCAGGCCAAGCGCGGCGTGACCATGGGCATGGGCATGACCGAGAAGCAGGGTGGCTCGGATGTTCGGGCCAACACCACGCAGGCGCGCTTCATCGGCGACGATGCCTGGGGCAAACGCTTCGAACTCGTCGGCCACAAGTGGTTCTTCTCGGCGCCGATGAGCGATGCGTTTCTGGTGCTCGCGCAAACGCCTTCGGGGCTGAGTTGCTTCTTCCTGCCGCGCGTGCTGCCCGACGGCACGCCCAACGGCACGCGCAATGCGATCCGCATCCAGCGCTTGAAGGACAAGCTCGGCAATGCGGCGAATGCCAGCTCTGAGGTCGAGTTCACCGGGGCCTCGGCCTGGCTGGTCGGGGAGGAAGGCCGAGGCATTCCGCAGATCCTCGAGATGGGCATGCTGACGCGGCTCGACTGCGCGCTTGGCACCGCTGGGCTGATGCGCGGTGCCGTCTCGCTGGCGCTGAACCACACGGCGCAGCGCAGCGCCTTCGGCAAGACGCTGGTGAGCCAGCCGCTGATGCAGAACGTGCTGGCCGACATCGCCATCGAGAGCGAAGCCGCCACCGCGCTCGCGATGCGCCTGGCCCGCGCGATCGACCATCAGGACGATCCGTTCGAAACCATGATGCGCCGCGTGCTCACGCCGGTTGCGAAGTTCTGGGTCTGCAAGCGCGGCAGCGCGCTCGCGCAGGAAGCCATGGAATGCCTGGGCGGCAACGGCTATGTGGAAGAGCACGGCGAGGGCGTGATGGCGCGCATCTACCGCGAGATGCCGCTCAACTCCATCTGGGAAGGGGCGGGCAACATCATGGCGCTCGACCTGTTGCGCGCGTTGCGCAAGCGTGATGCGAAGAACACCGACAGAAGCGCCGATGCGGTGCAGGCGCTCGCCGCCGAACTCGACACCACGCGCGGCGCGAATGCATCGCTCGATCGTTTCGCTGATGGTTTGCTCGCGCGCTTCGATGACGCGGCCGATGCCGGTGGCGACGAAGCCGGCGCGCGTCGCCTGGCACAAGACGTGGCGCTGGCCGTGCAGGGCTCGCTGCTGCGCCGCCATGCGCCCGATTTTGTCTTCGATGCCTTCTGCCGCTCGCGCCTGGGTGGGAACGGGCCGCAGATCTTCGGCACGCTGCCAAGCGGCGTGGCGATGGAAGCGATCATCGAACGCGCGATGCCCGTGGGCACTCCCTTCGACAGGCTCAGGGCAATCGGAAATACAGGCTCAGTGTGAGCGGTGGATGCAGGTCCCGTTCGGGCTGAGCCTGTCGAAGCCCTGCCACGAACATCACCCTGATCCGGACAGACCACTCAGATCAACCAGAGGCCAAGACATGCCAGACCTGATCCTCCACCACTACGCCGGCTCCCCGTTCTCCGAGAAGGTCCGCCTCATCCTCGGCTTCAAGGGCATGTCATACCAATCGGTGAATGTGCCGGTCATGCTGCCCAAGCCAGACGTGATGGCGCTGACCGGTGGCTACCGGCGCACGCCCTTCATGCAGCTTGGGGCCGACATCTATTGCGACTCCGCGCTGATGTGCAAGGTGATCGACCGCATCCAGCCGCAGCCGTCGCTGTACCCGGCCGAGACGGCGGGCATCGCCAGCATCGTCGCGCAATGGGCCGACACGCAGCTCTTCTGGATCGCAGTGCCTTACAGCCTGCAGCCGGCCGGCGTGGGGCACCTGTTCCCCAACGCGCCCGCCGAGTTCATGAAGACCTTCGCCGCCGACCGCGCGGCGATGAACCCGACGTTCCGACGCCCGACCTTTCCCGATGGCGAGGCGCACCTGCACAACTACTTCGCCTGGCTCGAAGCCATGCTGGCCGATGGCCGCCATTTCCTCTTCGGCGCCCCGGCCTGCATCGCCGACTTCGCCGCCGCGCAATCGGTCTGGTTCATGCGCCGTGCCGGGCCGGTGGCCGCGGTGCTCGCGCCGTACCCGCTGGTCAACGCCTGGTACGACCGCGTCGATGCCTTCGGCCAGGGCGAGAGCCACAAGATGACGAGCGCCGATGCCATCGCACTCGCCGCTGCGACCACCACCTACGCGCCGACGAACATCACGGCAGGCCAGGGCTTTGCCGAGGGCGACGAAGTGACGGTGATGCCGGTCGACTACGCCGCCGATCTGGTCCCCGGCCGCCTCAAAGCCCTCAACACCGAAGAGATCGTGATCGCCCGCACCGACGAGCGCGCCGGCCTCGTGCATGTGCACTTCCCGCGTGTTTCGTTCCAAGTCAAGAAAGCAGTTTCCCCATGAAAACATTCGCAGGCCGCACGGCCGTCATCACCGGCGCCGCCTCCGGCTTCGGTTTGGAGACCTCGCGCATCGCCGCCAGGCTCGGGATGAACGTCGTCATGGCCGACGTGCAGCAGGATGCGCTAGCCAAGGCCGCGGCCGAGATCGAAGGCCTGGGCGCCAAGGTGCTGCCGTTCCGCCTCGATGTCTCCAAGGCCGCCGAAGTCGAAGCACTCGGCGCTGCCACGCTGGCCCGCTTCGGCGCGCCCCACATCGTCTTCAACAACGCCGGTGTGGGCGTGGGCGGGCTGATCTGGGAGCAGTCGCTCAAGGACTGGGAATGGGTCGTCGGTGTCAACCTGATGGGCGTCGCCCACGGCGTGCGCGTCTTCGTGCCGATGATGCTGGAAGCGGCGAAGCAAGACCCCTCGTACGAAGGCCATGTGATCAACACCGCGTCGATGGCCGGCCTGCTGAGCCCGCCCAACTCCGGCATCTACAACGCCACCAAGCATGCGGTGGTGACGATCAGCGAAACGCTCTACCACGACCTGAGCCTGGTCACCGAACAGATCACCGCCTCGGTGCTGTGCCCGTTCTTCGTGCCGACCGGCATCCAGCAAAGCGGCCGCAACCGGCCCAGCGACCTGACCGAAGATTCGAAGCCCACCCGCAGCCAGCTCGTCGCCAAGGCCATGACCGACAAGGCCGTGGGCAGCGGCAAGGTGAGCGCGGCGCATGTGGCGCAATTCGTGTTCGATGCAGTGGCCGAGAAGCGCTTCTACATCTACAGCCACCCGCGCGCGCTCGGCTCGGTGCAGACTCGGATGGAAGACATCATGCAACTGCGCAACCCCACCGACCCCTTCGCACACAAGCCGGAACTTGGCGTGCAGTTGCGCGCCGAACTTCGCCAAGTCGATTGAAGGGAAGGCCATGAGCGAAGTGATGAGCCCACGAAGGGTCTGCATCGTCACCGGTTCGTCGTCGGGCATCGGCGCGGCGACGGTTCGCCTCTACGCGCGCAATGGCTGGAACGTCGTCGTCAACTGCTCGCGTGACACCGTGCCGGCCGAGGCCATCGCGGCCGAGTGCCGGACGCTCGGCGTCGACGCGCTGGTGGTCAAGGGCGATGTGTCGTCCGACGCCGACTGCCGCCGCCTCGCCGCCGAAGTCGAAGCCAGGTTCGGACGTGCCGACGTGCTCGTCAACAACGCCGGGACCACCAAGTTCGTGGCCGCCGCCGACCTCGAAGGCCTGAGCGCGGAAGACTTCCAGCGTATCTACGCCGTCAACGTCATCGGCGCCTACCAGATGAGCCGCGCACTCACGCCGCTCATGCAGCGCCACCAGGGCGCAGGCATCGTCAACGTGTCGTCGATCGCCTCGGTGATGGGGATGGGTTCGTCCATCGCCTACATGGCGAGCAAGGGCGCGTTGAACGCGATGACCATCGGCCTGGCACGCGCGCTCGGGCCCGCGATCCGCGTCAACGCCATCGCGCCTGGCCTGGTCGAGACCCCGTGGCTGCAGCAAGGGCTGGGTGCGGAGCGCTATGCGCAGGCGGTCGAGGGCTACAAGGCGCGGAGCGCGCTGGCTGCGGTCATCACGCCGGAAGACGTGGCCGATGCAGCGTGGTGGCTGGGCGCGGGCGCTGCCAAGACGACGGGCGAGGTGTTGTTGCTGGATGCGGGGCTTCGGCTGACGCGCGGCTGATCGTCTTTTTGCCGGCCGCGCGGCGTTTCGGGTCCGGTTTGCGCCGGGTTGGCGCGGTGCTTTGTCCCCCGACTCGTGGCGTACACATCTTTACGGCGCGTGTCAAAATGCTTCGGACCGTGACCCGACGTCGACAATTCCGGGTTGCGCGTGCCAAATAAAAACGGAGACAGACATGCATTCAGCCCTCGGATTCCGAGCGTTTCGGCACACGCTCGCGTGCTGCGCCATGATGGCCCTGAGCGCCACGTCGCTCGCCACCCACGCACAGGATTTGCAGCGTCTGCGAGGCCTGCTCGACACGGTTCCGCCGGGCTCCTGGGTCAAGGCAAACCTGACGAGCTTCAGCTCGGCCTTTCCGGTCGGATCTGTCGCCGTGCCGACTTCGGGCCTCTCCGATCCTGGTGCCGTGGTGCGGGCCTGGAGTTCCTTCACCTGGGACTCGAATCGGGGCAACCTGCTGCTGTTCGGCGGCGGCCACTACAACTATCTCGGAAACGAGATGTACTGGTGGAACGGCTCGACCGGCATCTGGTCGCGTGGTTCGCTGCCGAGCGCGCTGTCGAACTTCATGGTGCCGGACAATTCCGCGCCCCAGTCGGCTCATACCTACGACAACAATCTGTTCCTGCCGCTGAACGACAAGTTCTTCACTTTCGGTGGGGCGACGCATCCGGAAGGTGGCACTTTCCGGGCACAGATCAACGGCGAGATCGTGCGCGTCGGCCCCTGGATGTGGGATCCAAAACTGGCAAACCCGAACAAGGTGGGCGGCTCGGACGGATCGGGCTACGACCCTGCAACACCCGGCGGCATGATGTGGACGGATCGTCACCTGGCGCAGACCGGCGCGACTCTGGCGTCGGCCATCAACGGGACGACGGCCTACAGGCAAGAGAACGGCAAAGACGTCATCTATGTGACTTCGGATAGCAACCAGACCGGGCTGCCTTCGCTCTACCGCTATACGGTCGGAAACGTGGCCGCTGGCGAGTCGGACCAGATCGAATGGCTGGGGCGCGCCATTACCGGCGTTGCGCACGAAGGCGCCGGAACCATCGACACCGTTCGCAACCTCTACGTCAGGACCGCAGACCACCCGGAAGACTTGACCGATCTGATCGGGTGGAAGCTCACCGGCGCATCGTCGACTTCGCTCGCATTCAACTTCACTGTCGACCTTGTCAACCCGGACGAGTCTCCGTTCTCTTTCGGCCCCGGCGTCGGCATCGACTACGACGAGGAACTGGACCAGTACTTCGCCTGGGACGGCACCCAGAAGGGAACGGTCTACACCTTCAAGGCCGAAACCGACGCCAACGGCAACCTGCTGAGCAAATGGCATGTGACCACGTTGCAGAGCTCGTCGATGTTGCAGCCGGCCGGCCACTTCGTCACGGGCGTTTTCGGCAAATGGAAGTACGTCAAACAACTGAGCGCTTACGTGGCGCTCGACGAGTACGACAGCGGCACCGGTGACGCCGGTGTGTGGCTGTACAAGCCCGCCACTGCGTTGACTCCACCGGTGGCCAACGTGCCGCCTAGCGTGAGCCTGACGGCACCGACTGCGAATTCGAACTTCGACGTCGGCGGCACGGTGACGCTCTCGGCAACGGCCGCCGACACCGATGGCAACGTCATGAAGGTCGAGTTCTTCGACGGCCCAACGCTGGTCGGCAGCGCGAACTCGCAGCCCTGGTCGGCGACGTGGACCATCACCGCACTCGGCGCCCACAGTGTGACGGCCAGGGCCACCGACAACGTCGGCGGCCAGACCACCACGGCTGCCGTTGCCATCTCTGTCGGTCCGAGCGGGCCGCAATCGGTTTGCGCTGTCGAAGGCGGGGTCTGCACAGTTCCTCCCGGCGCCCTGGGGCATGTTTACTACGGTGTCAACGGCCTTTTCCTGGTCAAGCGCAACGTCACCGGCAACGTCGCCTGCACCTCGCCCAACTTCGGCGGCGACCCCGCACCCGGCCAGTACAAGTCCTGCTACCTGTCATTGGTGGCCCAGGGTGGCAACATCCCGCCGATCGTGACCTTGACCTCGCCGACCACGACGGGCGTCTACGCGGTGGGCGCCACGGTAGCCCTGGCCGCCACGGCCTCCGACCTCGACGGCAGCATTGCCAAGGTCGAGTTCTTCGACGGTGCGACCTCGCTGGGTACGGCAACCACCGCGCCGTACACGCTGGCCTGGACGACCGCGCTGGGCACGCACAGCTTCACGGCACAAGCTACCGACAACCTGGGCGCCCAGACCACGACCCCGGCCGTGGGCATCTGGATCAGCACCACCACTTTTTGCGCGAACGAAGACGGCGTCTGCAGGTTGCCCGCAGGGGCAGTGGGCAATGTGTACTACGGTGCCAATGGCCTCTTTGTCGTCAAGCAGAATCTCACCGGCAACATTGTCTGCACCACAGCCAACTTCGGTGCGGATCCCGCACCGGGCAAGTACAAGTCCTGCTACTACGCGCTGACGAACCAGAGCAACAATGTGGCGCCGACCATTGCGCTGACCTCGCCGACGGCCACCGACACTTACTCGGCCGGCACTGCTGTCGTGTTGTCGGCCGCCGCCGCCGACAGCGACGGGACGGTCGCTACGGTCGAATTCTTCGATGGAACAACCTTGCTCGGCAGCGCGACCGCGGCCCCGTACACGCTGAACTGGAACGCCACCCTGGGTGCGCACAGCTTCACCGCCCGGGTGACCGACAACCTCGGCGCCCAGGCCACCAGCACGGCCGTTGCCCTCTCGATCACCACCGGCAACAACACGACCTTGTGCGCTGCGGAAGACGGCGTCTGTGCCGTGCCGCCCGGCGCGGTGGCCGATGTGTATTTCGGCGCCAACGGCCTCTTCACGGTCAAGCAGAACGCCACAGGCAATGTGTCCTGCAGCGTTCGGTACTTTGGCGTCGACCCAGCGCCCGGCAAGTACAAGTCTTGTTATTACGCGCTGACGAACCAGGGCAATAACGTGGCTCCCACCGTCTCCTTGACGTCACCGGCCTCCACCGACACGTACTCTGCAGGCGCGACGGTGGTGCTCTCGGCGACGGCCGCCGACAGCGACGGCAGCATCACGAAGGTGGAGTTCTTCGACGGTGCGACCTCGCTGGGCAGCGTCACCGGCGCGTCGTCGTATTCGGTGAACTGGACCGCCACGCTCGGTGCGCACAGCTTCACCGCCAAGGCGACCGACAACCTTGGCGCCCAGACCGCGAGCGCCGCCGTGGCACTCTCGATCACCACCGGCAACAACACCATCCTCTGCGCCGCCGAGGGCGCTGTCTGCAAGGTGCCTGTCGGTGCGGTGGCAGATGTTTACTACGGTGCCAACGGCCTCTTCACGGTCAAGCAAAACCTCACCGGCAACGTTGCCTGCTCCACCCAGTACTTCGGCGTCGATCCTGCACCGGGCAAGTACAAGTCCTGCTACTACGCGCCAACGAATCAGGGAAGCAACGTGGCGCCTACCGTGGCGCTGACCTCGCCGACGGCCACTGGCAGCTATTCGGCGGGCAACGCGGTAGCGCTGTCGGCCACGGCGGCCGACAGCGATGGCAGCATCGCCCGGGTCGAGTTCTTCGATGGCGCCACCTCGCTGGGCAGCGCGACCGCCGCACCCTACACGGTCAACTGGACCGCCACCCTCGGCACGCACAGTTTCACCGCGCAGGCCACCGACAACCTCGGCGCGCAAACCACGACTGCAGCCGTTGCCGTCTCGATCACCACCGGCAACAACACGATCTTCTGTGTGGCGGAGGGATCTGTTTGCAGGCTGCCCGCCGGCGCCGTGGCCGACGTGTACTACGGTGCCAACGGCCTCTTCACCGTCAAGCAAAACCAGATCGGCAACGTTGCCTGCAGTACCCAATACTTCGGCATCGACCCTGCACCCCAGCAATACAAGTCGTGCTACTACGCGCTGACCAACCAGGGCAACAATGTGGCGCCCACGGTGGCGTTGACCTCACCGACCGCCACCGGCAGTTATGACGCCGGCACCACGGTGGTGTTGTCGGCCGTGGCCGCCGACAGCGTCGGGACCGTGGCCAAGGTGGAGTTCTTCGACGGCACGACGTCGCTCGGGAGTGTGACCACCGCGCCGTACTCGCTGAACTGGAGTGCCACGCTGGGCACGCACAACTTCACCGCTCAAGCCACCGACAACCTCGGCGCCCAGACCACGAGCTCACCTGTGGCGGTTTCGATCAGCACCGGCGTCAACACCACCTTCTGTGCGGCGGAAGAGTCGGTTTGCGCCTTGCCGGCCGGTGTGGTCGCGGATGTCTACTTCGGCGTCAACGGACCCTTCGCGATCAAGCACAACGCCACCGGCAACGTGGCGTGCACGGTGCGCAACTTCGGCATCGACCCGGCGCCGCAGAAGTACAAGTCGTGCTTCTACATACGCACGAACTGATCGACTCGGACAGAGGCTTGCGGCCGGCGGTCAGCAACCGAGCTTGACCGCCTGCACCGGCCGGCCGGTGTCGGCATCGACCACCACGAGATTGACCTCGCGCGGGTGCGCCGTGTCGGCCGCGGCGGTGAGGTCGAACTGCAAGGCGCCCGCCGGTGCGCCTGCCTTCGATGACCAAGCCGCGACCGGGCGATAGTCGCGCACGACATGGTCATGGCGCAGCGTCGCACCTTCGTTCTCGCCGGCCTTCACTGCACTCACATGGCCTTGTTCGGTGACAGCCCAATAGGCGGCCAGGCGCGCTGGCGCCGTTCGTGAAGGCGAAACGACGGCGGTGACGCGATCTCCCTCGCGCGTGAGCTGCACTTCGACGGCAGCCACCGCCGCGTTCGTGGCTGCGACAGTCGCCTGCGGCCAATCCGGCCTGTCCGCGCCGTTGATCAGCACCTGCGGCGTGTAGCTGAAGCGCGCGCCACTGCTCGCCTGAGTCTGCGCCTGGCGCCGCGTGTACGCCGCGCTCGCGAAGCGGTCTTTCCAGCCGAGGCGATCCCAGTAGTCGACATGGAAGGCGAGTGCCACGACCGACGGCCCGGCCCCGAGCTGCGAGAGCCAACGGTCGGCCGGCGGGCAGGAGCTGCAGCCTTCCGACGTGTAGAGCTCGACGACCGGCGTGACGGTGGCGGCGCTGCGAGCAGAGCAGGTCGACGCGGCCTGTGCCTGGATCTGCGCAGCGCAGGTCAGCCCAGCCAATGCGGCGAGGCCTGTTGCGCGGATGCCGGGGTGGAAGTTGCTCGTCGCCATGGTGTGCCTCGTGTCGCGATGATGATGGCTTGGGTCGGCGGGCGGCACGGTTTCTTACAGCGCGCGGCCGCTGTGTCACACTCGCCCGCCCTTCGATTCAGCGTCACCGTACCGTGCCTTCACAGCCCTCGTCGTCATCCGTGCCTCATCGCGTCACCATCGTCGGCGGCGGCCCGGCCGGGCTGATGGCGGCGGAGGTGTTGTCGGCGGCGGGTTGCCAAGTCGATCTGTACGACGCGATGCCGTCGGTCGGCCGCAAGTTTCTGCTGGCGGGGAAGGGCGGGTTGAATTTGACGCACAGCGAGGCGCTGCCGGCGTTCGTTGCTCGCTACGGTTCGCGCCAGGGTGCCATCGCGTCGATGCTCGATCGCTTCGGGCCCGACGATCTGCGGGCTTGGGCTTCAGGCCTGGGTGTGGCGACCTTCATCGGCAGCTCGGGCCGCGTCTTCCCTGCTGACCTCAAGGCTGCGCCGTTGCTGCGCGCCTGGCTGCACCACTTGCGCGTGGCGGGCGTGCGCTTCCACATGCGGCATCGTTGGACCGGCTGGGGTTCGGCCGACGAGGCGAAGCAGGCTCTCGTGTTCGGCGCACCTCAGGGTGAGATGACTGCGACGGCCGATGCGGTTCTGCTCGCGCTCGGTGGCGGCAGTTGGGCACGGCTAGGTTCCGATGGCGGGTGGGTGCCATTGCTCGAACAACGCGGGGTGGACGTGGCGCCGTTGGTGCCGTCGAACTGCGGGTTCGATGTGGGGCGGGCTGCACAGGGCAGCGATGCGCCGCACGGGTCGACTGCGTCGTCACGAATCGGCTGGTCGGACCACTTCCGCACCCGCTTCGCCGGCCAGCCGATGAAGAACGTGGCGATCTCGGTGCCGGCGCAGAGCGTCCGTGATGCAGGCTCTGTCGGCGAAGTAGACCTCGACGCCAACACCAACGCAGCAGACCACGTCTTCGATCAGGCCGGCGAGTTCGTCATCACCGACACCGGCGTCGAAGGCAGCCTCATCTACGCCGCATCCTCTTTCGCACGCGAGGCCATCGCCGCCCACGGCCAGGCCGTCATCCACATCGATCTGCTGCCCGCGCGCAGCGCCGAGTTCGTCCGCGACGAAGTGGCGCGCCCGCGCGGCTCGCGCTCCTTGTCGACGCACCTCAAGAGCCGCCTCGGCATCGATGGCGTCAAGGCTGCGTTGCTGCACGAGTTGCTACCTCGCGAAGCGTTTACCGACCCCCCGCGGCTGGCCCAAGCCATCAAGTCACTGCCGCTGACGCTGGCCGCAGCTCGCCCGATCGACGAAGCCATCAGCAGTGGCGGTGGCGTGCGCTTCGAAGCGATGAGCGATGGCCTGATGCTTCGCGAACTGCCCGGCGTGTTCTGCGCCGGCGAGATGCTCGATTGGGAAGCGCCGACCGGCGGCTATCTGCTGACCGCGTGCTTTGCGAGTGGCCTGGCCGCCGCGAACGGCGTGATCGCGCACTTGGCCGTGCCACGGGCCGAAGCCGCGGGCTGAACAAGCCGCAACAAGCCCTCGCAAGCGCTGTGGCACACTGCGCCGCTCCCAAGTCAAGCCCGTTGGTGCCCACCCATTTTGGACAAGATTCTTTTGCAGATTGCCGCCGAGCTGAAGGTTCGGCCGGCGCAGGTCAATGCAGCCGTGGAGCTGCTGGACGGTGGTGCCACCGTGCCCTTCATCGCCCGCTACCGCAAGGAGGCGACCGACAACCTCGATGACATCCAGCTGCGCGAACT
Source organism: Rhodoferax sp. (assembly GCA_026224975.1). Taxonomy (GTDB): domain Bacteria; phylum Pseudomonadota; class Gammaproteobacteria; order Burkholderiales; family Burkholderiaceae_C; genus LMDS01. Next base: position 3,110 of record JAMFRW010000045.1, on the reverse strand, counting down.
CGAATCGCGCCTCTCGTACCTGCGCGAGCTGGAAGACCGCCGCGCCGCCGTGCTCAAGAGCATCGCCGAACAAGGCAAGCTGACGCCAGAACTGCGCGCGACCATCGAGGCCGCGCCCACCAAGCAGGAGCTGGAAGACCTCTACCTCCCCTTCAAGCAGAAGCGCCGCACCAAGGCGATGATCGCGCGTGAAGCCGGCATCGAGCCCCTGGCCGACAAACTCTTTGCCGACCCGTCGCTCGTGCCGCTGGACGAGGCGCTGGCCTTCGTCAACGTGGAAGGCGGCTTCGCCGATGCGCATGCGGTGCTCGATGGCGTGCGAGACATCCTCTCCGAGCGCTGGGCCGAAGATGCCACGCTCGTCGGCAAGCTGCGCGAATGGCTGTGGAGCGGGGCGTTGTTCCAGAGCAAGCTGATGGACGGCAAGGACGGCACGCACCCAGATGCCTCCAAGTTCCGTGATTACTTCGACTACGCCGAACCCATCCGCACCGTGCCCTCGCACCGCGCGCTCGCAGTGTTTCGAGGGCGCACGCTGGAACTGCTCGATGCCAAGCTGGTGATCGACGAAGAAGTGGCGCCGGGCAAGCCGACCATCGCCGAAGGCCATATCGCCGTTCACCTGAAGTGGAGCCACGCCAAGCGCCCGGCCGACGACCTGATCCGCAAGTGCATCGCCTGGGCCTGGAAGGTCAAGCTGAGCCTGAGCCTGGAGCGCGACCTGTTCGGCCGTCTGCGTGAAGAGGCCGAGAAGGTCGCGATCAAGGTCTTCGCCGAGAACCTGCGCGACCTGCTGCTGGCCGCGCCTGCCGGGCCGAAGGTGGTGCTGGGGCTGGACCCCGGCATCCGCACCGGCTGCAAGGTGGCCGTGGTCGATGCGACCGGCAAGGTGCTGGACACCAGCACCATCTACCCGCACGAGCCGCGCAAGGATTGGGAAGGTTCACTGCACACACTTGGCAAGCTCTGCGCGACGCACGGCGTGAACCTCATCGCCATCGGCAACGGCACCGCCAGCCGCGAGACCGACAAGCTCGCTGCCGATCTCATCAAGCGCCTGCAGCAGCTCGCGCCGGATGTGCATGTGGAGAAGGTCGTGGTCAGCGAAGCCGGCGCCTCGGTGTATTCGGCCAGCGAATACGCGAGCAAGGAACTGCCCGACCTGGACGTGAGCATTCGCGGCGCGGTGAGCATCGCGCGGCGCCTGCAAGACCCGTTGGCCGAACTGGTGAAGATCGACCCGAAGAGCATCGGCGTGGGCCAGTACCAGCACGATGTGAACCAGAGCGAACTGGCCCGGAGCCTGAACACCGTCATCGAAGACTGCGTGAACTCGGTGGGTGTGGATCTCAACACCGCCTCGGCACCACTGCTCTCGCGCGTGTCGGGGTTGAGCGGCGCGGTCGCCGGCAGCATCGTGCGCTGGCGCGACGCGCATGGCGCCTTCCGCAGCCGCAAGCAGTTGATGGAAGTCAGCGGCCTGGGCGCCAAGACCTTCGAGCAGAGCGCAGGCTTTCTGCGCATCCGCAACGGCGACAACCCGCTCGATCAATCCGGCGTGCACCCCGAAACCTACCCGCTGGTAGAACGCATGCTGAAGGCCGTCGCGAAGCCGGCCGGTGAAGTGATGGGCCGCAGCGATGTGATCCGCAGCCTCAAGCCCGAAGCCTTCGCCGACGAAAAATTCGGCGCCATCACGGTCAAGGATGTGCTGACCGAGCTCGAGAAGCCCGGCCGTGACCCGCGGCCCGATTTCAAGGTGGCGCGTCTCGCCGATGGCATCGAAGACATCAAGGATCTGGTCGCCGGCATGACGCTGGAAGGCACCATCAGCAACGTCGCGCAGTTCGGTGCCTTCGTCGATCTGGGCGTACACCAGGACGGCCTGATCCACGTGAGCCAGCTCGCCAACAAGTTCGTCAACGACGCGCGCGAAGTGGTCAAGACCGGCGACATCGTCAAGGTCAAGGTGCTGGAAGTCGACCTGGCCCGCAAGCGCATTTCGCTGACGATGAAGCTCGATGCCAAGCCCGTGCCCAAGGGTGGCGACGCGGCCGGCAATGCCTTTCGGCCGGCGCAGCGCAATGAGCGGGCGAGTGGCGGAGGTGGCAATCGGGCGCCGGCTGCACCCGCTTCGTCGGCGATGGCCGATGCGTTTGCCAAGCTGCGGCGTTGAATATTGGAATAGCGAGGAGCCACCATGAACCTGCCCAAGCACGAACTCACGATGACCGTGCTGATGACGCCCGACATGGCGAACTTCAGCGGCAATGTTCATGGCGGCACGGTGCTCAAGCTGCTCGACCAGGCGGCTTACGCTTGCGCCAGCCGCTATGCCGGGCGCTATGTGGTGACGCTCTCGGTCGACCAGGTCATGTTCCGCGAGCCCATCCATGTCGGCGAACTGGTCACCTTTCTGGCGAGCGTCAACTTCACCGGTACGACCTCGATGGAAATCGGCATCAAGGTCGTCACCGAAGACATCCGCAGCCAGACGGTGCGGCATGCCAACAGTTGCTTCTTCACGATGGTGGCCATGGATGATGCACGCAAGCCGGTGACGGTGCCGCCGCTCGAAGTGATCACCGAAGACCAGAAGCGCCGCGACGCCGCCGCGCGCTTGCGCCGCGAGTTGCGGCACGAGTTTGCGCAGCGCTTCAAGGCGGCGCGTTCGGTCTAGCTTTTCCGCATCGACTGCCGTCGTGGTTGCACAGCGCATGTAGGACGCCGCCCACACGCCGGCGCGGCGGGGGCTCACCACGTTTCTTTGCAGGCGGCGCATCCAGCGCACGCCTTTCCACGTAAGGCACTTCCAGACGTCGCTCGCCTGGAGACCTGGGCGTGCGCCGCCAGATGCCCAGGCCACCGCGCCTCCACGTGATGCAAAGGAAGACAACATGAACTGTGTGCGTTCGAACTTCGGACCGAAATCCGCCCGCTTGCTGCCCCTGGTGGCCGCAACCGCAGCGCTCTTCGGCCTGACCAGCCTGCCGGCCCACGCCTCCAGCCACCGTGAAGCGCCGTCGATCACGACTAGCCCCAAGGTCGATGCGACCGACTTCTACATGTTCAACAGCTACGAAGCCGGACGGACCGGGTTCGTCACGCTG
>JAMFRW010000338.1 GCA_026224975.1 Rhodoferax sp. | reverse complement strand
CGGAGCGCAAGCCGACGAAGGACGGCTGCAGGCTTTCCCAGATCAGCACGTCCTTGAACACTTGCCAGCGCGAAGCGCCCATCACCTTGGCCGCCATCACGCGCTGCTTGCGCGCGTTGATGACACCGTAGGCACTGTTGAAGATCACGATCAGGAACGCACCGAAGGCCGCGATCGCCACCTTGTTGATGTCGGAGACGCCGAAGATCAACAGGAACAGCGGGATCAATGCCGACGATGGCGTGGAGCGGAAGAAGTCGATCAGGAATTCGACGCTGCGGTAAGCCTTCTCGTTGCTGCCGAGCAGCACGCCCAGCGGCACACCCACCACCGCAGCGATCAGAAAAGCCTGCACGGTGCGCCAGACGGTCACCAGGAAGTCCATCAACAGCGCACCGCCGAAGAGGCCGGTGATCAGCGTCTGCACCGTGGCCAGCGGTGGCGGCAAGAGGATCGCCTTGATGAGCCCGGCGCGCACCACCAGATCCCACAGGATGAACAGCGCAATCGGCCCGATGAAGGGCACGAGGCGGTCCCATGCCGGTTGCGCGGGCGGCGCGCGGGAACTGTCGGTCGAGGCGCTCCAGGGTTTGGGCGTGGAGGCCGCCGCAGGTGTGGCGGCAGGAACGGAGGCAGCGGTGTCGCTCATGTGGAGGCTCCTTGGCGGCGCTTCACGCCTTGAACAGCAGCGGTTCGACGATCACCTTCTTCTCGAAGATGCCCTTGTCGGAGAACAGGTCGTAGAACTTCTGGAAGTACGCCACGTCGCTCGCCTTGAACTCGTTGTAGAGCATGTAGGAGGCGAGCGGCACTTCCTTGGTGAGCGGGCCTTCGATGGCGGTGTAGCCTTTCATGAACTGGCGCGCTTCTTCAGGCTGCGTTCGCACGAGCTCGATGCCCTTGGCATAGGCCGCGATGAACTTCTTCGCCTCAGCCGGGTTCTTCTTGATGAACTCGCTGGTGAGGCTGGCCGAGCCGCCATGCCACGGCGCCATCGGGTCGCCGAGGATGTAGTGCGCCACCACGCCGGCTTCGAGCACGCGGGTCGTGCCATTCATGCGGCCGATGGTGCCCGTGGGTTCCAGCGTGTAGGCCGCGTCGATCTGGCCGGCCGCGAGTGCCGCCACGTGCTGGCCGATGGGCAACTCGACCACGCTCATCGCACCGGCGCCGGACCGTTCCAGCATGGTCTTGGCGAGCGTCACGTTCTGGATGCCGGGGCCCGAGGCCACGCGCTTGCCCTTGAGGTCGGCCATGGTCTTGGCCGTGCTGTCCTTGGGCACGAGGAACTCTTCGAGCACGTACTTGGCATTGCTCGGGTTGGTCGCGAAGATCTTGAAGAGACCCGGCTGTGCGATCTCGCCGATGGCCAGGTTGGCCGAGCCCGTGCCGTTGGCACTGCCATCGGAACGACCCGAGAGCATGGCTTCCATCACCTGCTGCGCGCCGGCGAACTTGAGCGGCTCGACATCGAGGCCCGCTTCCTTGAAGTAACCCTTTTCGATGGCCGCGAAGAACGGCAGGCCCGCCGCCACCGGCCAGTAGCCGACGCGGATCTTGGGGCCGGCTTGTGCTCGCGCGATCGATGGCGCGCCCAGGCTGGCCCAGGTGGCGCCGGCGGCGATGGCGGTGATCAGGCGGCGCCGGGGTTGCGAAGGCGCGGCGGGTTCGAACGGGGGCTTGTGACTCATGCGGATCTCCGGTGCGACGAATGGGGTGGATGGATCAAGCGCGGGGTTTCATGCGGCGGCTTTCAGCGACTGCACGTAGGCGCGCCAACCGCCGAACGCGGTGACGTCTTTCGCTGCCACGAGTGCATGCGCATCGCAGACGAAGCCGTGCACCCAGCGGCCATCGGCCAGTTCGAGGCTGCCGAGGCCGAGCGGTGGCGGGATCAGGGCGAGGAAGGAGCCGATCTCGGCCATGGGCACATCCCACACTTCGACCGCGATGGCCGCGCCGCCCACGTCCACGCGCATCAGGCCGGGCTTGGGCGGCGTGGTATTGGGCAAGGCGAAGAGGTGATAGCGTGGTGCGGTCGTGGTGGCTTGGGCGAGCGTGGCGCGGCGTTCGGTGAGCTGGCTGTTGAGCGGCAGGCCGCTCAGGTGTGCACCAACCACCGCGATGGGCAAGGTCTTGACGCTCGCAGGCCACGCATGCTCCGGCGCCGGCGACCAGGCCCGCTGCGTCGCGCCCAACGGCAGCTTGAGGCTGGCCTCCCAGCCTTCGCCGAAGCGTGCGAGCGCCGCATCGGCCGCACCCGGCGCGATGAAGGTCACACCGAACGGCAAGCCGCCCGCGGTGAAGCCGGCCGGCAGCGCGAGCGCGCACCAGCCGAGCAGGTTGACGAAGTTGGTGTAGGTGCCGAGCAGCGCGTTGGCGCCGATGGGATCGGCATCGATCTGCGCATGCGTGGGGTGCGCCGGCGCGGTCGGCACCATCAGCAGATCGACCTGCTGCCACAGCGCCGCGAGCTGGCTGCGCGCCTCTTGCAGCTTGTACTGCGCGCGGAAGGCATCGGTGGCCGAGTAAGGCAGCGCCGCTTCGATCACCTGGCGCACGGCGGGGTCGAACTCGCCCGGCTCGTTGGCCAGCATCGCCTCGACCACCGTGTGTCGCTCTGCAACCCACGGCCCGCCGTAGAGCAGTTCGGCCACCGCGAACAGCGGCGAAAAATCCACGGGCACGATGCGGTGGCCCAGGCTGCGCGCATGCGCCACGGCCGCCTCCCACGCAGGCGCGTAGCCGGCATCACCACCGAACCTCGGCAGCGTCGGCACGCCCAGCGTCAGCGACTGGCCGAGCCTGGCCGGGCCGGCGCTGAACGCGCTGTAGGCGTCGGCCGCATCCGGGCCTTCGATGACCGCCATGACCTGCGACGCATCGGCCACGGTGAGTGCAAAGACCGAGATGCAATCGATGCTGCGGCAGGCCGGCACCACGCCTGCGCTGCTGACGCGGCCGGGCGTGGGCTTGGCGCCGACGATGTTGTTGAAGCCCGCCGGCACCCGGCCCGAGCCGGCCGTGTCGGTGCCGAAGGAAAAGACCACATCGCCACGCGAGACCACCACCGCCGAGCCCGAACTCGAGCCGCCGCTGATGCGCCCCGCCGCGAAGGTGCTGCTCGGCCGGCCGTAGGGCGAACGCGCGCCGACCAGGCCGGTCGCGAACTGGTCGAGGTTGGTCTTGCCCATGCAAATGGCGCCGGCCTCGATCAGCCTGGTGACGGCCGTGGCGCTCGCTTTGGGCATGCGCTCGAAGGCGGGGCAGGCGGCCGTGGTCGGCAGGCCCAGCACGTCGATGTTGTCCTTGACGGCGAAGGGCACGCCGAAAAGCGGCATCGCGGCCAACGCCTCCGCCCGACCGGCATGGTGCGAGGCGCGCGCTTCCAGTGCACGAACCTGCGCGGCCAGGGCCGCTGGCGAGATGCGCGTGATCCACGCTTCGGCCGGGCTTTCATCGGCCAGGCGTTGGCGCAGGGCCTCCAGCAAGCGG
>JAMFRW010000337.1 GCA_026224975.1 Rhodoferax sp. | reverse complement strand
TGCTGGTGGCTGCGCGCATCGTGCAGGGGCTGGGTGCCGCGATGATGACGCCGGTCGGCCGCCTCGCGATCGTGCGCACCTTCCCCAAATCGGAACTGCTGGCGGCGATGAACTTCGTGATCATCCCGGCGCTGATCGGCCCGCTGCTCGGCCCCACCGTCGGCGGGCTGATCGTGCACTGGCTTTCGTGGCGCGAAATCTTCTTCGTCAACGTGCCGGTCGGGCTGCTCTCGCTCTGGATGATCCACCGCCACATGCCGGATTACCGCGGCGAGTCGTCGCGCCCGTTGGATGTGATCGGGCTGGTGCTGTTCAGCTCCGGCGCGGCGCTGCTCTCGTGGTTGCTGGAAGTCTTCGGTGAACACACGCTCGATCCGACTTCGGCCACCGTGCTGCTGCTGGTCGCGTTGAGCCTGCTCGCGGCGTATGCGTGGCATGCGCGGCAGGCGGCCTACCCGCTGTTGCAGCTCACGTTGTTCAAGGTGCGCACCTTTCGCGTCTCGGTCGTCGGCGGCTTCGTCACGCGGCTCGGCATCGGCGGGCTGCCCTTCCTGCTGCCGCTGCTCTACCAGCTCGGCCTCGGGCTGCCAGCCTGGCAATCGGGGCTGATGATGATGCCGACGGCCGCCGCCGCCATGGGCATGAAGCTGATCGCGCCCAGGCTGCTGCGCCGCTTCGGCTACCGGCAGGTGCTCATCGTCAACACCGTGATGATCGGCATCACCATCACCGGCTTCGCGCTCGTGAGCGCGGCCACGCCGCTCGCGGTTATCGTGCTGCTGAGCCTGGCGATGGGGTTCTTCAACTCGCTGCAGTTCTCGAGCATGAACACCATGGCCTATGCCGACATCGAACCCGCCGATTCGAGCATGGCCAGCACCATCGCCAGCTCCATGCAGCAGATGTCGATGAGTTTTGGCCTGGCCTGCGGCTCGCTCGTCACCGGCTGGTATCTGGGCGGCTTGCCGCAAACCGACCATGCGGCCGTGGCCAGCGCGCTGCACCACGCGTTTTTGACGCTGGGCGTGCTCACCGCGCTGTCCTCGCTCTCGTTCTGGACGCTTCAACCCGAAGACGGCCAGAGTGTGAGCCGCGGCGCCGCGCCCCGGCCCGAAACGAAGCTGACGCCCGCCGAGCCGAGCTGACCGACAGGCTGGAACACGAGGCATCGCGGACCGGCAAGGCCGCTCAGCGCGGCCAAAAGTCACGCCCACCTACAATTGGGGGATGCCCATCTCCCCCATTCCAGAGCTCGTGGCCGAGCTGGCGGCCGGCCGCATGGTCATCCTCGTCGACGAGGAAGACCGCGAGAACGAAGGCGATCTGCTGATGGCCGCCGACCACGTCACGCCGGAAGCCATCAACTTCATGGCGCGTTTCGGCCGCGGCCTGATCTGCCTCACACTCACGCCCGAGCGCTGCGACCGTCTGCAGTTGCCGCCGATGACCAGCCGCAACGGCACCAAGCACGCCACGGCCTTCACCGTGTCGATCGAGGCGGCGACGGGTGTCGACACGGGCATTTCGGCCGCTGACCGCGCCCGCACCGTGCAGGCCGCCGTGGCGCGCGATGCCAAGGCGACGGACCTGGTGCAGCCGGGCCACATCTTCCCGCTGCGCGCGCAGGAAGGCGGTGTGCTGATGCGCGCCGGGCACACCGAAGCCGGTTGTGATCTGTCCGGCATGGCCGGCCTCTCACCCGCTGCCGTGATCTGCGAGATCATGAAAGACGACGGCACCATGGCGCGCCTGCCCGACCTCATCGAGTTCGGCAAGACCCACGGCCTGAAGATCGGCACCATCGCCTCGCTGATCGAATATCGCAGCCGCAACGAATCGCTGATCGAACGCGTGGGCCAGCGCAAGCTCACCACCGCGCAAGGCACCTTCGACTGCACCGCCTACCGCGACCGCAACGGCGGTCTGCACCTGGCCCTCACCCACGGCCGCTGGACCCCGGCCGACGAAGTGCTGGTGCGCGTGCACGAGCCGCTCTCGGTGATGGACCTGCTCGACGCGGGCCGCTGCGGCCACTCCTGGCCGCTGCCCAAGGCGCTCGCCATGCTGCATGCCAACGAGCGCAGCGCCGCCGTGCTGCTCAACTGCGGCGAAGACGTGGCAGCGCTCGTCCAGCAGGTGCTGCCGGCGAACGACGGCAAGACGCAACCCACCGGCGACCAGCGCGGCCAGATCGATTTGCGAACCTATGGCGTGGGCGCCCAGATCCTGCGCGATCTCGGCATCACCCGCATGAAGCTGCTCGGCAGCCCGCGCCGCATGCCCAGCATGACGGGCTACGGCCTCGAAGTGACCGGCTTCGTCGGGCCCGATCAATGAACCCGAAAGCCCGCCATGCAAGACGCTGACAAGAACCACGCCGAACGCGGCCACACCGCGCGGCTCGACGGCGCCGACCTGCGCATCGGCATCGTGCAGGCTCGCTTCAACACCGCGCTGACCGACACGCTCGCGCGCGCCTGCATCGCCGAACTGGAAGCGCTCGGCGTCCAACCCAAGCACATCAAGCATGTGACCGTGCCGGGCGCGCTCGAAGTGCCGATCGCCCTCTTCGCGCTGGCCGAAACCGAAGACTACGACGCGCTCGTGGCCATCGGCTGCATCATCCGCGGCGAGACCTATCACTTCGAGCTGGTCTCCAACGAAAGCGGCGCGGCCGTCACGCGCGTTTCGCTCGACCACGAGATCCCGATCGCCAACGCGATCCTGACCGTCGAGAACGAAGAACAAGCCTGGGCGCGCGCCGAAGTCAACGGCCGCGAGGCCGCGCGCGTGGCGGTGGAGATGGCCAACCTGATGGAAGACCTCTCGTGAGCGACACCGTGGAACCCAAGATCGAAGCTGCGCCTGCGGCGGTTGGCGCACCTGCGGATGTGTCGCCAGCAGACGTGTCACCTGCGGCGCCGTCGAACAAACCTGCGAAGCCGCCCGGCAAATCCGGCAAGCCCTTCGTCAAGCGCCCGCAAGCCAAGTCGTCCCGCCGCCGCTCGCGCGAGATCGCGCTGCAAGGCCTCTATGAATGGCTGCTCGGCGGCGGTGACCCGAAGGTGATCGATGCCCACATGCGCGAGCAGGAGGGCTTCGACAAGTGCGATTCGGCGCACTTCGATGCGCTGCTGCACGGCTGCATCGCCGAAGCGTCGGCCATCGATGCGGTGCTCGCCAAGCACGTCGACCGCAAGACCACCCAGCTCTCGCCCATCGAACACGGCGTGCTGATGATCGGCGTCTACGAACTGACGCATTGCATCGACATTCCGTACAAGGTCGCCATCAACGAAGGCGTGGAACTCGCCAAGAGCTTCGGCGGGACCGATGGGCACAAGTATGTGAACGGGGTGCTCGACAAGGCGGCGGTGGAATTGCGCTCGGTCGAGGTGGAAGCCTCGCGTGCGGCGCGGCGCTGAGCGCGAACAAGCGCGGCAGGCCTGCTCACTTTTGACGCTGGCAGCTGCGCTGACCTTGCTCACGCACCATCGCTCGCCAGTCAATCGGCGCTTCCGCGTTCGCCAGGCCACTTCGCGATCAACGGCCCCAATTGCTCCAGCGCAGCGACGCGGCGGGCGTTCCAGTCCCAGCCGAAATTGAGCGCGAAGTTGTTGCGATGACTGCTTGACAGCGAATAGACCGGACCCGGCGCCAGGCTGACTCCCAAGGTCTGCGCCCGCGCGTTCAACGCCAGCGTGTCGACACCTTCGCGCAATTGCACCCACACCATGAATCCGCCCTGCGGGCGACTGAACCAGGCGTCACTGGGCAGGATGGTCCCGAGCAGATTCAGGCCAAACGCCACGCGCTCCTTCAGTGTGGCACGCAGACGCATCAGGTGATGCGCGTAGGCTCCGCGCGCGCCGCCGACGCTGAGGTAGGCCGCCACCGCGCGTTGCGGCAACAGCCCCGCCGTCATGCTTGTAAAAAAGCGCAGATCGCGCACCTTGGTTTGGAAGCGGCCCGCTGCCAGCCACCCAACGCTGTAGCCAGGCGCCAGCGTGTTGGAGAACGACCCGCAGTGCAGCACCCACCCCGACTCGTCGAAGTGCTTGATCGGGTTGGGCGCCACGTCGCCGAAGTAGAGGTCGCGGTAAGGATCGTTCTCGACAATGGCCACGCCGTACTGCGCTGCCGCCTGCGCGAGTGCCTGCTTCGCGGCGTCGCTCAAGGTGCAGCCCAGCGGGTTGTGAAACGTCGGCATCAGCAATAGCGCGGAGACTCTCCGATGCTTCATCGCGTCGATCGCCGCAGTGACATCCAGTCCCCGCGTCGGATCTGTCGGCAACGCAACGGGCCGAAGGCCGAAGCGCCGCAACGCTTGCAGCATCGGATAGAACGAGGGGCTCTCGACACCCACCGCCGATTCACCCGGCGATGTGCAGGCAGAGAGGGCGAGCTGGACCGCCTCCAAGCCCCCGGATGTCGGCACGATCTCTGCCGGGGACACGCGCTCGCCGTGATTCGCGTAGAGGCGGGCGATGCGCTGCCTCAACGCCAGCAGGCCGTCGGCGTCCTCGTAGACGAAGTCGCTCGGCCGGTGCACCCGTGACGCCGTGCGCAGCAGGCGATGCATGTCGCCGATGGGAAACAAGTCGCCGCCCGGGTAGGCCGCGCTGAAGGACACACGGTCAGCGCTGGGTTTGGAGCCCAGCGTCGCAACGACGAAGGATTCGAAGTCTCTTGCGCCGCTCCAGTCGGCGCTCGGGGTCGGCTGGCGCGATCCACGAGACGGCGCGACGAAGTAGCCCGCTCGATCGCGCACTTCGACGAGGCCCCGATCGGACAGCTCGGCGTAAATCTGAATCGCCCGCGCGATGCTGACCTGGTGCAGTTGGCTGAACTCGCGCAGCGACGGGAGTCGCTCGGCGACGCGGTAGGCGCCCTGCGCGATGTGCCGGGAGATCAGATCGACGAGCTGTTCGTTCGTGTTCAACGCAGTGGCGCCGGCTACGCGGCCCTGTTCTTTGCGAACCCGAGCGGGCCGCCCACGCTCGCCTCGGCATCGCACTCACGGCGCGATGACCAGACGCGCCGAACGGGCCCGGGAGCAGCATGGCAGGAAGATATCACCTTGCGCTCGCTCGGCATCGGTGAGGTAGCTGTCGCGGTGCTCTACCTCGCCCTCGAGAACACGCGTCAGACAGGTACCGCAGACCCCTTGTTCGCAGGACATCGCAATCTCGATGCCGTGCAAGTGCAGTGCTGCAACCACGCTCTGGTCGGCCGCCACCGGAATGACGGGGCCAGCGCGCCCAACCTGCACCTCGAAGGCGGTGCTGCCCGGTGCCTGAGAGGTCACGTCGGCGGTGAAACGTTCGCTGTGCAAGGCCGGCTGTGCCCAGCCTGCCGCGCGGGCGCGATCCAGCACATGGTCGATGAATCCGCCCGGGCCGCACACATAGATATGCGCGTCGCGCCGTGTGTCCTGGAGCACGTCGTCGAGGTTCAACGGGCCCGCCCCGCCGCCGTCGTCGCAATGCAGCCGCGCGCACTGGCCGAAAGCCGCGGAATCCAGACGATCCAGAAAGGCCGCACGCTCACGCGAGCGGTTGCAGTATCGAAGGTCGAAGGGCTTGCCCAGGACCCTCAGGCGTTCGGCCATCGCCAGCAGCGGCGTGATCCCGATGCCGCCTGCCAGCAGCAGGGAAAAGCCTGCGTGCTCGTCCAGCACGAACTGGTTGCGCGGCAAACCGATCTGCAGCGTCGCACCTTCGTGGATCTCGTCATGCATGCAGGCCGAACCCCCTCGACCCGACCGTTCGCGCAACACGCCAAGCACATAGCGGTGCGTTTCCTCGGGTGAATTGCACAAGGAGTAATGCCGGATCAAGCCGCTGCCAAGATGCACGCTGACATGCGCGCCGGCCGTGAATGCCGGCAAAGCGCCACCATCCATCGCCACCAGTTCGAAGCGCGCAATGTCCTGCGCTTCCGGCACCTTCCGGGCCACCTTCACCGTGATCAGGTCCTGGTTCATTCCAGCCCCAAACACTGCATCGCCTGCCGGATGCACCGGTCAGGCCGACTGACATCGAAATGAAGGCCGATCATCCCCGCGCGGCGAGCCCCCTCGACGTTTCGCATTTGGTCATCGAGAAAGACGATCCGCTGCGCGGGCTGGCCCATGGCCTCGATCGCGAGCTGATAGGCGCCCGGAGCCGGTTTCAGGATGTGCGTGTGGGTTGCGTCGACGATGAAGTCCATCTGCCGCAATACCTGCAAGCCATCCATCCAGGGCTTGCCATGGAACAGCTCCAGTTCGTTCGTCAGAACGCCGACACGTTTGCCGGCACTGCGCACCGCCTCGACGGCACTGACGAGGCCCGGCCGGATGATTTGCTCCTGCGGCAGGTTGTACGCGGCGATCATGAAGTCGAGCACGGACATCTTGCGTCCGATTTTTCGTCCGCACTCTTCGGCCCTGAGTTCCCAGTATTCGCGTTCGGTGATCTCGTCGCGCTGCATCTTTTGCCACAAGGGATCGGCATCGGGCTGGAGGGGGCCTCGCCATCCCAAGCCGCCAACGGGCAGGCCCAAGGCTGCCTCGACCTCGTGGATGATCTCGAAGACGCTGAAACTGATGACCGCACCGAAGTCGAGCAACAAGCCCTGGGCCGGGCCTGGGGTGGATTCAAGCGGCATTGCGGCTCACCTCTTGCTCCTCGGACATCAACCGCGCCAGCAGGCGACGGGACTGGATGCCACCGGCGTCCGAGACGCGGTCGAACGTGGGTCGGCCCGGCAAGTCGCGCCTGCGCTGATACTGGGCTTCGATGATGTCGAGATCCTCGGCGAAGGTCGCGGCCACCTCACGAAAGAAGCCCTCCACGTACTCCGGCCGATCCGCGCCCACCTGGTGAGCCATCGACCAGAAGTAGTGTGAGGAGTGCGCAGTCTCAGGGGTGATGCCGTTGTAGAGAACCTTGCGCAGATTGAACACGCCATCCCGCAGCTCGAACGGCCCTCCCTGCCCGGCATCGGTCATACCGCTGTCGATGTAGACCACGCCTGGCCGATATTCGATGATCTGCCAGCGATCCACCCGGCCCTTGAAGCCGCCTTGCCGGACGTGGAACGGCCCAGGCACGGTGTCCTGCATGATTCGCGTGACGCGAACTCCGTGTGGCGTGCGATCGACCTTGAGGTTCGCGTTGGCGTGGTGCTCAGGGTCACCCCCCAGCGTGCCAACGTGCACGAAGCCGACATGGGTCAGATCCATCAGGTTGTCGCTGATCAGTTGGTGGTCGGCCCGGATGAGCTGATGCGTGGGCCGGCAAGCCCAGCCGGGTTCACGGTGCAGTTCGAAGCGCGGGATGCCGGACGGATCGGCTCGCTCCGGATCCCCCATCCAGATCCATACCGCCCTGTCTTGCTCGACCACGGGGTAGGTGCGAACCTTCGCGGCGGCCGGAATGGTGGCCTGGCCCGGGATGCGGCTGCACTTTCCGGTGCAGCCGTCGAATTCGGCGCCGTGGTAGCGGCAGCGCACCTGGCCATTGATGACCTGCCCCTGGCTCAGCGGCAAGCCGCGATGGGCACAGCGGTCTTCCAGGGCTCGCGCGACACCGTTCGCATCACGCATCAACGCAACCGGCTCGTCACAGATCGTGCGGGCGAATACCGCATTCTCGAGAACCTCATCGGTCCATGCGGCGATGTACCAGGTGTTCTTCAAACAATAGGCTTCCATGTCGGTACTTTCAGAATGTCGCTTATCGAATGCCCGTCAAACCGTATTTGCGCGCGTATGACGATGGGTCCCAGCTCGCCGCGGGTACCGGCACTGCAGCCAGGGTCGTGATCGGGCGAGTCTGGACAATCGTGATGGCGCTGCGGCCCTCGGCAACGCGGCCGTCCACCACCCACTCGATATCCACCGGTACACCGTAGTGCGACTCGATCCGCATCAGCGCCTCGAAGATGCCGGCGATCGCGGCATCGGACAAGACCCTTTGGGTGCGTCGCTCCATCGGCATGTCGACTTCCACCACACGCCCGACAACAGGATCGAATGTGGACAGCACTCGCTTGTCGCCGATCATGTAGTCGAGCACGCGACCGTTGGCATGATCGAGTTCGACGTGGTCGGGCGTGACCAAACCCTGCACCACGGCCTCGCCCCAGCCGAACGATCCTTCGACGACACAGCGGTCGCGCTTGCCACTCACCGGATGGGCCGAGAAGGCCACGCCGGCGGCCTGTGCATCGACCAGGACAACCACGCCGACGGCCATCGGGCTCGACCAATGGTCGACCTCGTGCCGCAGGCGGTAGTCGAGCGCGTGCGATGCGAAGAAACTGGCCCAGCACTCCTTCAGTGCCGCCACAACGGCCTCGGCGCCACTGACCCCGAGCACCGTCGTGTACTGGCCGGCAAAGCTCGCGGTCGCACTGTCCTCTTTGGTCGCCGAACTGCGCACCGCCACGCGCGGCGTGCTCTCGCCGCTGCGCACCGCCAGCGCCTGGTAGGCATGTTCGACGGCCAACTGGTCCGCGGCGTCGATCGGCGCCTCCATCACCCACTGATGGATGGACCGTGCGCACGCCGCAATCGAGGTCTCGTCGGCCAGGCTGACCGAGGCGAGCGCCGCCTCGATGCGACTGCGCAAATCGCTGGCTCCGAAGAAGCGGTGGAACAACGCCACCGGCACCACGAAGGCATCGGGCACGCACACGCCGATGCGCTTGAGCTCCCCGAGGCGGGCCATCTTCGGCCCGGCCCAGGCACTTGCCGCTTCGTCGACGGCCTCGATCCAGGCAACGGTTTCGCTCATTGGGCAACCCCCGCGATGTGCGCTTCGGAAACACGCCTCAGAATCGTGACGACGCCCGAGTTGCCGTCGACCTCGATTTCATCGCCATCCTTGATCGCCGAAGTGCCCACGCCGACGCCGACAACACAAGGAACGCGGTACTCCCGGCTGATGATGGAGGCATGCGTCAAGGTGCCTCCACCGTCGCAGACACATGCCGCGACCTTGGTGAACGCGGGCGTCCAGGACGGCGTGGTGCCTTCGCACACCAGGATGTCGCCGACGGCGATGGTGTGCAACAGCGAGGCGTCACGCAGCACACGCGCCCGCCCCCGCCCCACGCCTGAAGACACTGCCATGCCGGTGAGCTGCTGAACCTGGCCGCTGCCGAGCCGGGCCGCCGCCAGAAAATACTTGTGGATGCCGAAGATCTCGATCATCACCGGGTCCATCACCGTTTCCGGCACGGTGCCCAGAACCTTGGGCATCGCACTGCGCTTGTCGTTCCAGTGTCGGTAGTAGTCGCGGCGCGGCTGGATGTGCGGCTGGACCTCGGACCACGCCAGGTCGCCCTTCGCGGCCTGGACCAGTTCCTTGTGAAAGCAGAACAGCGTGTCTGTCGGATCGTCCAGGCCCAGCGCTCGGCCGATCGCCAGGCAGGCCATGCGCACCGGCGTCGTGGCGCGCAGATCGATGTAGAAGTTGTGGTCCTCGTTCCACCATGGGAAGTTGGCATGGCGGCAACTCGCAAGGGCCTGGTCGAAGGCCTGGCGTTCGCCGTCGGTCAGGCGCTGCCGTGCACGCTCGACGGCCTCGTCACGTTCCGCTCCAGCGGCGCGACGGCCGGCTTCGAAATCGAACTGACCATCGCGGCCGAGAAAGGATTTGATCGTGCCCAGCGCTGGCGTCGGATCTTCGCACCACGGTGCGAGCATCGGATCGGCAATGCCCTCCGTTCGCATACCGTACTTGGCCAGCATCGCATCGAACTCCACCAACCAGGCTTGCGTGGCCGGACCGGCGGTGCGCAACGCGGTTTGCAGGCGTTCGGGTGGGCTTTCCATCAGGATCTGCTCCACGAGCGTGCCACGGGCAGCTTTCGCCAACGACCACAGCGCG
>JAMFRW010000336.1 GCA_026224975.1 Rhodoferax sp. | reverse complement strand
GTCTCGCCCGACTTCGGCTGCCACTTCATCAAGCGCTTCTCTAGCACGCCGACCGCCGCATCCAGGAACAGCGCGAAGACCGTGAGCACGAGGATGCCGGCCATCACGGTGTTGATGTCGAAGGCGCCTTCTGCTTGCAGGATCAGATAGCCCACGCCGCGCGAGGAGCCGAGGTATTCGCCAACCACCGCGCCGACGAAGGCCAGGCCGACGCTGGTGTGCAGTGAGCTGAACACCCAGCTTGTGGCGCTCGGCAAATACACGAAGCGCAGCAACTGCTTTTGCGAGGCGCCGAGCATGCGCGCGTTGGCGAGCACGACCGGGCTCACTTCCTTCACACCCTGGTAGACGTTGAAGAAGACGATGAAGAAGACGAGCGTGACGCCCAGCGCCACCTTGCTCGCGATGCCGAGACCGAACCACACCGCGAAGATCGGCGCCAGGATCACGCGCGGCATGCTGTTGAGCGCCTTGATGTACGGGTCGGCGATGGCCGCGGCGAGCGGGCTCAGCGCCAGCCACAGGCCGCACGCGAGGCCCAGCGCCGTACCGATGCCGAAGGCGAGCACCGTCTCCAGCAGCGTCACCCACAGGTGCTGGTAGATGTCGGCATTGGTGAAGAACCAGGCCCAGATGCGGCCGAAGATCTTCAGCGGCTCCCCGAAGAAAAATGCCGCCTGCTGGTCGTTCTCGAAGACGATGGGCGGGATCAACCCCGGCTTGGTCGCCACATGCCACAGCACGAAGATCGCCACCAGCAAACCGAGCTGCCAGACCCGCAGGTTGCGGTGGGTCGGCTTGAGGTGTTTCCACATGGTTGGCGTGCCTCCTCAAGCCGCCAGCTGCTGCTGGTAGCCCTTGAGCACCTCCTCGCGTAGCACGGACCAGATGGCCCGGTGCAGCTCGATGAAACGGGGCGTGGCGCGCACTTCGGCCACGTCGCGCGGGCGATCGAGGTCGATGGTGAATTCGCCGATCGGGCGCGAGGCAGGGCCGGCGCTCAGGCACACCACGCGGTCGCTCATGGCGATGGCTTCGTCGAGATCGTGGGTGATGAACAGCACCGCTTTTTTCTTGGCGGCCCAGAGCGCGAGCACTTCGTTTTCCATGAGCTGCCGGGTCTGGATGTCGAGCGCGGAAAACGGCTCGTCCATCAGGATGATGTCGGGGTCGAGCACCAGCGTTTGCGCCAGGCTCACGCGCTTTCTCATACCGCCGGAAAGCTGATGCGGATACCGGTCGCCGAAGCCACCCAGGCCCACGCGCCGCAGCCATTCTTCGGCCTGCGCCGCGGCATCGGGCACACCGCGAAACTCGAGCCCCGCGGCAACGTTGCTCGCGGCCGATCGCCAGGGCATCAGGCTTTCGGACTGGAACATGTAGCCGGCGCGGGCGTTGATGCCCACCAACGGTTCGCCGAAGACGCGCACGTTGCCGACGCTCGGCGCCAGCAACCCGGCGGCCATGTTGAGCAGTGTGCTTTTGCCGCAGCCGGTGGGGCCGACGACCGAGACGAATTCACCGGCGCCGACCGTCAAGGTCACATCGCGCACGGCGGTGTAGCGCTGGCCGGGATCGTCTTTGGAGATGAAGGTGCAGGCGACGTTGTCGAACGACAGCGCCGCGCTGGAAGTACCGCGAGCGTCCATGCTTTGTCCACGCTGGAGGGCGCGGCCGCGGGTGCGGCCGGCGAGTGCGCGGGAGTGTAGGCGCTGGCGCCGGGCCGCTGGGGCGCGGCCCGGGTGGCGCGCGCTCGCCTGTGGTCATGGCGTGCGCGTCGGCCGTTGGATCAGGCGATCAGTGGCCGCGGCCGTTGCCATGGCCCTTGCCGCCGTGGTCATCGTCGCGATCATCACGATGACCGGGAGGGCCGCGGTGGTCGTCGCGGCGATCGTGCTTGTCCCAGCCCTTGTGCTTGCCGTTGTTCCAGCCCGGATGCTCCTGCTCGTAGCGCTCGCGCACCCAGCGGTCCTGCACGAAGTACACCGGTTGGCCGCAGGCGTTGTAGCGGCCGCAGTAGCGGCGCCAGTCGCGCTGCTGCACATCGGGCACGTAGAGGTAGATCGGGCGGCGTTCGACAACCACGCGCGGCGGCGCGATGATCACTGGCTGCGCATACACCAGCGCCGGCGGGGGCACGTTGCCGATGTTGATGCGGCCGTACACGCCGGGCTGGTTGATGCCGATGGAAACACCCACGCTGGTCTGGGCGATGGCGGGGCTGATCGCGCAGGCGGCGAGGGCGAGGGCGGCAATGTGTTTGATCATGAGAACGTTCCCAAAGTGGTCATGCTCATACAACGCAGCGCGGGAGCCGTGCGAAGACAGGGTCGGGCGCCGATCCCCCGATTCGCGCGTCTTTTACGTGCCCTTACGCACGCTCTTGTATGCGTTCCGACCCCTCCACCGCGCCCTGCAACGCCCGTTGCGCCTCACCCCTTCGGGTACTTGGCGTTGGCCTTCTTGACGAACTCGTTGGTCCAGACCGCTGCCAGGTCGATCTTGCCGTTGGCGATTTCCGGGTCGATGCTGGCGAGTGCGCGACGGGCCGTTTCGGCGCCGGCTTCCGGGAACATGCCGTCGACCGAGAGCGCGCCTTTTGCCGACAAAAACGCATCCACATACACCGCGCGGTCGCCGAGCAAATAAGCTTCGGGCACCGCCTTGATGATCTCGCTTGCGCCGGCCGCCTGTATCCACTTGTCGGCCCGGACGATGGCGTTGGCCAGCGCCTGCACCGTGGCCGGGTTCTTGTCGATGAAGCTTTGCGGCGCGTAGAGGCAGGCGGCCGGCATCGGCCCGCCGAAGATCTTGTCGGCCTCGGCCACCACGCGCGTGTCGGACACTACCTTCAAGTCGCCCGAACGCAGCAGCAGCGTGATCACCGGGTCGAGGTTGCTCATTGCATCGATCTGCCCCGAGCGCATCGCCGCCACCGCGCCGCTGCCGGCGCCCACGCCGATGATGGACACATCGCTGGGCTTCAAGCCGGCCTTGGCCAGCACGAAGTTCGCGAGCACGTTGGTGGACGACCCTGGCGCCGTCACGCCGATCTTCTTGCCCTTCAGGTCGGCAATCGTTTTGTAGCCCGACATCGTCTTGGGGTTGATGCCGAGCACGATCTGCGGTGCGCGGCCCTGCAGCGCAAACGCGCGCAGCCGCTGGCCCTTGACCTGCATGTTGATGGTGTGTTCGAAGGCGCCCGAAACCACATCGGCGCTGCCGCCGATCACCGCCTGCAAGGCACGCGAGCCGCCGGCGAAATCCGCGATCGTCACGTCCAGCCCCTCGGCCTTGAAGTAGCCCAGGCTCTCGGCGATGGTCAGCGGCAGGTAGTACAGCAGGTTCTTGCCGCCGACCGCGATGGTGAGCTTGGGCTTTTCGATGGCCTGTGCCCGCAGCAGCTGCGGAAAGGCGAGCGTGGCCAGGCCAGCGGCGGCGCCGGTGATCGAAGTTCGGCGTTGCATGTGTCTTGTCTCCTTGGGTGCGGCGGCCTGCTGCCATGCGTTGCATGGCCAGACGGGCGGGCGCTGACTCTATCAGCGGCGATCCTCCGGCGTACGCCGACGCTCGGCTTCGGCCATCCGCGCACCACGGTTCTTTGCTTGTCCCTGCCCCGCGCTCGTCACAACCCGGCCCGTAGAATGTTTTTCGATGAAAAGTCGTTGGGTCGAAAGGGTTTGCGCCGGGCTGTTGATCGTGGGCGGCGCTGCTGCATCGATCCAGACTACAGGGGCGCAGACGGTCGCGCCGGCCCCGCCTGCCATCGCGGCGGCGCCCGAGGCAGCCGCCTCCGCAGCAGCGCCGGTCTCGCTCTCCGCCCGCAAGGTCTACGAGCAGGCGCGTTCGCAGCTGGTGCAGATACGCACCGTGCTCAAGGGGCGGGCGAGCCAGACTTCTGTCGGCTCCGGTTTTTTCGTGTCGACCGATGGCCACATCGTCACCAACTTCCACGTCGTCAGCGAGGCCGCGCTCAAGCCCGAGCGGCATGACCTCGTCTACGTGACGGCCGATGGCCGCGAAGCGCCGCTGCAGATCCTCCAGCTCGATGTGCTGCACGACCTGGCGCTGCTCAAGGCGGTCGACAAACCCGCGCGCAAGTTCGATGCGCTGGCGTTCCGCCCCGACTCTCGCGTGCTCTCGCAAGGCGAGCGCATCTACTCGCTCGGCAACCCGCTGGACGTGGGATTTGCCGTCACCGAAGGCACCTACAACGGCCTGGTGGTGCGCAGTTTCTACCCGCAGATCTTCTTCGGCGGATCGCTCAGCGCCGGCATGAGCGGAGGGCCGGCGCTCGACGAAGAAGGCCAGGTGATCGGCATCAACGTGGCGCGCCGGGTCGATGGCGAGCAGGTGAGTTTTCTGGTGCCGGCGCAGTTTGCGATCGCGCTGCTGGCGCGCGGGCGCGATGCGCCGCCGATCACGACGCCGGCTTACGGCATCGTCACCGACCAGTTGATGCTGCACCAGGCCGCGTTGACGGAGCGCTTCATCAAACAGGGCTGGAAGACCGCCACGCACCCGCGCTACCACGTGCCGGTGCCCATCGATTCGTTCATGCGCTGCTGGGGCAGCAGCGAGCCTTCGCGCACCGGCGGGCTGGATGTGGAACGCTCCGACTGTGTGATGGACACGCGCATCTTCGTGGGCGACTACACCACCGGCTCGGTCTCGCTGCGGCACGAGAGCTACGACGGCTCCAAGCTCGGCACGCTGCGCTTTGCGGCGCGCTACGCGGCGAGCTTTCGCAACGAAGCCTTCACCCGGCTGCGGCCCGAGTACCAGACCAAGCCTCAATGCCATGAGGACTTCGTCGAGCGCGGCGGACTCCCACTGCGCGCTGTCGTGTGCCTGCGCGCCTACCGCAAGCTGCCGCAGCTCTACGATGTGTCGGTGCTGGTCGCCACGCTCGACCAGCCGCAGGCCGGCGTGCAGGGCCGCTTCGATGCGCAAGGCCTGAGCTTCGCCAATGCGCAAAAGCTCGCGGGGCACTACCTCGATGCCTACGGCTGGGCCAAGGGGGCGCCGCAATGAACGGCACATCGATGATGGGCGATTCAGCACCCGCCACCACGACCGCAGCCACCCTCGGCCTGCTCGAAGTCCTGGACCGCGATGGCCAGGTGCGCCACAGCGCCGTCGTGCGACACTGGCCACTCAGCGTCGGCCGGGCGCTCGACAACGACGTGGTGCTGAGCGACCCGAACGTCGCCGCGCATCACTTCTGCCTCGGCGTCGCATCCCAACCGTTGGCCCAGTTGCCGCAACTCTCGCCGCTGCTGCACAACGCGCTCGAACTGCGCGTCGGCGATACACGCAACGGCGTGCAGCTCGGCGCCCAGCGCCTGCGCGCCGGCGAGTACATCGCGCTGCCGACGCAAGACGACGCCATCGAGCTGACCGCAGGCCGCACCCGCCTGCGCCTGCGCCTGCCCGAGCACACGCTGCCGGCCGAACTGCCGCTCGCGGCCACGGCCACCGTGCGCCAGCGCGTCGTGCCGATCGCCCTCGGCGCGGTCGTGCTGCTGGCCTGCCTGCTGTTCAGCACCTACCTCGCCACCGATCCCGACGAACTCGGCCGCGCCGTCGGCAACATGCTGATGACCGCCATCGTCGTGACTGCCGTGTGGTGCAGCCTGTGGGCACTGCTCTCCAAGACCTTCACGCGGCAGGCGCACTTCGGCTGGCATTTGCGGGTGTTCCTCGCGGCGGCGATTGCGCTGATCGCGGTCGATGCGGTGCCGGCCATGTTCGCCTTCACGCTCTCCTGGCCGTGGCTGACCGATTACAGCTTCATCGCGACCTTCGCCGTCGGCGCGACCGCGCTCTACTTCCACCTGCTCGCTGTCGAGCCGGCGCGGCACCGGCTGCTCAAGTGGGTGGCGGCCACCGGCGCGGTCGTCGGCGTGGTGCTCTCGCTGTGGCTCAACGTGCAGCGCACCGACCGCACCGGCGACGAGCTCTACATGTACCACCTGTTCCCGCCCGCACTACGGCTGGCCAAACCGGTCGCCGCAGACACCTTCATCACCGGCCTGGCAGCCTTGAAGCCGGTGCTCGACAAAAAAGCCCGCGAGTCCGCCAGCGGCGAAGACTCCGGAGAAAGAGGCAGCGATGACGAATGACAACGACTCGCACCTCGTGAGCAGTGAAAGGCCGAAGCGACCTCCCCCTTAATATGAAGCAAGTGATCTATTCGATAATGTAGGATCTGAAATGTCATTTTTGCCGGTATTTTTGTGTCCGATAAATGACTTGAATGCCCCTCATCAATCAGGAAGATCACATGCTCAGCATCAAGCAGTTTGTCCCGGTCGGCTCGTTGTGCGCGCTTCTGTCCGGCTGTTATGTCGTTCCGATTCAACCCTACGCCAACTCCAATGCGAGTTCGAACCCGGCGTATTCGCAGGCTGCGCCGGTTGTCGTCGTCCCTCGGCCGATTTATACCGCTCGCCTCTATCCGACCAACGACACGGCGTCTGCCATGGGCAGGATCACCGGCACGATCAGCAATCCCGAAAAGGGGCATGGCGAATTCAGCTTTACCGTCGGCGGCGAATCGTTCTCTGGCGAGGCAACCCGTGAACCCGGATCGAGCAAAGGCAAGGCCAATGCCGCCGGCAACCGCGGGGGGTTTGCGCAGTGCGAATACGCGATGACAAGTTCGGCGTTGGGCACAGGTTCCTGCAGCTTCTCGAGCGGCGCCCGCTACGACATGCACGTTTCGCTGTAACAGATCGACTCGCGCACCGCGCAAACCGGCCGGCCCGCTGACAGCGGGCCATTTTTTGCCCGCGCGCTCTTACCCGCGTTTCACTCGCCCGACAAAGACCGGGATTTGGACAAATTTGTGGCGGCTGATACCGTCACCGTTGGACCGACTGATCACACAGTCCATTCATGACAACCGCGCCGCAAATCCGTCTCTGGCGGATGCGGCAGAGAGGCAACGATGACGAATGACAGCAACGCGACCACGCCGACCAACCCCGCCCAACGCACCGTGCTCATCACCGGCGGAGGGCGCGGCATCGGCGGCGCGGCGGCCGTTTTGTGCGCTGAACTCGGCTGGGCCGTGGCCGTCAACTACGCGACCGGCAGCGCCGCGGCGCAAGGCATGGTGGCGCGCATCCGTGCGGCCGGCGGAACCGCCCTGGCCGTGCAGGCCGATGTGTCGGACGAGGCCCAGGTGCTCGAGATGTTCGCCTGCATCGACAAGGAACTGCCTCCCCTCGGAGCCCTGGTCAACAACGCCGGCGTGGTCGACATGCCCGCCCGCGTCGACGGCATGACGCTCGCGCGCCTGCAGCGCATGTTCGCGATCAACGTGTTCGGCAGCTTCATGTGCGCGCGCGAAGCGGTCAAGCGGCTTTCCACGCGGCAAGGCGGGTCGGGCGGCGTGATCGTCAACCTGTCATCGGCGGCGGCCCGGCTCGGCTCGCCCGGCCAGTACGTGGACTACGCCGCGGCCAAGGGCGCGATCGACACCTTCACCGTGGGCCTGGCCAAGGAAGTGGCGGCCGAAGGCATCCGCGTCAACGCCGTGCGCCCCGGCCTGATCGACACCGAAATCCACGCCTCCGGCGGCCTGCCCGACCGCGCCCAGCAGCTCGCGCCGCAGGTGCCGATGCAACGCACCGGCAGCGCCGAGGAAGTGGCGCGGGCAGTGGTCTGGTTGATGTCTGATGCGTCGAGCTACACCACCGGGTCGATCATCGACGTGACCGGCGGCCGATGAACACCGCCCGCGTCGAACGGCCGCAGACCTTCGGCGAGGAGCTCGCCAACAGCATCAGCCACGCGCTTGGCTTCTTGCTCGCGGTCGCATCGCTGCCCTTGCTGCTGACGATCGGCAACGAGCGCAGCAGCACGGCGAGCATCGTCGGCGCGTGTGTGTTCTCGGTGACGATGATGCTGCTGTACTTCAGCTCGGCGATGTACCACGCGCTGCCACCGGGCCGCGCCAAGCGCATCTTCAACAAGCTCGACCATTCGGCGATCTACGTCTTCATCGCCGGCAGCTACACGCCGTTCGCGCTTGGCGCGCTGCGCGGCGGCTGGGGCTGGACGCTCTTCGGGCTCGTCTGGGGCTTCGCGATCATCGGCGTGCTGCTCAAGAGCTTCAGCCTGCTCAAGCACCCTTACTGGTCCACCGGCCTCTATGTGGCGATGGGCTGGCTGGTGCTGATCGCCGCCGGGCCGTTGATCCAGCATGTGGCCTTCAACGGCATCCTGCTCCTGGTGGCCGGCGGCGTG
>JAMFRW010000335.1 GCA_026224975.1 Rhodoferax sp. | reverse complement strand
TTCCATTCGACCGCGCAGTTCTTCGAAAGAATCGTGATGCCACGCTCCTTTTCCAGATCGTTGCTGTCCATCACGCGCTCGGCCACCTTCTCGTTGGCGCGGAAGGTGCCGCTCTGGCGCAGGAGTTGGTCCACCAGCGTGGTCTTGCCATGGTCGACGTGGGCGATGATGGCGATGTTGCGGATCTGTCGGGTCATGCGATGCTCTCGAGGTTCGAACTTGGATCTGGTCTTGAAACGGAAAATTCTTGTGCTGCGGGCGTGGCCGGCTCGGCCAGCAAGCCCTGCACTTCTACGGGGCTGAGCAGCCGGGTCGAGATCAGCTCGCCGGCCGTGATGTGGCCGCCGCCGAGAAAGGCCTTGGGCTCCGGCCCGTAGACGCGCACGTTCGGCGCGTCCGCCAGCGCCGTCCGGCGGCGCACGCCGCTCAGGAAGCGGCCAGCATCTTCTGTGCCGAGGCGCACCACCGGCCAATCGGCGAGCAATGCATCGGCGGCGAGAAGTGCGGCATCGCGTTCGGCTTCGGTCATCTGCGCGAGCTGCTCCAGCGTAAGCGCGCGATCGAGCGCCAACGCGCCGCTGCCGGTGCGGCGCAGTGCACTCAGGTGCGCGCCGCAGCCCAGCAGCTCGCCGATGTCTTCGGCCAGCGCGCGGATGTAGGTGCCCTTGCTGCAGCGCACGTCTATGGTCCAGGTGTCGTCCTGGCCTTGATGATCGCCGGCGGGAATGTCGATGCGATGAATCGTCACCGCGCGCGCTTCGCGCTCGACCTCGACTCCCGCGCGCGCGTACTCGTACAGCGCCTTGCCGTCGCGCTTGAGCGCCGAATACATCGGCGGCACTTGCTCGATAGGGCCGGTGAGTCTGGCGCAGGCGGCTTCGAACTGGGCGCGCGTCACGTTCACCTCGCGCTGCTGCAAGACCTCGCCTTCGGCGTCGGCGGTCGTCGTCGTGATGCCAAGCTTCAGCGTGGCGCGGTAGCTCTTGTCGGCGTCCAGGCTGATCTGCGAGAACTTGGTGGCGGCGCCGAAGCAGAGCGGCAGCAGGCCGGTTGCGAGCGGGTCCAGCGTGCCGGTGTGGCCGGCTTTTTCGGCGCGGTAGAGCCACTTGGCTTTCTGCAATGCATCGTTGCTCGACAGGCCCAAGGGCTTGTCGAGCAACAAGACGCCATGCACCGCGCGTCGCACGATGCGCGCGCGGGGGCGTTGCCGTTGCAAAGTGGTCTGCACGATCTTCAGTCTTCCTTGGCCCGCGTCGAGTTCGCCTTGGCGATGAGCTCGTTGAGTTCTGCGGCGCGCTCTGTGGTGCGGTCGAACTTGAAGTGAAGCGTGGGCACCGTGTGGATCTGCAGGCGCTTGAAGAGGCCGTTGCGGATGAAGCCGGCCGCCTCGTTCAGCGCGATCTCGCAGTCCTGCGGGTCGCCGATCAGGCACGAGAAGAAGATGGTGGCGTGAACATAGTCGGCCGTCACCTCCACCGCGTGCAGCGTGACCATGCCGATGCGCGGATCCTTCAGGTCGCGGATCAGCTCGGCCACATCCCGCTGGATCTGGTCGGCGATGCGGAAGCCGCGGTTGGGAATCGATCGTTTGTGTCGCATGGTGGTTCCTTGGCGAGACCATCAAACACAAACCCCGCCATCTTGTGGAAGGCGGGGTTTGGGGATGAGGCCAACTCCGCTCTACAGCGTTCTTGCCACTTCCTTGACTTCGAAGAACTCGAGCTGATCGCCCTCTTTGATGTCGTTGTAGTTCTTGAGCTTGATACCGCATTCGAAGCCGGCAGCCACTTCGCGAACGTCGTCCTTGATACGGCGAACGGATTCGACTTCGCCCGTGTACACGACGATGTTCTCGCGCAAGAGGCGGAAACGAGCCCCGCGACGCACCAGACCGGCCGTGACCATCGAGCCTGCCACCGTCCCGATCTTGGAGGCCACGAACACCGTGCGGATCTCTGCCGTTCCGATGACCTCTTCGCGCTGCTCGGGGGCCAGCATGCCGGTCATCGCCAGCTTCACCTCGTCGACCGCGTCGTAGATGATGTTGTAGTAGCGGATGTCGACGCCGTTGTTCTCGGCGAGCTTGCGCGAACCTGCATCGGCCCGCGTGTTGAAGCCGATGATGACGGCCTTCGAGGCGATCGCCAGGTTCACGTCGGACTCGCTGATGCCGCCGACTGCCGCGTGCACGATCTGCACCTTGACTTCGGAAGTGGAGAGCTTGAGCAGCGACTGCGCCAGCGCTTCCTGCGAGCCCTGCACGTCGGCCTTGATGATCAGCGGCAGGGTCTGGCTGGCAGCCTGGCCCATCTGGTCCATCAGGTTTTCGAGGTTGGCGGCCTGGCGCTTGGCCAGCTTCACGTCACGGTACTTGCCCTGGCGGAAGGTCGCGATTTCACGCGCCCGGCGTTCGTCGCCCAGCACCATGAACTCGTCACCGGCTTGCGGCACTTCGGTCAGGCCCTGGATTTCGACCGGGATCGACGGGCCGGCTTCGGTGATCGACTTGCCGTTCTCGTCCAGCATGGCGCGAACGCGGCCGAAGCTCGAACCGGCCAGCACCACGTCACCACGCTTCAAGGTGCCGCTTTGCACCAGCACGGTCGCGACCGGGCCGCGGCCCTTGTCGAGTTGCGCTTCGATCACGATGCCCTTGGCCATCGAATCCTTCGGTGCGCGGAGTTCCAGCACTTCGGCCTGCAGCAGCACTTGTTCGAGCAAGGTGTCGATGCCCATGCCGGTGCGCGCCGAGACGCCCACGAAAGGCGAATCGCCGCCGAAGTCTTCCGGCACGACCTGCTCGGCCACCAGCTCGGACTTGAGCCGTTCGATGTTGGCGTCGGGCTTGTCCATCTTGTTCATCGCGACCACGATCGGCACACCGGCCGCGCGGGCATGGTGAATCGCTTCCTTGGTCTGCGGCATGACGCCGTCGTCGGCCGCCACCACCAGGATGACGATGTCGGTCGCCTTGGCGCCACGGGCACGCATCGCGGTAAACGCCGCGTGGCCCGGGGTGTCGAGGAAGGTGATCATGCCGCGCGGCGTGTCGACGTGATAAGCGCCAATGTGCTGCGTGATGCCGCCGGCTTCACCCGCCGCCACACGCGAGGTGCGGATGTAGTCGAGCAGCGAGGTCTTGCCATGGTCGACGTGACCCATGACGGTGACCACCGGTGCGCGCGGCAGCAGCTCGTGCTGCGATTCGGCCTCGCTGTCTTCCTCGAGGAAGGCATCGGGATCGTCGAGCTTGGCGGCGAAGGCCTTGTGGCCCATCTCTTCCACCAGGATCATCGCGGTCTCTTGATCGAGCTGCTGGTTGATCGTGACCATCTGGCCGAGCTTCATCAGTTGCTTGATGACCTCGGAGGCCTTGACCGACATCTTGTGCGCCAGGTCGGCCACGCTGATGGTTTCGGGCACATGCACTTCCTGCACCTGTGCTTCTTGCGGTGCGACGAAGGTCGACGGCGCACCGTCGTTGCGGTCACCGCGGCGGCCCGTGCGCGGCGCGCGCCAGCCCGGGCGTCCGCCGCCCGGCGCGGCACGCACGCCAGGCTTCAGCGCCGTGCGCTTCTTGGCATCGTCGGCCCAGCTAGACGAGAGCTTCTCGGACTTGACGGCTTTCTTGTCACCCGGCTTGGCGACCGCAGTGGCCGTGCCCGGGGCACCCGGCGCGCCGACCTTCTTGTGGATCGTGCCCTGGATGGCGACGGCGGCCGGCTTCGGCTCTTCCGGCTTCGGCGCGGTGACAGGCTTCTTCTTGCCCGACATCATGTCGCGGATGGCGGCGGCTTCGTCTTCGGCAGCCTTGCGGCGCTTGGCCAGGTCGGCGGCGCGCTGCTTTTCTTCGTCGACCACGTCGGCGGCCTTGATCACGCGCAAGACAGGCTTGGGCGGCTCGACAGGCGCAGGCGCGGCCACGGGCGGCGCCACCGGCGCGGCACCACGGGCTTCGATCGGCTTGAAGACGATGGGCGCGGGCGCACCCGGCACCAGCTTGGGCTTGGCAGCGGCTGCTTCGGCGGCCGCAGCGGCTGCTGCCGTGGCGGCTGCAGCGGCTTCGATGGCCTGCTTCTCGGCGGCTTCACGAGCGCGGATTTCGGCGGCTTCGCGGTCGCGCGCTTCCTGCTCTTCACGGGCGCGGCGTTGCTCGGCCAGGTCTTCTTCCTGGCGGCGAAGGGCTTCGGCTTGAGCCTGGGCTTCTTCTTCGCGGCGCTTCAGGTCGGCATCGTCGGCTTGCGGCTCGGACACTTCTTCGGCGTTGGGCGCAGCATCGTCGCGCTTGATGAAGGTGCGCTTCTTGCGCACTTCCACCTGGATCGTGCGGGCCTTGCCGCTCGAATCGGCTTGCTTGATCTCGCTGGTGGACTTGCGCGTCAGCGTGATCTTCTTGCGCTCCGCGCCCGCCACCGTGCCGTGCGACGTGCGCAGGTGATCGAGCAGGCGCTCCTTGTCGGATTCGGTCAGCGCGTCGTTCGACGACGCCTTGCTGACACCTGCCGACTGAAGCTGCTCGAGCAGCGCCGCAGCGGAGCGGTTCAGCTCTGCGGCCAGTTGGGCGACGGTAGTCGTTGCCATGGATTGCGTTCCTTGCTTGGGTCTTGCTGTGTTCGGGCGGGGGGCGAGGGTCTGGCCGTCGATCAGGTGGTGAACCAGTGTTCACGCGCCTTCATGATCAATGCCTTGGCCTCTTCGCCTTCGACGCCGGTCATTTCGGTCAGTTCATCGACCGCCAAATCGGCCAGGTCGTCGCGCGTGTGCACGCCGCCCGCGGTCAATTTGTCGATCAATTCAGGGTTCAGGCCTTCGAGATCACGCAGGTTCTGCGAGACATCGTCGACGCCTTCTTCCTTGGCGATTTCCATCGTCAGCAGCGCATCCTTGGCACGGGTGCGCAGTTCGTTGACGGTGTCTTCGTCGAAGCTTTCGATCTCGAGCATTTCCTGCATCGGAACGTAAGCCACTTCTTCGAGGCTGGCAAAGCCCTCGGCGATCAGGATGTCGGCAACTTCGGCATCCACATCGAGCTTTTCGATGAAGAGCTTGCGCACGCTGTCGGACTCGACGGCCTGCTTCGATGCCGACTCTTCGGCCGTCATGATGTTGATGCGCCAGCCGGTCATCTCGCTCGCGAGACGCACGTTTTGGCCGCCGCGGCCGATGGCGATGGCGAGGTTCTCCTCATCCACCACCACATCCATCGCGTGGCGCTCTTCGTCGACCACGATCGATTGCACATTGGCCGGCGCAAGTGCACCGATCACAAATTGGGCCGGGTCTTCGGACCACAAGACGATGTCGACACGCTCACCGGCCAATTCGTTGGTGACAGCGTTGACCCGCGAGCCGCGAACGCCCACGCAGGTGCCGATCGGGTCGACGCGCTTGTCGTGCGACACCACGGCGATCTTGGCGCGCGAACCCGCATCACGGGCGCACGACTTGATTTCGAGCAGGCCTTGTTCGATCTCGGGCACTTCCTGCGCGAAGAGTTCCATCATGAAACCCGGCGCGCTGCGGCTCAGCAGGATCTGCGGGCCGCGCAGCGTGGGGTCGACCTCGGCGATGTAGGCCCGCACACGGTCGCCCGAACGCAGGTTTTCCTTGGGGATCATCTCGCTGCGGCGCAGGCGCCCTTCGATGCGGCCCTGCTCGACGATCACGTCGCCCTTGTCGAGCCGCTTGACGGTGCCGACGAAAATCTTCTCGCCACGCGAGAGGAAGTCGGTCAGCAGCTGTTCGCGCTCGGCATCGCGAATCTTCTGCAGGATGACCTGCTTGGCCGCTTGCGCGCCGATGCGGCCGATCGAGACCGAATCGACGGCTTCTTCGATGTAGTCGTCGACTTCGATGTCGGGGATTTGCTCCAGCGCTTCGAAGTGCAGGATTTCCGAGTCGGGCAATTGCAGGCCGGCTTCGTTCGGGACCACGTGCCAGCGGCGGAAGGTTTCGTATTCGCCGCTTTCACGGTCCACCGAGACGCGCATGTCGACTTCGCCGCCATGCAACTTCTTGGAAGCGGAAGCCAGCGCCGCCTCGACGGCCGCAAACACGACTTCCAGATCCACGCTCTTCTCGCGCGAGATGGCATCCACCAACATCAACAATTCGCGGTTCATCGATTACGACCTCCGTCAACCTCGTCCATCGAGCGCGGTGTGGCCGACGGTGCGGAGCCGAGCGATGAATCCGAAGGCGAGGCATCTTGCTGCGAAGCAAACCTGCGTCCCTTGAAATCCACCACCGGCACCAACCGGGCCTCTCGCACTTCGTCCAACGCAAAGTCCAGCGCCTGATCGTTCGGTGCTGTCTCTGCTTCCAACTTATTCGTTTCCAACGTGTTCGATTCGGGCGCGCCTGCTTGCTGCGACGCCGCTTCTGCCACCACGGGCTTGCGCGCCGCCGCCTTCTTCACCGGCTTTTTCCAGGCCGGTTTGGCAGCGCCGCCGTCGCTCAGCACCAGGCGCCATTCGTCGCCGAGCGCCTGCAGCTCGCCACGGTATTTCTTGCGGCCCTTGAAGGGCATCTTCAGCGTGATCTCGACCTGCTCGCCGACGAAGCGCGCGTAGTCGGCAGCCTTCTTCAGCGGGCGATCGAGGCCGGGCGACGAGACTTCGAGCCGCTCGTAAGCGCAGTTCTCGACTTCCAGCACGTGCTGGAGCTGGCGCGTGACCTTTTCGCAGTCGTCCACGTCGATGAATTCCTTGGCCGATCCCGGCAACTGGTCGATGTAGACGCGCAGCAAGCCCCCGACGCCTTTTTCGGCGTCCACCAGGTCGTATCCCAACCCGGCCACTGTGCGTTCCACGGCTTCCAGCCAATTCATCAAACGTCTGTCCAACCTTGCAATTTAAAAACTCGCATCGAGCAAGCCCGAAAGCTTTGTCCCATAAAGCGAAAACCCAAAAAAAATGGGCCGGAAGAATCCGCCCATGCAGCTTTCTAGGGAAAAAAGGATTGTACTGCGGCGAGCAGTTACAGGCAAGTCATGAAGCTGTCAAGTAGCTCCTGAGCTGCGTTTCGTGGTGGAGTGCGGGCACGCCTGCTGGGCAACTACGGGGCTGACCATCAGCCCCGCGCATGAGCCGGTAGCCGCATGCCAGAATCCGCGTCCACTCAACACTCCACTGCGAGACCAGGGGTTCACCATGGGATTTCTAGCCGGCAAGCGCCTCCTGATCACGGGCGTGCTCTCCAACCGCTCCATCGCCTACGGCATTGCCCGCGCCTGCCACCGTGAAGGGGCAGAGCTCGCCTTCAGCTACCAGGGCGAGCGCTTCAAGCAACGCATCACTGACTTTGCCGCCGAGTTCGGCTCCACGCTGGTCTTCGATTGCGACGTGTCGGAAGACGCGCAGATCGACAGGCTCTTCGCCGATCTCGGCGAGCACTGGGACCAGTTCGATGGCTTCGTTCACGCCATCGCCTTCGCACCGCGCGACGCCATCGCCGGGGATTTTCTCGACGGCATGACGCGCGAGAACTTTCGCATCGCGCACGATATCTCGGCCTACAGCTTCCCGGCCATGGCCAAGGCTGCCCTGCCCCGCCTGCGCCCCGGCGCCGCGCTGCTGACGCTCTCGTACCTGGGCGCAGTGCGCTACGTGCCCAACTACAACACCATGGGCCTTGCCAAGGCTTCGCTTGAAGCCAGCGTGCGCTTTCTGGCGCAGAGCCTGGGCGCGCGCGGCGTGCGGGTCAACGGCATTTCGGCCGGGCCGATCAAGACACTGGCCGCCTCGGGCATCAAGGATTTCGGCAAGCTGCTGGGCCAGTTCGCCGCTACCACGCCGATCCGCCGCAACATCACGCTCGATGACGTGGGCAATGCTGCGGCGTTTTTGCTCTCGGACCTGAGCGGCGGCATCAGCGCCGAGATCGTCTATGTGGACGGCGGCTTCAGCCAGGTCGCGATGGGCAACCTGGAAGGCTGATCACTGTTCCAGCCGCACGCAGTCGACGCAGTAGCCATGCGTCTCTGCGCTGCCGTCGTCTTCCACCAGGCCGTGCACATCGGTGTCGAAGCCGGGGAAAGCCGCATTGAACGAGCGCGTGAACTTCAGGTAGTCGACGATCTTCTTGTTGAAGCGCTCGCCCGGGATCAGGAGCGGAATGCCGGGCGGGTAAGGCGTCAGCAATGACGTGGTGATCCGGCCTTCGAGATCGTCGATGGGCACGCGCTCGGTCTTTCGGTGGGCGATGTAGGCGAAGGCATCGCTGGGCTTCATGGCCGGTTGCAGGTCCGAGAGGTACATCTCGGTCGTGAGGCGCGCGATGTCGCCGGCGGCATAGGTTTCGTGGATAGCTTGCGAGAGGTCGCGCAGGCCCATGCGCTCGTAGCGCGGGTGCGCGGCCACGAACTCCGGCAGGATGCGCCAGAGCGGCTGGTTGCGGTCGTAGTCGTCCTTGAACTGCTGCAGCGCCGTCAGCAACGTGTTCCAGCGGCCTTTGGTGATGCCGATGGTGAACATGATGAAGAACGAGTAGAGCCCGGTCTTCTCCACGATCACGCCGTGCTCGGCCAAAAACTTCGTGACGATGGCCGCCGGGATGCCGGTCTTGGCGAACTTGCCCGACATGTCGAGCCCCGGCGTGATGATGGTGCTCTTGATCGGGTCGAGCAGGTTGAAGCCTTCGGCCAGGTTGCCGAAGCCGTGCCATTTCTCGTTGGCCTTGAGCACCCAGTCGGCGCTCTTGCCGATGCCTTCCTTGGCGAGCTTGTCGGGGCCCCACACGGTGAACCACCAGTCCTTGCCGTAGTCCTTCTCGACCTTGCGCATCGCGCGCCGGAAGTCGAGTGCTTCGGCGATGCTTTCTTCCACCAAGGCCGGGCCGCCGGGCGCCTCCATCATGGCCGCGGCCACATCGCAGCTCGCGATGATCGCGTACTGCGGGCTGGTGGAGCTGTGCATTAGGTAGGCCTCGTTGAAGAGGTGGCGGTCGAGCTTGCGCTCCTGCGAATCCTGCACCAGCACTTGCGAGGCCTGGCTGATGCCGGCAAGCAGCTTGTGGGTGGACTGCGTGGCGAAGACGAGCTGGTCCTTGGGGCGCTTGCGGTTCTTGCCCATCGAGTGATAGGTGCCGTAGAACTTGTGGAAGGCGGCGTGCGGCAGCCAGGCTTCGTCGAAATGCAGCGTGTCGATGTAGCCATCGAGCGATTGCTTGATGGTCTCGGTGTTGTAGAGCACGCCGTCGTAGGTGCTTTGCGTGAGCGTGAGGATGCGCGGCTTGACCGTGGCGGCATCCACGCCTTCGAGCAGCGGGTTGGCGGCAATCTTCTTGCGGATGGCCTCGGGCGAAAACTCGCTTTCCGGGATGGGCCCGATGATCCCGTAGTGGTTGCGCGTGGGCCGCAGGAACACCGGCACCGCGCCCGTCATGATGATCGCGTGCAGGATCGACTTGTGGCAATTGCGGTCGACCACCACCACATCACCCGGCGCCACCGCGTGGTGCCAGACCATCTTGTTCGAGGTGCTGGTGCCATTGGTGACGAAGAAGCAATGGTCGGCATTGAAGATGCGCGCCGCGTTGCGCTCGCTCTGCGCGATCGGGCCGGTGTGGTCGAGCAGCTGGCCGAGTTCGTCGACCGAATTGCAGACGTCCGCGCGCAGCATGTTCTCGCCGAAGAACTGGTGGAACATCCGGCCGACGGGGCTCTTCAGGAACGCGACGCCACCCGAATGGCCCGGGCAATG